>JBAUVJ010000646.1:0-24317 GCA_049583165.1 Candidatus Sulfotelmatobacter sp. | reverse complement strand
GGCAATGTGGCATACCTCAAGATTCGCAGATTTCCCATGCTTTCCTTGCTCAAAATTCAGAAGCGCTAAGTGGCGGTTCTATTGGATAATCCTAATCAACGCTCAGGAAAAGTGAAATGACATTCATCGCAACAGTTCCCGCGCTAAAGCTTTTTCTCTCCTGCACCGATGAGGACTACAGATCTTCGTGAACGCGAGGACTGATCAAGCGCGTCCAATGACGTTGATGGGGTTTAGAAATTGGAAGGTCGGAATGAACTCGCTGCCCGGCCGACGCAAGGAGTGGCCGACGCGCGTGGCAGGCCACGCTTTAAGCTTGACGTTGAGATCAGAATCGATTCGCGGACGGCCGGAGTGCTCAAAGGCCGTACGGTGGACATCAGCGAATCCGGAATCTCGGCCATGTTGAAGCTCGAGGTTCCCGTCGGCGAGTTCGTCGAACTGCAATTCGGGCTTCCGTTTGGTCTGGTGAGAGTCTACGCCATGGTTCGCCAACGCAATGCTTTTCGTTATGGTTTCCAGTTCGTGGAGTCACATTCGGCGCGTGAATTGATCCAGAGTACCTGCAACTGGCTTAACGTTCAGCACTCGCTGAACCGCGCGCGGTAACCCCAGCACTCTTAGTTGTTTCTAGTGGCACGTTGGATGTTTCAGGGGAGCGGTTCTGCCAGCCGCTTTTTGCGGCCTACTTTAACTCGGCCAGCTTTTGCGTCGCCAGCTGTCCCGCTTCCGTGGTGGGATTATCCTTCTTAATCTGTTCGAAGAGGCGTTTGGCATCGAGCGGCTGGTTGGTGGCCTGGTACAGCTCTGCCAGTTGCAACTGCGCGGTGACTTTGCTCACTGAAGTTGTCGGCTTGTTGATCAACTCCTGGTAAAGGGCCACCGCATCCTTGGTGCGGTTAGTATTGCCGTAGAGACTAGCCAACGCCAACTTTGCGATCGATGCCAGCTCTTTGTTGCTTGTGGAAGCCACAGTCTTGAAACTATTTTCGGCGGCGGTATTGTCGCCTTCCGTCGCCGAAGTCACACCTAGAAAGTAGCGAGCCACATCCGCGGAGTGGGTATGCGGATAGCTGTTTATGACTAACTGAAATTGCTTTTGCGCCGCTTCGGCGCGTTCCTTGGCGGAAGTGAAGCTGGGAACTCCAGGCTGCGCCGGCGCTCCGGCGGGACGAAGTTGAGCCGAGAGAGTCCTGACTGCCTGCGTCATATCGAGGCTGGCCTTCTCATTTTGTGCGCTCAGGTAGTACCATCCACCGGCAACCGCGGCAATGATCACCGCGACGATGATTACGGCAACAGCGAGAGTGTTTCGGTGTTCGACGCTCCAGTGAGCGGTCTTTTCGGCAGCCCCGATGGTTACCCGGCTGAAAGCATCCTGCTTAAGTTGATGGCGTGTCTCTGCGCGCACGAAGATCCCTTCTATTGTCTGCGATGGAGGGCGCAACAAATATGGCGAATCAATAGTTTAGCAGGATGAAAATGAGCCCGTCAAAAGAGGGTCGCGATGAATTCAGCGATATGGCTTGGACGAGCAGCAAGCAACTGGCGCTGAGTTTGGGACGCAGTCGATGAGGAACAAAGCCAGGAGCCGAGGTCGGGATCGTCTATTGTTGAGCTTCTTCCAGCAATCCCTGCTCTTTTTTCTCCTGGCACTCGATGCAATGTCGCGTCCAAGGCACAGCCTCTAGCCGCTTGGCGTTGATTTCTTTGCCGCAATGGATGCACTCGCCGAAGCTGCCCTCGCGAATTCGCGCCAGCGCACGATCCACCATTTGCAGCAACTGCCGCTCGTTGTTGCTCTGGCTGAACAGGAACTCTTTGGTGTAGGAGCTGGCAGCGCGGTCGGCGATGTCCTGAGCGGTGTCTTCGTCGGCGGAGCGACCGTCCGCCTGGGTTCGCGAGACCGTGCGCCGAAGTTCTTGCTGTCGTGTCTCGAGCCGCTTCTTAAATGTTTCTAACTTCTTCTTATCCATAGTGTCACTTCTAAAATTCTGCGGTAACGGAACCGCTCGTAGATAAAGACCAAACGACGATCATAAGCGCCAAAATTAAGATGCGTCAACCGCCCTGCTGGCTGCACGAATGTGCCGTGCGGCATGCGAGGCAACTCTTTATCGAGGATAAAGGTCTAAAGGACGCCGGCTCGGTCTTGCCCTGAAGTGCCTACCTCAAAATCGCCGGAAGTTCAATTGTGAGATGGTTCTGGGCATTCTTCATCTCAGGCGATTTTTTCCGATACTCGAGCCAGTGCGAACGCCGTTGCGGTTTCCCGGGGGGTTACCACGGAATGGCCTAGTTTGGTGCGGCGCAGGAAGGAAAATTGATATTGGAAACCGGCCTTGAGAATCCCGCGCAGGGAAGAGAGATTGGTCGCGCCGCTGAATATTCGGGCGGTTCGTCCCTCTTGCTGTAGTTGCCAGGCGGCTTGGCGAATGGCAGTGACGTAGTAGCCGCGCCCGCGGTCGGCGCCGGGAGTCCAGCAGTCGAAGATCATCGCTGCGTTCGCGGAAATGGGGTCGATGGTATGGCCAATCTCCGACAGGCGAAAGCCGTCGTAGTTTTGAATCCAGAGAAAATGAACGGGGCGCCCAGTTTCATCGGGCAACAGAAACCCGGAGGCTGCGCTGGGTTGCGCCAGCCGTTGGGCGCAGCGCATCAGGTAGCGAAGCGTGCGCACATCGCCAGCGTTGGCGATTGAGCCCTCGACCAAATGTTCGCGGGTGAGCGGCATGAGATGGGCATTCGAATTGTCTGATTCTTTGATGTGAGCGACCGGGGCTTCAAAGATGAGAACCTCGTCCTGCGAATTGATTGATCGCAGAGCGCGGTGCGCTGAGTATTGCGCCGTAGCCGCGAGGCCGGTTTCGCGAATGCGATCGATTGCAGTCTGGTAAGAGGTTCTGACCTCACGAACTTTTTCGCCGATTTGTGGAAACCGGGCGGCCGTTGTGTTCATCATCTGGCGCCCCACGCTGATGAGATGCCTGGGCAAGCCGCGCGAGATACGGACGTAGCGGGTCTCCCGCATCTCGTTGGCGTAGCGTTCCTTGTAAGCCTCATCACCAAGGCCTAGATCGAGCCATTGTAGGGACGCGTCCTTTGCTCCCTCTTCCACCAAAAGCCGAAGCAGGCAGGATCCCGGAGAGACGTGGGCGTATTCCATCTCAAAGGTCGGTAAATACCAGAACCAGCTTCCGCCAAAACGGAAGCCGTAATTCCAGGCTACGGGCCGGCCAGCGACCTCTAGTTGGCTGATCTTGAGCCAGCCCGTGTGAGAGAGCAAATCGCTCAACTGCCGCAGGAAGGTGCGGCGCTCGGGGCCAACCAGAGGGCTGACGCGATTGCTGGCAAGAAAGCGCGAAATCTGTGCGGAGACGATCGACTGGAGGCTGGCGCCGATCTGCTCCGGCTCGGTGAGGTGAATCACTTTAACCGAACCGAGGGTTGCGAGCTTCTTCAGGGCGCGTGAGTCGCGGTTTTTGACCGCCAATGACCGGAGAACCGTTTCGCGCTGTGCTTGGCCGGCCATGTGAATGACGCCGCAGTTGTAGGCGCTGCGCGAGGTGACATAAAAGCGGCGCGATCCGGCAATACTGGGAAGTTCCTGAAGCGTAGCGGAGGTCGCGGGGACATTGGCCAGGACAAGATCGTGGAGTCCGAGTTTCTGAATTTCATCCAACAGGGCTAGGATCACAGCTTTGCGATTCGCCGGGGCGCTTACGATGTCGCAGTAGTCCGCCGTACTGGAGGTCAGAAAAAAGGCGGATCGCGGCGAGTGGGGGTCGATGGCCAGCCCTACGACGCCGGCAAGCTGGTCGAAATCGTATACGAGAAAAAGGAGGGTCGATAAACGGTTCTCGAAACCGCGGCTGGCAGCCAATGCCCACTGATAGGTGAAGAATACTTCCGGATTCTCCATGGCGAGGACCAGCGTGTTCCAAGCCGCAGAGAGGTCGGGGTCTTCCGGAATTTCTTTGAGGACGGTTACGCGCACAGGTTTTGAGGTACTGAGTTTAGAAAGAGGAGACTAACGGCGTCTCCAAGAATGCCGGATTCTGGCCAGAGGCGCAAGCGAGGCGGTTTAGTTTCCTCCAGCGCGCTGGAGGCGGGCATGAAATCCGCTGAGGTGAGCGGCAAATTCGGCGAGGGTCATGTCCGATGTGACGTGGGTGCGAGGAAGCGCGAACGGGCCGCCGGATTCTGTCAACCAGTGCTCAACGTTTAGGAAGGCGCAGGAGAAACCGGACTCACGGGCCAGGCGGAATTCCCGTTCGCCCATGGTGGCGGGGTTGCCGAAGGGATACGCGAAGGCCCAGACGGGCCGGTCAAGCGCGCGTTCGATCTCAAGCTTGCTCTCGTGAATTTCGCGGCGCGCTTCTTCGTCGCTGCACAGGGCCAAAACCGGATGCGTCCGGGTGTGCGCTCCGATAGTCATTCCGGACTGGAAGATCTGTTTGAGCTCTGGAAGCTGCAACAAGCGCCAGCGTTTCTCGCAGGAGGCGAGCTGCGAGGTGATTTGCATGGTTATTTGCGTTGATCCGCTTCGAGCACGCACTCGATCCATCCAGTCAGCTCGTGTTGTTGCATCCAGCTGAGAGGCTCGCTTCACGATATTCCACCATTGGCTTCGAAAACTTTCCGGGGGCGATGATTGAGCGCCAGGGTCGGGAGGAAGTTGTGAAGCCAATCCATTCAGAGGCTTGATGCTCATAGAGTGATAGAGCTCTTCGTACCACAGCATCGACGGATTATTTTTGCAGGATGCCGTGGTAACGAAGAAAAGACAGGGGACCTCCTCGCTCTGAAGGATGGGAAGCATTCCGGTTAGCGTGTTGAGCAGACCGTCGTCGCAGGTTACAAGAACGGACCGTGGGGGCAGCGGCTCTCCTTGTTCAATGGATGCGCGAAACTTCTCGGGATGGATGACGTGATAGTGAGTCTTGAGAAATTGGAGTTGCTTTCGAAATATTTCCGGCTGCACCAGGTTGCCGTCGAGAAACTTGTCGCTGCTGGAATAGTCCTCTGGAATAACGCCGTGGTAGTTCACGACCGCATAACCGCCGGGTGGGGCAATGCGGCTAAGCAAGCCTGCGCGATAGAGAGTTGGATACACCGCGTGCTTCAAGAGTGGACTGACAAACCGCATCGCTGAGAGAACCGGACGTATTGTAACAAGCGAGTTATAACAAGCGAAGGAATCAGGAATGGTGGTAGTGGCTGAATTTGAATCAAATTAAGCCACTACCAGGAATGGTGTGGTGGTTTCGGGGGTGAGTGAGTGGACTGGCCGGAAAAAGAATCCAGCCGAAACATTGCTGCCAAGGTTTCGGCTGGAACCGTGTGACCGTTACTTTTGTAAAGCGGCATTCAGCTTCAGTGACGATCCCAGTTTTGCTCGGTTTCCCAGCGATGATCTTTTCCATTCCACCACTGGTGGTACTGATCCCAACAATGTTGGCGTTCGGCGTTCAGATCGCGGCGCCGGTCATCGGCCTCGCGGCTGTGATCGCCGTTGTCGTGGATGGCTTTGTCCAGTCTTGCCTCAGCTTTTTCGACCGCATGTTGGCACTTTGACCGGTCATCGGCATGTGCTTGCGGCGCTGCCGCCACGAACAACAAAAGCGACCAAGCCACTAATGCTGCTACAACGTTTTTTCCAAATCGTCGACTCAAGTATTTCTCCTTTCATCTCTATCGCTGTCTCGGTGGCCATCGTGGCCGTCATCTTGCGAATTTCACTCTTTGATAAATCAGGTGATTCACGTTTCCTGACTCGATTAAAGGATTCTATGGGCGGGTGTGTCGGGGATTCGATACAGTCCATCCTGTAATAACTACTTTGCATAGATGGAGCGTCGGGCAGGCCCGAGTTTCGATCTACAACGATTCGCCAACTGTTCTGCCCCGCGGATCAACGATTCCATCCGACAGAAATCCCCAATTTAAAACCCCATCCTTCCGCAGAGAATACGAAAGGATGGGGTGCTTGGCTGGCGCTGGTGCAGCGCTAACGATGAGGAACAACATTGATTGCGACGAGCTGGGCAGGCGAATCCTCTATCCTGGCCATTTCAATCTCAGCGGACGATTTCTTCAATTGCTGCCCGAACTGGCTTCCCTCACGCCAGATCTGGGACAGGAAATACCTTCCGCCATACCGGTTGAAGACCAACTTCGTGGAGGTCGGAGTTTCTCTGATATCCGCGGAGTCGGTTTGGATGTAGGCGGGACCTGGGCCGGTTTGGTTGAGCAGAATCAACGTGCGGTGAGAGTAGGGCACGGATCCGAAAGTGTATTCTCCGGCCGGGTAGCTATGGTTTCCGATGGTGAAGTTGAAGGGGATGGTGGCTCTGATCTGATATTGGGCGTGCCCTATACCAACCGCCAGCAGTACGAACACGGCCAGCGTTACTCTGTGCAGAATGCAACCCTGTCTTTTCATACGATCTCCTTGTGCTCGTGGGACGAACCGGCGGAAACTGCCGGTCGCGCGTTGAATTCGCGGAACTTCGATACTCAAGCGAGGTGAATGGTGATGGTTCCCCGGGTTATGGGAACCGCGGCGTGTTTCTTCTCCCAGCCATCGGCCCCTTTGGGCAAAACTTTAGGACATATTTCTCGCCACTAATGAACCTGGGAGGTGCATTAGAAAGAAACAACTTTTGGAGTTGTGTTGTTTCACGAAGGCCGAGACACGCGAGCAGATAGCGGAGAGAGATCTCTCTAATCTCTTCTCTCCTCTTTCTTCTATAGCGGCAGTCTTTAATCCCTATCTCGGTAGAGGTTCTTTCATGTTGGTCAGAGCGTAGGCCATTACGGCCATGGCGGCGGCGTTCTCGCGGAGTTCTGAAGGGATGACTTTGTCCAGGGTGTCGGCGGCGGAGTGGTGGTAATTGAAATAAGTCCGGCCATCCTGCATAACGCCGAAGGCAGGAACCCCAGCAGTAGACATGGCTTCGATATCGGCGCCGGGAGGATAGGTGCTGGGCTGCATGACGGTTGCGCCGATGCTCTGGAGAACGGTTTGAACCGGGTGCAACGCGTCAAGGGCAGCGGGAGTGATTTTCACTTCGAAGCCGAGCGGGTGGGCTGCGCCAGAGTCGCTCTCGATGGCGGCAACGTGGTGGACGAAGTCGGTGGAGTATTCGGCGGTATAGGCTCTACTGCCCGAGCCCCCGTTTTCTTCATCCATCCAAGCGATCACGCGGAGGGTGCGGGCAGGGTGTAGGTGGAGGCGCTGAAGAATCTCGGCGGTTTCCATCGCTATGACGACTCCGGCTCCGTCATCGATGGCGCCGGTGCCCAGATCCCAGGAATCGAGGTGGCCGGAGACGACGACGATCTCCTCCGGATGCTCGGAGCCTTTGAGGTCGGCGATAACGTTGTAGCCGGTCTCATCGGGAAGCTTTTGCGGGGTGAGGATGAGGTGCATCCGAACTTTCCCCTGGGCGGCGAGGTGGACAATCAGGTCGGCGTCTTCTGCGGTAACGGCGCCTGCGGGAATTCCAGCGGGGAAGCTGAATCCGGTATGGGGGAGGCGGTAGTCAGCGCTGCCGACAGTACGGACCAAGGCGGCGAGCGCGCCGAGATCGGCTGCGGCCTTGGGCCCGGCGCCCCGGTATCGAACCGCCTCGCCGTAGGAGACGAAGGCGAATCCTGCGGCGGCTTTCTGTTTGTCGAAGGGTTCGTTGAAGAGGACGATTTTGCCGGCAACTTTGTCGCGCCCGAGAGCTTGAAGCTCGTCAAAGGTATTGACGGTGACCACATCGGCGGTAAGGCCCTCTGCGGGGGTGGAGGAGCTGCCTCCAAGAGCGGTGAGAACGATCTTTTGCGTGGTGCCGGGAACCATTCCGGGATATTCCACCAGCGAGGCGGTTTCCGCACCGCGAACCCAATGGGGGACGGTGACCGGTTGCAGGCGAACTTCGAGGCCTAGCTGGCGAAGTTCGGCGGCGACATACTCGGCGGCAGCGTGAGCCTGGAGCGAACCGCTGGGACGGGGGCCAATGTTTTCGGTGAGATGGGTGAGTTGGCGGTAGGCGTAGTCGTCATTCAAAGCGGCAGCTTTGATCGCGGAGAGCTGCTGCAAGAGAAGTGGCGGGAAATTCTGCTGGTCGCGCTGGCTGTTTTGTTGCGCAGCCATCATTGCAATTCCGGCCGGTGGCGGTTGAGGTGGGTTTTGGGCGCTGGCAATTGGGGAAGAGATCAGGATCAGAAGGGCGAACGGGGCGATGGGGAGCGGAAATTTGGCCATAGATGCAGGCAAGTGTATCTGACCGGAGCGATCGAGGAAAAGCCGATCTTCACTTTTTAACCCGACAGGCACTTTTAATCTACTATGCGAACCTGATGGATTCGGTGCTGGCGCATGCTTAACGTCAGGCAATGGACAAAAAACAGATTAACGATCCCAAGATGACGTTGAACTTCCTGATCTGGGTTGGCGGGGTTTTCATGCTACTGATGTTCGCGCTGCTGGCGCACTTTGTGTGGAGGATTTTCTAGCCAGTCTGCGGCTATAAAAAGCTGTGGCCCCATTTCTGGGGCCACATTTTAAAGAGGCAAAGTGGTAGGTGATTTCAGGAAAGGCTATGCAAGTTGTCGTTCCGCCAGTTGGAACGACACTTCGGGAAATGTTTCGAAGAGAAGAGAGTGAGGGTCATTGCTCAAGGTTGCGGCCTCTTTCATTGCATAGGAAGGAGCATTTCCCGAGCCAAAGCCACGAAGAGGCGCTGTTAAACGGCGCCATATGTAAGTTAAAGATTTTGCATGGGTTAGAGAGTCAGTTTGCAGCTGGCGAACAAAGCCAGACAAGGTCTGAATGCTCGATGAGTGCAGATCGATGCACATTCACTGCATGTGCATGCTCCGACCGGAAGCAATTCGAGCCGCCGGCAAACCGGCGGCTCGAAGAGATTCAAACTAGCTGTTTCCCGCCACAGTACGCAGCTTCCCAGGCAGGAAGTGATATGGAGGCCATGGGCCGCTGATGGCGACCTGACAGTTTTTCAACTGCTTTGCGGCGGTGTTATAGCGGTTCTGGTACTTCTCCACCGATTTGGAATCGATGAGATGGGCGATATCGATCAGCATGCCCTGCGGGGCGACTTTCTTGCAGCTCACTTCCTCTTCCAGGGGATTGAACAGCTTGTGGACCTGGACCGACAGGGCGCGGGCCTTGGTCTGACGCTCGCGCTCGCGGGAGGCCTTGACGCGCAGCTTTGAAAGATAGTCGCCGCCGACCGTATCGGGCAGGACTACATCGATCATCGCTTCGCGCAGCGAACCGTCGGTGACGGTCAACTTGATGTGCATTTCGGACTTACCCCGGAGTTTGGCGACGCTTACGCCGAAGGCTCGCCGGTTGACCCGGACAGCCTGGCGGAGTGCGTCATCGCTTTCGAAAATGGTTCCGAAACGGAAGGGAAGTACGGTGGAATTACGGAAGCAGCCGCTGACGACGCGGGCGTGGTCGATGGCCGCTTGCTGGTCGAGTTCCCCATTATTGGGATCGTATTCGCTCACAATCACAGCGAACTCACCGCTGGGATAGCTGAGGACAGGGGCTCCATTCACGCCTTGAACATTCTCAATTACGAAAGGGCGTCGGGAACGGGTGCCGTTGGGAAGGGCCTGGTGCTCGGTAAGGCAGTACGCGTACCAAGACATATTCAACTCTCCGAACCGGGACGGAGGCGGACGAACCACCCCTTTATGTTGTTTTCCACAAGTTGAACTGCAAGTCTGGAAGTTACTTAGCGGTACAGGGCCGATTTGGGAAACTTACTGTCTATCGTGTCCCGCAATGCATATTACTTCGGAGTACGTGAAAAAAGCAACTTTTTCGTGGCATACGGCATCGCCGGCGCTTTTTCCCCGTGAGGCGGCGATGAAAAAGCCTACGCTTCGCCCTTATCGAGGGGCAGCCAGCGCTAAGGCGAGATTAAGAGTGTCGACCTGCTGAGATGTCTTTCTCCAGTACGACAAAGTGCAGATCGTCCCGGAGCGGCATGCCAAAACGTTCGTCGCCGTAGGGAAAGGGTTGCGTTTCCCCGGTCAGGGTATAACCCCGCCGTTCATACCACGCGATCAGAGTGTCCCGGACATTCAAAACCGTCATATGGATACGATGAGCCCCGCGTTCTTGCGCGAACTCTTCGGCAGCGGCCAGCAGAGTGCGGCCTAGTTGTCTATTTTGCAGATCGGGCTTGATGGCGAGAATGGCGAGATGCCAGATGCCGCTCTTGGCCGGATCAAGCCTGACCGTTCCCAGAAGTGTCCCGTCGGCTTCATCGCGATGGATCAGCAGATGCACCGGAGGATTCTTAGCCAAATCTTCTCTCAGCAGAGAATCGTTGATGCGCTGGCCCTCGATGACGCCCGCTTCGACGTTCCAACTGGCGGAAGGACCGGTAGCGCGGAAGGCGCGATTTACGAGATCGATGATCTCTGGGTAGTCGGCTTCAACGGCGGGGTTGAGCAACATTCGTATCAGTTTACAGCTGCGAGTATCTCCCATGTCTCGCAAAACCGGCGAGACATGGGGCACCCAATTCAATCCGATCAACTGCGCGGGGCTGGCTACTTCTATTCGTAGCGCAGGCTTTCAACGGGATCCAATTGTGCGGCTCGGGCGGCGGGGACGGTGCCGAAGATTACGCCTACCACCGAAGAGACGATGATGGCAACAACGCCCGAGAGGCCATTGATTGGAATGCGGTATTCGGTGAGGAAGCGCACGGAATAAGGGATGGCGTAGCCGATGACGATGCCGGCGAAGCCTCCGATGAGCGAGATGAGGATGGCCTCGGCGAGAAACTGAAAGCGGATTTCGCGATTGGTGGCGCCGACGGCCTTCCGGATGCCGATCTCGCGGATGCGCGAGGTCACGGTGGCCAGCATGATGTTCATGATGCCGATGCCGCTGACCACCAGGGTCACCATGGAAATTAGAAGAAGCACCCAGGTCAGGCCGGTGGCGATGCGATCCGCCATGGCGAGCAGCGCCGTGAGATTGGCGACGTCATAGACAGATTCTGAACGGTGCCGCGACTGGATGACACGCTTAATCTGCGCCGTAGCCGGAATCACCATCGAAGGATCTTCCATGGAGAAATACAGGAGCTTGACGTTGGCGGTCTCGGTGAAATAGCGGCTGACCGAGAAAGGGATCAGCATGGTGTCATCGACGATCTCCGACTGACCGAAGGTTTCCACGCGTTCCTTGAAGGTTCCGACGATAGTGAAAGGCAGTCCGGTGAGCTTGATGACCTTACCGACCGCAGCTTGTGGTGATCCGTAAACCTCGATTGCCATTTTCTCTGTGATGACACCGACTTTGTTATGGGCCTGAGAATCCTCCTGATCGAAGAATCTTCCGGAAGGGATCACCAGGTTGCGCACCCGTACGTATTCGGGATTGACTCCAAGAATGGTGACATCTTTTTCTTTGCCGTCGCCGACCGGGACACGATCGGAGAGTTGGGTCACGGGCGAAGAGGCGATGATTCCAGGTACGACCTGCTGGACGGCGTGCAGGTCGTCGATGGTGAGTGGATCGGGGTTCGAATTGCTGATGTGTGGAGCGCCTCCCTGATACTCGGCCGAGATTTCGTTGAGGCCGATGGCCTGGATCTGATTGATGACGAATTGACGGCCGGTCATGCCGATGGTGACGACCAAAATGAGAGACGCGGTGCCGATGACCATGCCCAGCGCAGTCAGGATGAAGCGCACCTTGTTGCTGCAAAAGGTATCGTAGGCAAAAGCGATGATTTCGCCGAAGGCCATCTTCGGCCTCAGGCGCTCGGGCATCAGGGCAGCGGCCATCTCAACTTAGATGCTACGCAGTGCAACTGAAAGTCGCAAGCGGACCGCGAATGTGAAGCAGTGCCAATAAGAGAACTGTGTGAGTGAAGAATAGTAAAGAATTGTAAGAAACGCAGACTTCGGAGGTTTCAGTGTGGCAGAGTAGAAGCTCATTTGGCGCAACTCGGCTTAGGTATGTGGGTTTGATCAGGGCGGATGGGTACCTCTGGAACGGCGACAGAACTGAAGGTGACAGAACCAACAGGGGCGACAAAAGCCCGCAGCGCGCTCTTTGGGATGGTGGTCGTGGCACTGGTGCTGCGGCTGGTGGTGATGTCCTTTTTGTACCCGGAGCGTACTGACCCTGCCCGCGATTACTGGCGGTGCGGAGGCGAGGCCGGTAGAATCGCGCGATCCATCGCGCAGGGTGAAGGCTTCAGCAATCCCTTATTCGACAAAACTGGACCAACGGCGTGGCTGGCGCCAGTTTTCCCTTACCTGCTCGCCGGAATCTTTAAAATATTTGGGGTTTATAGCAAGGCCTCGGCGATCGCGGCTCTGGCTCTGGACTGTTTATTTTCGGCGCTGACGTGCATCCCGATTTACTTCATCGCCAGAAAGCATTTTGGAGAAGACGCGGGTGCGTGGGCGGGATGGTTGTGGGCGTTCTTTCCCTACGGAATTTATTTCTCGGCAGATTTTATCTGGTCCACGACTCTGACTACGCTCTTGATGAGTCTGATTTTTCTACTGGTTTTGCGTCTCGAAGAATCTGCCTCGTTGTGGCATTGGGTGGGCTTCGGCGCGCTGAGCGGGTTCGCGGGTTTGACCGATCCGGTCGTGATGTCAGTGGCGCCGGTTCTCGGCGCATGGGCGTGGTATCGCCTTTACAGGAGCGGGAAACGATGGCTAGCTCCGGGGTTGGGAGCGGTGCTGGCGGTAATACTTGTGGTCGCGCCCTGGTTCGTTCGAAATTACGAAACATTTCATACGGTGATTCCGTTCCGCAGTTGCCTGGGATTAGAAGTCTACTTTGGCAATAATCAGGACTCCTGGCACTGGGGGCCTCCGGGCTATCACCCTTCGGACAACGAAAGCGAGTGGCAGCAATACCAGCAACTCGGCGAGATCGCTTACACGAACAAGAAATTTCAGCAAGGACTGGCATTCATCAACTCCCACCGGCTGCTGTACATTCAGCAAACCATGCGCCGGGTAGTTTATTTGTGGACAGGTTTCTGGAGCTTCAGTCCGCGTTATCTGGAAGAAGAGCCGGCAGATCCTTTTAATATAGTGTTCTGCACCGGCCTGACTTTTTTGACGCTGATAGGACTGTCGCGAGCCTGGCGCATGGACCCTGTGGTTGCGTTGCCGTACATTCTGGTTTTTCTGTGCTTTCCTGTGATTTATTATTTGACGCATCCGGAAGACTATTACCGGCGGCCGATTGATCCTCAGTTTGTTACGCTGTCGGCGTGTGCCGTAGCATCATGGGCTATGGAACGGAAGCGAAGGTTGGCGACAATCCCGCCGCAGGTTGCGATCGCCACCGCCGAATGAGCGAAACTCTCCCTTTCAAACAAAAGGCGCTGAATCTTTTTTGGTTGCTATTGTTGACGCTCGGCGCCTTGCTGGCGCACGGATACCATCCTTTCGCCGAGGATGCGGAGATCTACCTGCCTGGCGTTGAAAAGATCCTGCAACCTCAGTTGTTCCCTGTCGGGCGTGAATTTTTCCAGTCGCACGCCAGCATGACATTCTTCCCTAATGTTGTCGCTTTTTCTCTGCGCGCGACTCACCTGCCAATGGAGGTTGGATTGTTCTGTTGGCATGTGGCGTCGATTTTTCTACTGCTCCTCGCCTGCTGGGAGTTGTCCGGTCTCTTTTTTTCGGGTGCGTTTTCGAATGCGAAAAGAGCCCGGTGGGGAGGAGTTTGCCTGGTGGCGGCGTTGTTGACGATCCCGGTTGCCGGGACCGCACTTTACATCATGGATCAGTATTTGAATCCGCGAAATCTGGCGGCATTCGCGGGAATCTTCATGCTGGCGCGAACTCTGGAAAAAAAATATGTCTGGGCGTTGTTCTGGCTGGGCGTCGCCGCGTGCATGCATCCGCTGATGTGGGTGTTTCCATTTTCGTTCTGTCTCTTGTTTGTGGTCCTGGACAGATTGGAAACTCATTGGAAGGGCGGGAACACGTCCGGGCTTGCGAGCTTAGTGTGGCTCGGCATACCTCTCGCGCCTGCGGCCTCTGCGGCTTATCACGAAGCTGCCAAGCGGCACCCTTATCACTACATCCAGAACTGGGCATGGTATGAGTTGCTGGGAATTGTCGCGCCGCTGGCATTGTTCTGGTGGTTTGGGAGCGTGGCGCGGCGTCGGAAGTGGCGAATGGTTGAACGCGTAAGCCGGGCCTTCATCTTTTATGGTTTGATTTACCTCACGGGCGCGGTGGTGGTCGACCTCCCTGCCCGCTTCGAGGCTCTGGCTCGGCTGCAGCCGCTGCGAAGTCTGCATTTTCTTTACATCGTGATGTTTGTCTTGATGGGCGGATTTCTCGGAGAGTATGTCCTGCGAGGTCGCGTCTGGCGCTGGCTGGCGTTGTTTATGCCGTTGAGTGCGGGCATGTTTTTGGCGCAGCGCTCGTTGTTTCCTGCGAGCGCCCATGTGGAGTGGCCGGGCGCCGCACCCAGAAATCCGTGGGAGCAGGCGTTCGTCTGGGTTCGGCAGAACACTCCAGCGGATGCAGTGTTTGCTCTCGACCCCAACTACATGAACCTCGCCGGTGAGGACGAAGTTGGATTTCGCTGCCTCGCGGAGAGGAGTCGCCTGGCCGATGCGGTGAAGGATAACGGAGTAGTGAGCATGTTCCCGCCGCTGGCGGATCCTTGGTGGGCACAGGTGCAGGATCAGATGCCATGGAAAAACTTTCAACTCGCAGACTTCCTGCGCTTGAAAAATAAGTACGGAGTGAGTTGGGTGGTCATCCAACGGCCGGGAGTCGCGGGGATGGATTGTGCCTACGAAAATAAGGCTGTTCGCGTTTGCCGGCTTCCTTAGGAAGCGTTGAAGGAGTTACTTAGCTCGACTTCAGCGTGCCCAGGCGCACACTCAATCGGCTACAATCTACAAAGGGAGTAAGTTTCTCGAAAATGTCCACTGCACGCGCCATTCACGGCATCATTCGGCAAGATGACCAGCTGTTTCCCTATGACAAATGGGAGGCAGAACTGCCGGCTTTAGCCAGGCAGTACCGTGAAAATAAGCCTTGCCCGCATATTTTGCTGCAGGATTTTATCGAGCCGGAAGCGGCGCTCGAAATGGCTCGGCAATTTCCCCAGCCTACAAGCGATGCGTGGACCCAGTACAAACACGCCAACGAAAATAAGTTAGGGATGGCGAAACGTCAGCTTTTTCCGCCGGCCCTGGCTGCGGTTACTGATGAACTGAACTCGCATGAGTTTGTGGCGTGGATTTCGGAGTTGACTGGGATTCCCGGCCTGATGGCCGACCCCATGTTGGAGGGCGGCGGACTGCATCAATCGGGGCGCGGCGGTTATTTGAATGTTCATACCGATTTCTCGATGCATCACTTTCAGGCGAAGTGGCACCGGCGGGTCAATCTGATTCTGTATTTGAATCCAGGATGGAACAAGCAGTGGGGCGGAGCGCTTGAATTGTGGGAGAAGAACATGGCGCGTTGCGCGGCCAAGTATCCGCCACTGCTGAATCATGCGCTCATTTTCACGACCGACGAGCGATCGTTGCATGGCTTCCCTGATCCCCTCACGTGCCCTGAGGGTGAGTCTCGCAAAAGTCTCGCGTTGTACTACTACACGGTTGAGCGGGGCGAGAAAGTTGCCGTGCACTCCACCGATTATTTTGCCCGGCCGCAGGATGGCTGGATGAAGTCGACGATGATCTGGCTGGACAAGAAGGCCGTCGATTTGTATTCGCGCGCCAAGGCAAGATTTGGTTTCTCGGATGAGTTTGCCAGCAAGGTGCTGGGATTTTTGTCGGGCAAGAAATAGGTCAGGAAATAGAGATGTCTGCAAAGCGAACACTTTTCGAGAAGATCTGGAATGCGCATCTGGTAGCGCAGCCGGAAGGCCGGTCGCCGATCATTTACATCGATCTGCATCTGGTCCATGAAGTGACTTCGCCGCAGGCCTTCGATGGTTTGCGGGTTGCGGGAAGAAAGGTCCGACAGCCCTCGCGGACCGTGGCCACAGTTGACCACAATATCCCGACCGAACCACGTGGCACTCCCATTACCGATCTCATTGCCGCCAAGCAGATCGCCGCGCTCCAGGCCAACTGCAAGGAATTCGGCGTGCGGCTGTTTGACATGGACTCGCCGGAGCAGGGAATCGTGCATGTGATTGGGCCGGAACTCGGGCTAACGCAGCCGGGGATGACCATCGTCTGTGGTGACAGCCACACCAGCACGCACGGAGCTTTCGGCGCCCTGGCTTTTGGCATTGGGACTTCAGAAGTGGAGCATGTGCTGGCCACGCAATGTCTGTCGCAGCAAACGCCGAAGACGATGAAGATCGATGTGCGCGGGCGGCTGGCGGAAGGTGTCACGGCGAAAGATCTGGCGCTTGGGATCATCGGGCAGATCGGTACGGACGGCGCGACCGGGCATGTGATTGAGTACGCCGGCGAAGCGGTTCGCGAACTCTCGATGGAAGGCCGCATGACCCTGTGCAACATGAGCATTGAAGCGGGAGCGCGAGCCGGAATGGTGGCGCCGGATAAGACCACGCTGGCTTATGTTGAGGGACGGAAGTGCGCGCCTCGCGGGAAAGATTGGGAGAAAGCCGTAGAAAATTGGCTCAGCCTGCCCACGGATGAAGGCGCGGAGTTCGATAAAGTAGTGCCGATTGATGCGGCTCAACTTTGTCCGTTTGTGACCTGGGGGACGAATCCAGGTATGGTAGCTCCGGTGACAGGCCGCGTGCCTGAGGTCGGCAGTTTGAAAGAAGCCGACCGGCGCTCGACTGAGCTGGCTTTGCAGTACATGGGGCTGGAGCCGGGCAAGCGTATTGAAGATATCGGGATCGACCGCGTATTTATCGGATCGTGCACAAATTCGCGGCTTGAGGATCTACGGGCAGCGGCTCGGGTTGCGAAGGGCAATCATGTGAGCGCGAAGGTGCGCGCGATGGTGGTGCCGGGGTCGCAGACGGTGAAGCGCGCGGCGGAGCAGGAAGGATTGCACCAGATTTTTCTGGACGCGGGATTCGAGTGGCGAGAGTCGGGATGCTCGATGTGTCTGGGAATGAATCCCGATATTTTGCAGCCGGGCGAGCGCTGTGCTTCCACCAGCAACCGGAATTTTGAAGGGCGACAGGGGCGCGGAGGACGGACGCATCTGGTGAGTCCGATGATGGCGGCGGCTGCGGCCATTGAGGGGCATTTCACGGATATTCGGAATTGGAAGTTTCAGTAGCTGGCGGCGTTCTTCTATCACGATATTGTCACGTTAAGGAAAGCTTTCTCCTCTTGGTGGGATAAGGAAACGTAAATGAAACCTTTTACAGTACATCGTGGCCGCGTGGCTTCGCTGGACCGCGTCAACGTCGATACCGACCAGATTATTCCCAAACAGTTTCTGAAGCGGATTGAACGCACGGGCTTTGGACAGTTTTTGTTTTATGACTGGCGCTTTGCTGCGGATGGGAAGAAGAGTGCCGGTTTCGTCCTTGACGAACCCCGGTACCAGGGCGCGAGCATCCTGGTTGCGGGAAAGAATTTCGGCTGCGGTTCCTCGCGTGAGCACGCGGTGTGGGCGCTGGCAGATTTCGGCTTTCAAGCGGTGATTTCATCTTCTTTCGCCGACATCTTTGCCAATAACAGTACAAAGAATGGATTTCTTACTGTGCGCCTGAGTGACGCTCAGGTCGCCGACTTGATTCGTCGGGCCAGCGAGATCAATGACTACCACTTGACCATCGATCTGGAACAGCGCGAGGTGCGTGACGATCGAGGCTTCTGCGCCAAGTTCGAAGTCGACGAATTCGTTCGCCATTGCCTGCTCAATGGACTGGATGATATTGGCCTCACTCTTCAACATGATGCGGCGATTGCCGCCTATGAAGTCTTGCATCCTGCGCCGTCAGCACTGCAAGCGCGCTGACCGTCAACAGAAGGTAAAGGCGCGTAAAGATTTGTAAAAAACTTCCCGTTATCTTGACCCGTTGCGGGTAACAGTTGATGCTGGTTTGTACCCATTGCATCGTTACTGGTGCGTCCTGGTACGGCGCAGTGTTTCTGGCGGAAGAACTTCGGGCATAAAGCGATGCTCCGCCAGCAGATTTACCGCGACTAAGTGAGAATCAATACGTCTAATAAATGGCAGATCCATCGCCAATCTTGTAGCAAGTTACACCTACCTGAAACTGTGAATATGATAGCTTCGAATTCTTCTCCGCAAACATTTCTGCGCGCGCCGCGCGCTCTCATTCTTGCCGCCCTGCTTAGTGTGTGCGCCTTTTTTTCCGGTTGCGCCGGCGCCGAATCCAAACAGCAAAAAGCGCAAGCCGCAGGTCCCAGGGCGGTTTCAGTTGCCGTGGCCCAGGTGCAAAGGCAGGATGTACCCGTTTATCTGGTTGGATTGGGGTCCGTGACAGCTTTCTATACGGCGAACATAAAAAGCCGGGTCGATGGGCAAATCATGCGTGTCAACTTTAAGGAAGGGCAAGTCGTAAATGAAGGCGATTTGCTGATTCTCATCGATCCACGCCCTTATCAGGTACAGCTGGAGCAGATGGAGGCTCAACTGTTCAAGGACCAAGCATCGCTGCGCGATGCGAAGCTGAATCTTGATCGTTACACCACGCTGATTCCCTCCGGAAGCATCGCCCAGCAGCAGGTGGATACGCAGAAATCCACGGTCGATCAACTTGATGGTCAGGTCCGCACTGACCAGGCGCAGATCGATAACGCGAAGCTTCAACTGGTTTACTGCAATATTACCGCGCCGTTTACCGGACGAGTCGGGTTGCGGCAAGTGGATCCGGGAAATATCGTGCACGCGGCCGATACCAATCCCATGCTGATCCTCACGCAGTTGCAGCCGATTGCGGTGGTCTTTACGCTGCCTGAAGACGAATTGCCGACCGTGGCCACGCACATGAAGAATTCGACCCTGCTGGTGGAAGCTTACAGTCGTGACAACCAGACCAAGCTAGGGACCGGCAAACTGCAGACGATTGATAACCAGATCGATCCGACGACTGGAACGGCTAAGCTGAAAGCTGTATTCGACAACAAAGACAATCAACTTTGGCCTAACCAGTTCGTAAACGCAAACTTGCTTCTCGAAACTCGGAAGAGCAGTACCGTGCTGCCGACAGCCGCAATCCTGCGCGGTCCCGACGGTGCGTATGTTTATGCTGTGAAACCGGATAAGACTGTGGAAGCTCGTGCCGTAACGGTTTCGTTAACGCAAGGCAACACGACTGCCGTTACCAGCGGGGTGAATCCCGGGGAGACGGTGGTCACCGACGGCCAGGACAAGTTGCAGACTGGCAGCAAGATCGAGCCGCGCGATAGCGGCCCCGGCAACGCGCCCAGCGCGGCCAGCAGGGGCAATGCTCCAATTTCAGGAATTCCGGCTTCATGAGCCCTTCACGATTATTTATTCTCAGGCCAGTGGCGACCACGCTCTTGATGGTGGGCGTGCTGCTGGTGGGGTGGGTCGCGTTTCTGCAATTGCCGGTTTCGGCGTTGCCTGAAGTCGATTACCCAACCATTCAGGTCGTAACGTTCTATCCCGGCGCGGATCCCGACGTAATGGCATCGTCGGTGACATCGCCTTTGGAGCGGCAGTTCGGGCAAGTTCCCGGACTGAGCCAGATGACCTCGACGAGTTCGTTTGGCAGCTCGGTGATTACGCTACAGTTTGGGCTCGACCAGAACATTGATGTGGAAGAGCAGCAAGTACAGGCCGCTGTCAATGCAGCCGCGACGTTCCTGCCTGCCGATCTTCCGAATCCGCCAATTTACAACAAAGTTAATCCCGCCGATTCCCCAATTCTTACGCTGGCATTGACTTCGAATTCTCTTCCCTTATCCAAGGTGGAGGATCTTGCCGATACCGCGCTGGCGCAGAAGATTTCGCAACTGCCGGGCGTGGGTCTGGTTTCCATCAGTGGCGGACAGAAGCCGGCGGTGCGAGTTCAGGTTAATCCGACGGCGCTCGCCTCCTACGGGCTGAGTCTGGAAGATGTTCGCACCGCGCTAGCCGCGGCCAATGTGGATCAGGCAAAGGGAGTGATCGATGGCGTGCGCCAGTCCTACACCATCGGCGCCAACGATCAACTTTTTTCCAGTGCGGAGTACAAGCCGATTGTCGTCACGTACCACAACGGAGCGCCGGTGCGGCTCAGCGACGTGGCGAATGTAATCGACGGCACGGAAAACACCCGGCTTGCGGCCTGGATGAATCAGACCCCAGCGGTCATCGTCAACATCCAGCGCCAACCCGGAGCGAACATCATCAGTGTGGTCGACCGGATCAAGAAGCTGCTGCCGCAGTTGCAGGCCTCGCTGCCCTCCGCGGTAAACGTGCAGATTCTTACCGACCGCACCACAACGATCCGCGCGTCCGTAAAAGATGTTGAATTCGAATTGGCCTTGACCATTGTATTGGTGGTCATCGTTATTTTCTTCTTCCTAAGAAATCTTCGGGCCACGTTTATCCCCAGCGTCGCCGTGCCGTTGTCGATTGTGGGAACCTTTGGCGTGATGTACTTGCTGGGCTACAGCCTCAACAATCTGACGCTCATGGCGTTGACCATCTCCACCGGATTCGTGGTGGATGATGCCATCGTCATGATCGAAAACATCGACCGCTATCTGGAAGCCGGGGACTCGCCGCTGGATGCGGCGCTCAAAGGATCAGGGCAGATCGGTTTCACCATCGTTTCGTTAACGGTTTCGCTCATCGCCGTGCTGATCCCGCTGCTGTTCATGGGCGACATTGTTGGCCGACTGTTTCGCGAATTTGCGGTGACGCTGGCGGTGACCATCCTGGTCTCGGCGGGGGTTTCGCTCAGCTTGACCCCGATGATGTGCGCCAAACTGCTCAAGCATCGCAAGGAAGGTGAGAAGGGCCGCTTCTACGAGGTCACGGAAGATTACTACAACCGGGTGATCGCTTTTTACGGCCGCACGGTGAAGTGGGTGCTGAAGCATCAAACGGCAACCTTGTTCGTCACGTTCGGAACCCTGGTGCTCACGCTCGTCCTATATGTAGTTGTGCCCAAGGGATTCTTTCCGGTGCAGGATACGGGCGTGATCCTGGGAATCTCCGAGGCTCCGGACAATATTTCTTTTGATGCAATGTCACAGCGTCAGCAGGAACTGGCGAAGGTGATTCTCCAGGACAAAGATGTGGAGAGCTTGTCTTCTTTTATCGGCGTAGACGGTACGAACACGACTCCCAACAGCGGCCGCATTCAGATCAACTTGAAGCCGCGCGATGAGCGCCGCGAAGATGCTTCCGGAATTATCCGGCGGCTGCAACCTGAACTGGCGAAGATTAACGGAATCACGCTCTACATGCAGCCGGTGCAGGATTTGACCGTGGAAGACCGGGTAAGCCGCACCCAATTTCAATACTCTCTGGAAGACGTAGATGCACGGGAACTGGCGCAATGGACGCCGAAGCTCGTAGACAAACTGCGCGCGGCGCCGGAACTGCGCGACGTTGCCACGGACCAGCTTAACGGCGGGCTGAGGACGAATCTGGAAATCGATCGCGACACGGCGTCGCGGATGGGGATCCTTCCTGAGGCTATCGACAACACGCTCTATGACGCCTTTGGGCAGCGCCAGGTTTCGATCATCTTTACCCAGTTGAACCAGTATCACGTGGTGCTGGAAGTCCTGCCGAGCTTCGCTAAGACGCCCGAGGCTATGAACGACATATATGTTCGGCCCAGCAGCGCAACGCCCGTTTCCGGCGCGCCTACTGCCAATGCGGCTGCGGCCACGACCAGCGGCACCCCGGTTCCACTTTCCACGTTTGTGCGGATGCAATCGGGGAGCGCGCCGCTCTCCGACAACCATCAAGGACAATTCCCGGTGGTGACGTTGTCGTTCAACCTTGCTCCGGGAGCTTCGCTGGGCGAGGCGACAAAAGCCATCCGACGGGCGGAGAAGGATATCCAATTACCGCCCAGCGTTCACGCCTCGTTTCAAGGAACGGCCGCGGCATTTCAAAATTCGCTTTCCAGTGAGCCCTTCCTGATTCTAGCGGCCATCATCACTGTCTACATCGTGCTCGGAGTCTTGTACGAGAGCTATATCCACCCCATTACCATTCTCTCCACTCTGCCATCCGCAGGCGTCGGTGCAATTTTGGCTCTCCAGCTTACGGGCAACGACCTCACCGTGGTGGCTCTGATTGGAATCATTCTGTTGATCGGCATCGTAAAGAAGAATGCCATCATGATGATCGATTTTGCGCTCGAGGCCGAGCGCGAGGACCACAAACCCCCGGAGGAAGCGATTTTTCAGGCGTGTTTGCTGCGTTTCCGTCCGATTATGATGACGACGATGGCCGCGCTGCTCGGCGGTTTGCCGCTTGCCTTGGGATCTGGCACGGGCGCGGAGTTGCGGAGACCGCTCGGCATCACGATTGTGGGCGGTCTGATTCTCAGCCAGATGCTCACGCTCTACACCACCCCGGTGATTTACCTGTGGTTTGACCGGCTGGCGAAGAGATTTGAGAAGTACAAGATCGGTAATCCGATCCCGCAGGAAATGCCGGCGGATTAAACGTGCTGAGGAAAGCATGAGTATTTCGGCTCCATTTATTCGGCGTCCGATTGGCACGTCGCTGTTGGCGGCGGCGTTGCTTCTCTCTGGGATTCTTGCCTTCAATTTCTTGCCGGTGGCGTCGCTTCCGCGGGTAGACTTTCCGGTCATCAGCGTGGGCGCTAGTTTGCCGGGAGCCGATCCGCAAACCATGGCATCGGCTGTAGCCACCCCGTTGGAACGTCAGTTCGGCCGGATTGCAGCTGTGAACCAGATGACTTCGGCGAGCCAGCTAGGCAGCACCGCAATCGTGCTGCAATTTGATCTGAACCGGAACATTGATGCCGCGGCTCGTGACGTCCAGGCATCCATCAATGCGGCGCGCAGCCAGCTTCCGGCGAACCTGCCTAGCAATCCCACTTATCGCAAGGTGAATCCGGCGGATTCGCCCATTCTATTGTTGGGGTTGACTTCCGATACGCAGACAGTGCCGCAGATGTACGATGCTGCCGACTCAATCCTCTCGCAAAAGTTGGCGCAGGTCAGCGGAGTCGGGCAGGTTTTTGTGTGGGGTTCGGCGCAGCCGGCGGTACGCGTGGAAGTCAATCCGATGCTGCTCAACAAACTGGGCGTCGGTTTGGACACTGTACGCAACGCGCTCAATCTGGCCAACGCGAACCAAGCCAAGGGAGAGGTATCGAGCGGCGCAACATCGTGGACTTTCAGCGACAACGATCAACTTTTTACCGCAGATCAATACCGGCCGCTGATCGTGGCCTATAACAACGGCGGCCCGGTTCGGCTCGGAGACGTGGCGGACGTCGAAGATTCATTGGCAGACGTGCGCAATCTTGGACTGGTCAATGGCAAACCGGGCATCATAATGCCGGTTTTCCGGCAGCCCGACGCCAACATCATCGAGACGGTGGACCGGGTGACTGCCCTGCTGCCTTATCTGCAATCCTCCATTTCGCCAGCAATCCACCTCTCGGTTGTCATGGACCGAACGACCACGGTGCGGGCGTCGGTCAAGGATATCGAGAGAACACTGCTGATTTCGATTGCGCTCGTGATTATGGTCGTATTCCTCTTCCTGCGCACAGTGCGGGCGACAATCATTCCGAGCATTGCAGTGCCGCTCTCCCTGCTGGGAACGTTCGGGGTAATGTACCTGCTGGGTTACAGCCTGGACAATTTGTCGCTGATGGCGCTGGCAATTTCAACAGGGTTCGTCGTGGACGATGCCATCGTGGTGCTGGAAAATATCACGCGCTACGTCGAGCAGGGCATGGATGTCGTGCAAGCGACTTTCAAAGGGGCCTCGGAGATCGGATTTACGGTTCTTTCGATGAGCGTGTCGCTGGTCGCGGTTTTTATTCCGCTGCTGATGATGGGCGGGATTGTGGGACGTTTGTTTCGGGAGTTCGCGGTAACACTGAGTAGCGCCATTGGAATCTCGCTGGTCGTTTCACTTACGACGACTCCGACCATGTGCGCGAAGTTCTTGAGGCCTTCGAAGACCGAAAAGCACAATATCTTCTATCGAGCCAGCGAGTGGTGTTTCGATGGCCTTCTATCGATCTATACGAAGGCTCTGAGATGGGTGCTGGCGCACCAGCCGGTAACGGCAATTGTAACTATCCTCGTCGCTGTGTTGAGCATTTATCTTTACTCCATAGTGCCGACAGGTTTTTTCCCGCAGCAGGATACGGGACGCATTCAGGGCTCAGTCATCGG
>JBAUVJ010000645.1:0-8683 GCA_049583165.1 Candidatus Sulfotelmatobacter sp. | reverse complement strand
TCGGTCAACTGTTTGGAGAGATGAATGGTGACCATGAGGATGGGGATCTCGGGAAAAATCTCCGAGACCTGGCGTGCCACATCGAGGCCGTTCAAGTCCGGCATTTGAAAATCGAGCAAGATCATGTCGGGCGGATTGGTCGTCACCCTTTGCAGGGCTTCCCCCCCGGTTCGAGCTTCATCGCAGAAGACCTGCCATGAATCCTGTTGTTCGAGAAGAGCGCGGAGATAGTTCCGCACCGCCGGATTGTCGTCTACCAATAGAATTCGCACCACGCTGGCCGTTCCTCCCTCACCCTGAAACATTTTCGTCAGTTTCGCCAGAATCCATCATGGGAGCGGCGCCGACCAAACCCTTTACCTTTTTGTCAACCTCCCATCAACATAGGTGAGAAGTTGCACAACCACAATACGGAGAACTCCCTAAGAGCACTGTTACCTCACCAAATGCCTTTGTCGCTGCCGGTAAGTTTCATTTCGAGGGCAGCGGCGGCGGCCAACGGGGGCAGCAAGCTGAGGCGCAAAGTGCTAGACAGTTCTCCGTTAAAAAGGAGCCTTTTCCACTCCGAGGCATAGAGCCGCGCGGCCTGGGGGAAAATGGGGATTCGCAGGAATTTCTTCCGGAAATGCACCAGTTCATTGCCAAAGCGCGCCGAGTCGGTTACGAGCGATGGCAGTGGAAGTCCGGTTCCGCGGTACGACTTGACGTATCCGGACACCGTGACCAGGTAAGTGGCAAGGCCATCCCAAAGTCCCGCCGATTCTGCGAGCGACTTGAGATAGACGTAATCGACCACGCAGGAGTCGACGAGGCGGGCGGTATCAACGATGTCGCACAGACGCAGGTAGAAATGGCGATACATGCGCTGCAAGGTGCTAATGATTAAACGGTCTTCGGGGGCGGGGACGCGAAAAGTTCTATTCCCAGATTCGCCGCCGAATTCGACGGTGCGAGCGCGAGTGACCAGCGAATTCGTGATCGCCACTTGCTCGCCGGTTTGGCCTAGTCGCGAGACATGGACTTCCACCAGTTCGGGCAGGCCAGGAACGATGAAATTCCATTTGTTGGCCAGCCGGTCGCCCCAGCTTCGCTCGTCCGGGCGAGCCTTGAAACGCTCGGTCATGACGGCCACGACATCGGCGCCTTCAGCGTTGCTGTAGAGATCGAGGTCATTTCCCAGGTCGGGCCAATGGTCGAGGGATTTGATTACGATTACCTCGCCGATCTGCTTGAGCGCTTCACAAATAGGGCGCAGAAAAGATAAAGCGTTCTGTATACGCGCCTGCTCCTTTGCTACGGCCTGCTCCACCCAGGCGGCGCGGTCTCGATTGGCGCCACCGCCGTGGACCACCATGACATGGTGCAGGAGGGGAAAGGTCCGCGCAAGCACGTGGTGGGAGTTTGCGAGGCTCCAAAGCTCGTTAAAATCCTGGGCAGTGAGGGAAAAAGCAAGCTGGGCAATTGCTTCGGTAGTGTTGTTGCCGTGATTGTTGGAGTTCCCGGCTTCGCCGCCCAACAGCAATCGGGATAACAGGGTCAGACACTTTGTAGAATTCTTGACGCCATCCATAGTTTTTAACCCGTCAGTTTTTTGACCCGCTGGCTCACCTGTGAAAATCTGGTGGCAATTCTTCGATGAGAAAACTGGCTCTACTGTTGTCGCGCGGGCCGGCTGATTGCGGGCTTGGCTGATCCGCCTAGAGGCTGCCGCTTCCATTGTTGCTGGCCGCATTGTTGCCGTTCCCATCGTTCTTATCGTTATTGGCGCAATTCGTGGCGGTTCGGCGCTCGATGGCGGTGCCCTCCTCGTAGTCGTTCCAGGTTTCAATCATGAGAAAAGGCAGTGGCCGGGCGGGGTCAGTGTAGCGCTGGTAAAAGTTGAGAGTTTCATCCAGGGTTTTGCCGCAGGCGCTTTGTATGTGGCGATTGAGGCCCCATTTGGCGGCAGAGTCGTCAAAGCCGGGCCAGGCGCCACCGACGGTAATCTTGCCGGGTTGTTTCCGCATGGTTTTGTAAAAGTCTTCGAGATAAGTTTCACCCCAGTTGCTGCCGTTCGGGGACCATCCACCCTGGCCGGGCTGCACCCAGGCATAGGAACCGGCGAAATCGTTGGCGTACTGCGGGGACGGCTGGTCTTTGTAAATGAGCAGAGGAGGATTTTCCCAAGCGCTGCAATGCTGGCGAACCTGATCCCAATTAACCTTGCCGCGCTTTGGGAAAATGAAGAATACGGGACGGCTTTCGTAAGTGAGATAGGTTTCGCGATATTTGGCGGAGGGTCCGAAGTAGTTGTTGTAGGCCTTGTCGAGCGCGGCAACGGCGGCGTCGGTTGCACCGGCATCTTCATCCGGTTCTTCGTTGTAGAGAAGCGCGACCTGGAAATGGCTCTCGGCGGCGACCTGTTGGAGAAGAGCAAAGTTGTGATCGGAAAAAGGATTGCTCTCGCCGTACCAATCGACCACGAAGGCGGCGATCCCCATGTGGCGGGCCTGCTGAATTTGTTTTCGAAGAACCGCGGGATCTTCACTGGAGTAGCCCACATCCATGTGGGTGTGATTGCCGAACCACGGCATGTAGACGGCGAGGAGTTTGGGATAAGGTCCGGGAGCCTCAGCGCCCTGGGGCAAAATATTATGAGCGCGGGGGGTGGTGCACCCACTCGCCATCATGAATAACGCCATGGTCAAAGCTAAGAACGACTTCGGCAATCGACAACTCCATTCCTGCGGCCTTCCTGCGGAGTAGGTAGGATGCGGACGGGGTCTGGGCGGTTGGTGCGGGGGGAGTTTCGAGTTGCGAGTTTCTGGTTTCTAGTTTCTGGTTTCTGGTTCCGGGTTCTGAGTTTCTAGTGCGTTAGGAGCAAGATGGGTGAGTGCAAGGATTTGTAAAGAGATCGGGTTAAGACCGAGCGCCTAAACTGGGCGCTAAAATTGGGGGACGGCTTGTAATTGGCGGATGACCCAGCGGTCGGCGGCGGGGGTCATGAGGACAACGTAGTGGACGGTGACATGTTCGTCTTGAATGGTTTTGTCGCCGTCGCGGATTTGGAGTTGGTATTGCGCGGTGTCATGTAACTCCATCACATCGCCTTCCGGGGCGTAAAACACAACTTCCAACTGGTGAGTTTGGTCGAGGTAGCGGCGGCTCAGGCCGGATTGCTGCTGGGTGGTGACGGTCTGGCGGAGCCACTGGCGGGCATCGCCGGAAAATGGGCCTTCGAGTGGATCGAGGGTATTTGCTTCGAGCGCCTGAGACATGCTGGTCCAGGCGAAGCGATAGTCGCGAAGGATTCCGCGCGCGGTTAAGGGCTCGACTTCGCGCGGGCCAGCTTTCTGGGTATTCAGCTGGACTTGGACATTGGTGTCGGCGGCGTGCGAGTTGGGAATAGCGGCGAACAACAACATGAGTGCAGCGACAGGGGCCGCGAATGAAATGTGTGCGGCGGATTTAGATATTCGAGTCATGGCTGGGCTCCGATGTGGATTTCGTTGCCCATGACGACGCCGGAGGCGACCGAGATTTCAGCGGCGCCGGGCGCGTCGATTTGCGCGCGCGCGATGCCTTGCTTGATCGGGGCGTCCACGGTGCCGGTTCCCTGAGATCCGGTTGCAGTGAAGGTGACGATGGTTCCATCGGAAACGACATTTCCCGCGCAGTCGCGAACGGGTTCAGTTTGCACGAGAATTCCGGTTTTTGTGCGCTGGCCGGTGATGCGAAGGTTGCAGGGGTCCGACGCGACTTGTTGCAGCACGCGACGGGAGGTGAGATCGCCGAGCGACGCTACGACCTGCACGGGGCCGGCGGACTTGCCGGAGGCAGTGCGAAACCACGCCACGCCGTTCTGCGTTTGAGCCGCGTGAGACCACAATGAAGAATCTTTGGCGGTGAGTTGGAAGCTGACGTTCTGCGTGGTCAGCACCAGGTTGTGATGCTGGTCGAAAGGTAAGGCAACACCGCTCACGGCATTTCCCTGCCCTACCGGCACGCGGGAAGGGTGAACCAGAAAAGTGATGATCGATGGCTTGGCGGCGCTGACGTAGAAATTCGAGCCGTGACATGTGCCGGAACAGACGATCGCCAGGTAGTCGCCGGCGTTGCGCAAATCCTGCGCAGCAAGATTGACTTCCTGGCCGAGGGTGACATCGGTTTTTCGCGAGACGCCTGGGCCGATGAGATAGAACGTTGCGTTGCCGCTTCCGGAGGTGGAGATGGTGGCTTCGTTTCCGGCAATGGCGGACTCGGGAACGTGGAAGTCTTGTGCGGCGCAGGCCGCGGCACATGCAGCTGCGCACGCTGCCGCCAAAAACATTGACCCGAAGAATTTTAGTAAGTGCAACATACGCTCCTGCTTACGATTGAACTGCACCTGCCTCAGGGGCTAAAGCCCCGGTCTTCCTTCCGTCCGAGCGGCACGGCTTGAGGCCGTGCCCTACCCAAAACCTTTTACGAGACAGCTTCCAGCTATGATTTACCCAGGCTGAACTGGTTCACTACCACGTGAAAACTATGTACTTTTGCCGAAACGGTTTTGGGAATCTCCACGGCAAAGGCCTCTAACGATTGCGGCAGCAGGGCTCGATCGACGTAACCATCTGAGACCCAGACCACTTTGCCGTCGTTATCGTAGAAGCTGGCGATGACGTGCGGGATGTTCACGGTTTGTCCACTCTGATTCAACAGGTCGCCGTGAAGAACGCTTTTTCGCTGCGCGTCGGACTCGATTCGCTGGTCCATGACGCCGATGACGGGATCGGCGGAAGCCGGCACCAGGCTTGCCTTCACATCCATGCGAACATTTTTTACGTTTTTCAAGCTGAGAGTTGGAAAGTCGATCCGGTAGGGGCTGACTTGTTTGGGCAGCAGCACGTGCGAGATTTTGTCGAAGCTGCTTTCTTCGTCGATAGGATTTCCGGCGGCATCGACCAACGTGGCATTGACGGTGACGAAGGCTGGAACTGTGTCCTCGTTGGTGACTTCTCCCATCACGACCGCGCCCTCGGCTGAATCCACGGCGTTCATCGAGATAATGCGGACGTGCGGCGCGTCGACATTTTTCGATCCCCACTCATCGTTGGCGCTGCCGGTGACGAGATCCCAACGGAGATAGTTCACCGGGATTACTTGCGCGGGCACGGAGGAAATTTCTTCTTTGGGCCAGACGGCTTTCCAAACGTCACCTTGGCGAATCAAGTGAATATCGCGAACGTCTTCCAGAGGACCAACGGGCGTGGAAAAATGCAAACTCACGCGCATCTGGGCTTCGTCATTGGTAATGTGCAGAGGGCGCGACTCAAAACCTTCGAGAGCGGAGAATGAACGCAGGCTGCCATTCGATCCAGTCCAGTCCTGAATGAAGGCCTGCTCGCTGGTTCCGCTGGTGGTGGAAACGTCGGCGAAGGCGCGGTCCCAATTGCGCCGCTGCACGTCGCCCAACAAATTGTTCAGAGCTTGATCAGGCGTGTCGGCTCGCGCGGTATGAAGCGCAGACCCTTTGGTTACGCCGACGGTAATGCCGGACTGCGCGGTCACAAACAAACCGAGGACCATCAAGGCCACTGTTACCGCGACGAGAATGACTGGAACCGCATATTTCATTTCGACCTCTCAGGCCACGATATGTTGGCGGTGTTCGGAATGAACCGGAATACCAATGCCCACGCCCACCGGCACCCGGCGGCGGGTCTCGGGCAAAAAGAATTCGAGCAAAATTGCGAGGAAACTTACGCCAATCGGCAACGTGCCCCACAATAGGCCCTGCCAGGGCGCGGGAATGGCGTCCGAATCGATTCGGTGAGCGGGAGGGACGTCCTCCTTCGACCATGCCGTGATCTCGCCGTTGTCAAAGGTTTCGATCTTGCGCCAGCCCACGAAGGTAAGCAGCGGCTCGTAATAGGGGTCGTGGACAAAAATATATTTCAGGCCGTAACGGTTGGCGTGCTCGAGCATGGCTCGCAAAGCTCCCATGCCGGCGGAGCCATAGAATTTCGCGTTGGTAAGCTGCGCCGAGCCGTAGTGAGTCATTTCAGGCAAGAGGCGGGCGGAGTTGTAATCTCCGTCCACGCTGCCGGCGTTGGTGTACGTGGAAACCTTCGCCAGTTCACTGCCGAATCCTAGCGTGATGTAGCGGAAAGAGTCATGGCCATCGCGATTCAGGAAAGCGATGACCGGCTGAACGTTGATGGTGCCGGTGGGACGGAAGGGATTGGCGTTCAGCCAAAAGAGCGCTGCGCCGATAGTTCCGACCGATGCGAGGGCGAGAGCGACGGCGGCCTTGGACTGGAAGCGATCGAGAAGGTCGACAGCAAGAACTCCGACCAGCGGCATGGCCATGAGCGTCGCCCAAAACGTGAAGCGCTCGAAGGTGAGGACTTCGTAGGCGCGGCCCAGCAACCATCTGGGCAGCGGAGTGGTGCCACCGAGTCCGAAAATGAGAGTGAGCCAGAAACCGAAGAGCAGAGGACGCCAGCGCGAGGAGGACGCTCCGCGGATGACGATGAAGGGCAGCGCCAGAATCAACGCTCCGTAGGGAATCACGAAGTAGTTGATTGCGGTAACTGAGTTCAGCAGAAAATTGGCGCGGCTGTCGTGAGGAATCGGAATCTGGTGAATGGGATGTTGAATGAGGGCCAGCCAATAAGGCAGCAGGACGACGCCTACGCCCGCGCCAACGAGAACGCCGAACGCCGCCGCGCGCCAGATCACGCCGCTGATTGATCCGGCAACGCGCTCGTCGCGCGCATCCAAATAGGCCGTCCATAATACCGGGCCAGCGAAGAGGACGACGCCGAAAATCAGGGTGACGTGGTGAGCGGCCGCGGCGGTCAAGCTCACAGCGACTCCCTTGGCCAGGGAGATTCCGGAAGACTCCGTCATCCACTCGTAAAAATAGGGCAGTGCATTCAAATAGAGCGCGGCCGAGGCGACCGTGGCCAACTGTCCGGCCTGATACACCAGAAACGCTAAAGCGCCAAGGAAAACCGAGCCCAGAGCGGCGTAGCTTGCGGCGCGCTCATCCACCCAGATTTTGGCGAAACGAAATACTCCCACCGGCAGCAGCAGAACGGCGATCAACTGGACCAGCATGTAACCCATCTTCAAGCCGACCACATTCGACAGGAGAGCGATCCATTGGTGGGTCAATGGCGGATAGGTGGTTTGGGAGAATCCTCCGAACCATTTTTCATTCCAGGGATTGAACCAGTGGTGAGCGTAGTGCGAGGCAAAAAACATGTGGAAATTTGCGTCGAACGAGCCGGCGGGGAGCTGCATCATCAGCAATGGCCCGTGAACCGCCAGAGCCACCAGAACAATTGCAAGAAGAGGAATTGGACGAGAGTAGTTACCTTGGGCAGTGCTCACAATTTGTGCGCTCCTTGTGCGCTCCCCGTAGTCCGCAGCGAACAGCTTGGATTCAGAAATTTCGCCCAGGGTTTACTGCGATTTTTCGTATGTGGGAGGTAAATCGGGCGGTAAAAGCAGCCTTCGCGGCGAGAGTGGCATCTGATTGGGGCCGCAAACATTAGTTATGCGGGAGGTAATTCCAAAGACTTGTATCCAGCGTGGTGATTCTGTGAAAAGCCGACTTCCGCTCACGAGCTTTTGCATCGCTTTATTCCTAGGTTCAGCTCTGGCTCAGACGCACGACATAAACGGTCAGGGCGCATCTGCGCCTAAAAACCAGAGCTCGAAGGGTGCTGCCGCCGACACGCCGCAAGAGAACGCGAATCCAAGTGGATCAGGATCAGATTTATCAGGCTCAGGCGAGCAGGGATTTGGATGGGGATCGAGCATTGAAGTTTCCCGCCAGGTGCGAGCTGCGGAAGATGCGCTAAAAAGAAATGATTACGCGGCCGCGGTTGGGTATGCGGAGCACGCGGCGAAATCTGCGCCGCAGAATGCGGAACTGTGGTTCTTACTCGGCTACGCGGAGCGACTGGACGATCAATATGGGGCGTCGGTGGAGGCATACAACCGTGGGCTCAAGATTCAGCCGGGATCGGTGCGCGGGATGGCTGGGCTGGCGCAGACTTACGCAAAGATGGGCCGCGATGCGGATGCGGAACAGTTGCTGAAGCGGGTGGTGGATGCGAATCCGAAAGACGCGAACAGCTTGCAGCTGGCGGGCGAGCTCTTGCTGAATTCGGATCCGACGCAAGCTGTGGAGTTGCTGAAGCGCTCCGACATGCTGCAAGGATCTCCGCACACGGATTTGCTGATTGCCCATGCCTATGAGCGGCTCGGGCAGATGGATGAGTTTACGCATTATCTGAACGTGGCGAAGCGGCGGGCTCCCAATGATTCTGAGGTGCTGCGAGCGGTAGCCGGGGAGTATCGCGACCAGGGGCAATTCGATCAAGCGATTGCAACGTTGCAGTCGATTCCAAAGAAGACAACGGATGTGGAAGCGGAGCTGGCTTACACCTACCAGCTTGCGGGAAAGCCGCAGGAAGCGGCGGATTTGTATTCGCGGCTGGCCAAGGCGGCGAAGGGCAACATTGGGTTGGATCTGAGCGCGGCGCAGGCTCTGGTTAATTTGGGTCAGGCGGATGCGGCCAGTAATTTTCTGGAGGACGCGAAACGGATCGACGGGAACAATTACCGCTTGCACGCGATTCTGGGAGCGGTGGCGGAATCGGACGATCGTTTTGCGGATGCGAGTGCGGAATACAATCTCGCACTCAGC
>JBAUVJ010000644.1:0-2857 GCA_049583165.1 Candidatus Sulfotelmatobacter sp. | reverse complement strand
AAACAATCTTTATCGTAACAATGGCGACGGCAGATTTACCGCGGTTTCCACCGAAGCGCAAGTGAATGATGTTGGGGCGGGAATGAGCGCGTGCTGGTTCGATTGTGACAACGATGGAAAGCAGGACATCTACGTTGCGAATATGTGGTCGGCGGCGGGGTTGCGAGTTTCTCAGCAAGAGATATTTCATGCGCGAGACTCAGAAGATATTCGGTCCCTTTATCGCCAACATGCGAGTGGAAACTCGCTCTACCGGAATCTGGGAAATGGAACATTTCAAAACGAGAGTTCCCACGCGGGAGTTCAGATGGGCCGGTGGGCCTGGGGTTCGGACGCTTGGGATTTCGATCACGATGGCTACTCAGACCTTTACATTGCGAATGGATATATTTCAGGCGCCGACACCCGCGATCTCGGAAGTTTTTTCTGGCGCCAGGTCGTCGGCAAATCGCCCGCGACCTCGAGTCCATCCCCGAGCTATGAACATGGTTGGAATGCGATCAATGAGCTGATTCGGTCTGATGTTTCCTGGAGCGGCTACGAGAGAAATGTTTTGTATTTGAATAATCACGATGGCACGTTTTCCGAAGTCTCGGGCGCCATAGGCTTGGATTTTCCTGACGATAGCCGCTCCTTCGCGCTCGCCGATCTGGACCATGACGGGCGATTGGAACTTATTCTGAAGAATCGCAATGCGCCGCAACTCCGCGTGCTGCACAGCACGGCGAAGGAGCTTGGACGCTCGATCGCTTTTCGCCTGCGCGGGACAAAAAGCAATCGTGATGCGATTGGAGCGGCAATTACGGTGGAAGCGGAAAGTAGCAAGCAAACCAAGTATGTGCAGGCGGGTTCGGGGTTTCTCGCGCAGCATACGAAAGAACTCTTCTTTGGATTAGGAGAAGCCGAGGGCGACCTTCGCGCCACAATCCGTTGGCCGAGCGGGCTGTTTCAAACGCTGGAGCGGGTACCTGTAAATCATCGGGTGGAAGTGGTCGAGGGTGCCGCGGATTTTCGGGCGACGGAATTTGCGACTTCCCCTACTTCATGGGCGCGGGCTGGCGAGGCGGCGCTGCTGGAACCATCGCCAGCTTCAGTTCAGACATGGCTCATCGAACCGCTCAGTGCTCCGGATTTTTCGCTGCCCGATCTCGCTGGAAACTTGCGCGATCTTCGATCGTTCCAGGGCGGCTTCGTGTTTCTTAATTTCTGGACGACCACTGAGGCAGCGGCCGTCGATCAGTTGCGAATTCTTCGCCAAGGGCACTTAGCGCTCGAAGAAAGCAGTGTTCGTATCATCGGTATCAACGTGGATGATCCGTTGGATCTCGGGGCGGTGAAGGCGTTCGCGACGAAGGAAGAACTCCGCTTCCCTAATATGCTCGCGACGCCGGAAATCGCTGGGATCTACAACATCATTTATCGCTACCTGTTTGATCGCCGCCGGGATCTCTCCATTCCAACTTCGTTTCTCATCGATCCATCGGGGCTTATCGTTAAGGTCTATCAGGGAAGCGTCGATCCGAAACAAATCCAGGAAGATGTGATGTCGGTCCCGCGGAGTGCGTCCGGTCGAATTCAAAAGGCGCTTCCGTTCGAGGGCGTGCTGCCGGATGGCGAATTTCAGCGAAATGATTTTACTTATGGAGTGGCATTGTTTCAGCGCGGATATCTCGAACAAGCGGCTGCATCGTTCAAACAAGTTATCGCCGCGAAACCGCAGGCTCCCGAGGCGTACTACAATCTGGGTACTCTCTACCTTCGAAGTAACAACTTACTGGATTCGCGCGGATATCTCGAACAGGCGGTCAAGCTAAAGCCGAATTATCCTGAGGCTTGGAATAACCTTGGAATGATCGCCGCTGAAGAAGGTCAGACGGAAGATGCCATCGGCCATTTCAACGAGTCATTGCGCTTGCAACCAAGTTATACGGTGGCGCTGCTCAATCTGGGAAATTTGTATCGAAGGCGAGGAAATTACGACGAGGCTGAGACGCTACTGGCCAAGGCGCTGGCACGGGAGCCGGATAATCCGGAAGCGAATTATGGCGCCGGAATGCTGTATGCGCGGCAGGAACAGTTCGAGCGCGCCTTGCAATATTTATCGAAAGCCACGAATTTGCGGCCGGATTATGCGGACGCGCTCAACAATATCGGCGTGATTTTCGTACGGCAACAGCGCTATCCGGAAGCGCAAGAAGAGTTCAAGAATTGTATCCGCGTGGCCCCAAACTTTGATCAGGCTTATTTGAACCTGGCGCGCTTGTATGTTGTTTTGAAAAATGATTCGCAAGCCAAAGAGGCGTTGCATCAGCTTCTCCTCGTTCAACCAGGGAACAAAATGGCTGAGCAAGCGTTGGAGATGCTACATTGACGGGCAGACTTGGCGAACCACGATCCAAAGGCGACGGTGTAGTGCGAACTAAAGCGCAGCGCGAAATGTTGATGGCCATGTCATTTCTGCGTCAGATAACTGATATCGAGTCGCGGCTTTTCCGAATATTGGTCCTGCTCTTGGCCTCGGGCCTCACGTTCGGCACCGGTCGTGTATTCGCTCAACAGACAAAAGCGGCGCCGAACCTGGCTCACAAGCCGGCGTCGATCCCGTCGCCGTTCGCTGATGCGGAAGCGCTGCTTCGCCAAGGATCGGTAGAAGAAGCCAAACAGAAAATTCAGGAACAACTCGCGCTGCATCCCGGCAGCGTAGCCGGTTACAACCTGCTAGGGATTGCCTACAGCGGCGAAAAAGACTATGCCGACGCAAAGGAGGCATTCCAACACGCGCTGCAACTGAGTCCGAACTCGAGCAAGACGCGCAATAATCTTGGCAACTTATATGTTGCACAACATCAGCTTGACC
>JBAUVJ010000643.1:0-18014 GCA_049583165.1 Candidatus Sulfotelmatobacter sp. | reverse complement strand
GGCACACTGAAACAATTTGTCGATCCTCTGCCTATTCCGGAGATCGCGCAGCGTCAGGGATATCGCTCCAGTCCAACCGATCCGAAGCTGAGCGTCCCTTTTTATCGCATCCAGGCCCAGGCCATTTCCAGCAAGGTTCACCGCGATCTGCCGCCCACCAGGTTTTGGAGTTTTGGTTCCTCCGCACCGGGTCCAACGTTCGAAACGCGCTCCGGAGAGCCCCTGCTGGTGGAATGGGCGAATGCGCTGCCAAATAAACATTTCTTGCCCGTGGACCACACAATTCACGGAGCCGAGGCCGACAAACCTGCGGTTCGCGCGGTGGTGCACTTGCATGGCGCGAAAACTAGACCAGAAAGCGATGGCTATCCGGAAGACTGGATTCCGCCCGGGAAATCTTCGCTCTACTACTACCCCAATCAGCAAGATGCCGCCATGCTTTGGTACCACGACCATGCGCTGGGGATTAATCGGCTCAATGTTTATGCCGGACTGTTGGGAGCGTTCCTGATTCGAGACAGCGTAGAGGATGCGCTCAATTTGCCCAAGGGCAAATACGAGTTGCCGTTGATAGTTTACGACCGGCTGTTGACGCGAGATGCGCAGCTTCTCTATCCGGTTTCGCCCGACCCAGAATCTCCCTGGGTTCCCGAGATCTTTGGGAATGCCATTCTAGTTAATGGAAAGCTCTTTCCATATCTTGATGTCGAACCCAGAAGGTATAGATTGCGAGTGCTGAATGGTTCGAACGCGCGCATCTATAGTTTATCGTTTGTCGAGAATGGATCCGCGGAGGCCGTGCCGTTTCATCAAATCGGCACAGACCAGGGTTTATTGCCCGCACCGGCTCCGCTCACGGATCTTGAAATTGCGCCGGGTGAGCGTGCGGATCTTGTCGTTGACTTCAGCCAGCATCGGGGCGCGAAGCTGGTTCTTGAGAGCGACGCTTTTGTTGTCATGCAATTCCGAGTTTCAACGGTGAAGGTCACCGATACAAGTTCGCTGCCACCCGCCCTGCGCCCGGTCCCGAAGATTCCAGAGTCGCAAGCCGTTCAGACACGCTTGTTGACGCTTAACGAATATGTCAACAAGGCGGGCAATCCAGTCATGTTGCTCCTGAATGCTTCCCACTGGAAGATGCCGATCACGGAAAAGCCGGTGCTGGGATCGACTGAAATCTGGACGCTGATCAATCCCACGAACGATTCTCATCCCATTCACCTGCACTTGGTGCGCTTTCAAATCCTCGACCGGCAAACCTACGAGCCTTGGCTTTTCCAAACTAAGCGCGAGTTACACTTCCTCGGGCCGCCGGAGCCGCCCAGCGCAAATGAGGCGGGCTGGAAAGACACGGTACAGGCTCACTCTAAAATGGTGACTCGGATTATTGTTCCTTTCGAAGGTTTCCCCGGGCGCTACGTGTGGCACTGCCACATTCTCGAGCACGAAGATAATGAAATGATGCGCCCTTATGAAGTCGTTGCCGCGGGCTGACGCACGGAGAAATTTTGCATCGGTTTGGGCTCGCCTTGTATAGCTTGCACATATCGCGTTTATACTCCATTAACGGAGAAGATCATGTTGATCAACGAATTGCTTCTACTTGAGCTGGATGAAGAACTGAAAAAGACGCGCACGACTCTGGAGCGCGTCCCGGCCGACAAAGGAGATTTTGCTCCTCATGCCAAATCAATGCCGCTGAAAAAGCTCGCGCCTCACGTTGCCCAGCTCGCCAGCTTCGGCTTGACGATCCTGACTACCCCTGAGCTGGACTTTTCCAAGGGCAGCATGAAACCGTTGGCGTTCGAATCCCCGGCTCAGCTCGTGCACGCTTTCGATGAGGGCGCAACCAAGGTTCGCGCCGCTCTAAAAGCCACACCAGAAGGAGCCTGGACGGAAAACTGGAAACTGAGCTTTCAAGGGAAGTCGATTTTCGAGGGATCGCGATTTCTGGCTTACCGGGAGATGTTTCTGAATCACCTGGTGCACCATCGCGCTCAACTTGGCGTGTATCTGCGGTTGAACGATAAACCGGTGCCCGCGACTTATGGGCCGTCGGCAGACGATACACTAGGATTTTGAAGCAAATTTAGCGAACGGCGCGGAAACTGGCCTGGCAATCGCGGGTCTCGCACAAATCGGCCGTCGATATTAAAATGCAGCTCATGGCTAAGAAAACAGAAATGAACGATTCGTCCCTCTGGATTATTGCGATAGTCCTATTGGCCCTTACTGCATGGATGTATTTCAAAAAATAGACGAGCCCGATCGAAGTTGCTCGCACGACCCCTAACTGAGACGCGGGGCGATTTGATTTTGGTTCTCAGGTCTCCCACCTAAGTTGCTTCTCGAAGCAAGACGTGGCTTGTCCATCCTTGCCGGTGACTTTCGTTACCGTGACAGTTACTCATCTTTCCCTGCAATCTGTAAGTGTCTGCGAGACTTGAGTCAGCATTCCCTTTGGTTTCGCAACCAAGCACTTCGAAACCGAATCGTTCGAGTTTCCTGACGCTAAGGAGTAGCCTGTGAGCACTGAGACAATGCCGAATCCAGCGGAAGTTCTTTCCCCGGAACATGGGGCGAAGCCGCGAGAAGAAGTGACGGTTGCGACGAGCGGCCGAAGCTTCGCCTCAGCTTGGTTTTTCGCCTTCTTCTTTATTTCAGGGTTCTGCAGCATTCTCTACGAACTGATCTGGCTTCGCCTGGCGATGGCGCAATTTGGCGTCACCACGCCCATGATATCGATTGTGCTCTCCAGTTTCATGGCGGGATTAGGTGTTGGTTCGCTGGCCGCGGGGCACTTAGTGCGCAAGTACGCTCGGCGTCTTACCTCGCCGCCGCTGCACCTTTATGCGATGGCTGAGTTGGGAATTGCTGTCTCCGCCGTCGTTGTGCCCCTGGAGTTACTGGCTGGCCGCTTCGTCCTGGAGCACGTGGGAAACAGCCTTTCGCTATCCTCCATTGGCTACTACGTGGCCGCCGGAGTCTGGGTGGCATGCACTCTGATTCCATGGTGCGCCTGCATGGGCGCAACTATCCCGCTCGGCATGTTTGCTATCCGCAGCAACAAGCGCCTGGAATCAGGGCGTTCATTCAGTTTTCTTTATCTGGCCAACGTGCTCGGCGCCGTTGCCGGAGCCCTGATCCCCTTATTGCTGATCGAACTGCTAGGTTTTAGCAACACCTTGCGATTTGGGATGGTGCTTAACTTATTGGTTTGCGCGGTCGCCCTCAAGCTCGGGAGCAAGCAATCCCTGCAAACGACCGATGATAACGAACCGGAACAGAATAGCTCTGATAAAAGCGCGCCCGCCCTACGCGAGATATTTCGCGACAATACTCTCTGGCTGTTGTTCGCCACCGGGTTCACCAGCATGGGACTTGAAGTGATCTGGACCAGGGTGTTTGCGATCTATGTCGGGAACCTCGTCTATTCCTTCGCGAACATTCTCGGCGTCTACCTGGCCGCAATGTTTATCGGTTCTACCGTGTATCGATTCTGGAGCCGCCGGCACAAGAGCGACGGAGCGTTGATTTGGCTCTTCTTGTGGCTTGCTGCATTGCTGCCCCTGCTCACTGCTGACCCGCGACTGCGGATGCTTTCCTGGTGGGAGCGCGTGCCCTTGGGCATCGCGGCCTTCAGCGGTCTTCTGGGATTCCTGACGCCGAGGCTGGTCGACCGTTATTCGGAAGGCGACCCCAACCGGGCGGGAATTGGGTACGCCGTGAATGTCGCCGGCTGCATCTTGGGCCCGCTCGCCGGTGGATTTGTTTTATTGCCGAATCTCGACGAACGGAGTGCCCTGATAGCGCTTGCTCTTCCTTGGTTGCTGATAGCGGGGGTCATCTTATTCCGAGCATGGTCGGAAAAGCGTTTCGGAGTTCTGAGCGCCATAGCTTCCTCCACAATTTCACTCGTGTCCCTCCCATTGATCTTCATGACGCAGACTTATCTGCAAGGCATTCCTCAGGCGCAGATACGCCGTGACAGCACCGCTACCGTCGTCGCGAATGGTCAGGGAATGGCGAAGGGGCTTTACGTCAACGGCGTCAGCATGACTTTCCTGACGCCCATCACCAAAATGATGTCCGCCTTGCCCCTGGCATCCCTCGACCATGATCCCCAGAATGCCTTGGTTATTTGCTTCGGAATGGGTACGACCCACCGCTCCATGCTGTCCTGGGGAATCGATTCCACGGTGGTGGACCTTGTGCCCAGCGTTCCCGCCCTTTTCTGGTACTATCACGCGGACGCACCGCAGCTGCTGAAGTCGCCACGCTCGCACGTTGTTGTAGATGATGGCCGGCGTTTCCTCGAGCGCACCACAGGACAGTACGACGTGATCGTAATTGATCCGCCCCCGCCAATACAGGCGGCCGGTTCAAGCCTGCTGTACTCGCGTGAGTTTTATTCGGCTGCTAAAAAGCGCTTGCGCCCGGATGGCATCCTGCAACAGTGGAACCCGGCCGCCGATTTGGTGACAACCGCCGCAATTGGCCGCGCCTTGAAAGAGTCGTTCCCCTACGTTCGCGTGTTTGCTACATTCGATGGCTTGGGCATTCACTACCTTGCCAGCAAGCGGCCCATACCCTACCGATCTCCAGCGGAACTGGCCAAACGCATGCCGCCGAGTGCCACAGCTGATCTTCTAGAATGGGGCCCCTACCCGACCGCCGAGCAACAGTTTGCGGCCATACTAAGAAGGGAAGTTCCTATCGACATGGTGATCGCGGCGGATGTCAACGCCCCCGCCATGCAGGACGACCGCCCAGTCAACGAATACGACTTGCTGCGCAAAACCGGTTCCCGGCTGCACTGGACATGGCTGCAAAAATCCCCGGAAACCTTAGCTCTCTGGCTTTCCAAGTTTTCCGGAGGATCGAAAAACAACTAGGAATTCCGGATTGCCTCGAATTCGATAATTGGTACGAGAAGATTACCAGGCCCTGTGTTGTTCCATCTGTACTCGCTCGCGGCGAGTCCGATCCAGGGACGATTGAATGGCTGCTTCCAGCCTTTGCTGGTCATCGTTGTATAGCCGGACAAACTTGAAGGGCTGGAGATGCCAGGCGATGGGAGTCAACATTTCCGCGGCGCCCAAAACCGATCCGGTTTCGGTCAGAAACATCAACTTTACTTGCGATCCCTGGTGCAGAGGTCTGGACAAGCAAAGCAGGCCGCCGGTGACAGAGATCATCTGTAATTTGCCGGGTACTCGACAACCGTCCTGGCATCGCACCACGGCAGGCGTGGTCTCTGCAAAGCACGTCCGCGGGGCACGCCGTGAGGCCTGCTGTTGGGGAAGGTAGGGCATCGCGTTAAGGTTTAATATGCGGCTTGATTACGGAGAATGAGAGATTACGAAAGTCCCGCCCACCCGTGGTGAGTGTCTGCTTCCAGCAATCTCTCCGTCCGCCGCATCATTCTCCAGTCATATTCGTAAGCTGTTCCGCAGAGCAGGCAGATCTGATAGTGGCGGCCGTTGGCATCGATGCGTGGCCAGGTGAATTTATGCGAGCAAGATTGGAGGAACCGCTTCAATAAATTCATTGCTTTACCCCTTCATTGCGGCTTTTCCAGCTATCAAGCCAACGGTTGAAGAACGGTTTGGGCCGGTCCAGCAGATGCTGAAGTTTGGATAAGAGGATCTTCGGAGGCTGCGACTCGGACAGGAAGCTGTCCACGCCGCTCAGTTTGTGCTTCGGCAAAGGGCCGTCTGAGGATAATACCATGATGGGAACGTGCGACTTGGCACGCTTCATCCTTGCGGCAACCATGTCGCCGTTCGTGCCGGACGTCTGATAGTCGAGGACCACGGCGTCTACTGCGTGATCGAGGAACAACTTCATCCCATCGTCGCCGCCGGACGCTTCCAGGACTTCATAGCCGTTGTTTTCCAGCAAGGCCTTACGGACGATGAGCCCGTTCGAGTGGTTGTCAATGCAGAGAATCGTGGCCTTGCGCCGGGGGATCATGATGTACACACTTCGATTTCGGCCAGGGTTAAGGGTTTTGTGGAGGCAGGCTTTATCCGTGGATGGAAAAAGTTGCCTAATTGAAGCAGCGGCAAACTGATTTGACTACGGCGGGAGCCCACTTTCAAATTACGAACGTCCACTCAAGTGATAGGTACCAAGGCCAGATCGCGATCACAGCGCTTCCTCACCCGCTCCGCGCAAGCGTTCTATGTTGCAGTCGTGGCATCTGGCCGCCCGGTCTCGAACCTCGATGTAATTGCGATTCAACCTGCGGGAATTCAAGGCGGATGATCGTAACTCCCGACCCGGTTGCCGAAATATAGAAAGCTCCGTATATTACGAACCATTGCTTTTGTTGTCGTTTTGTTGCAGGTCCAAAAAGAGCTTAATCGGCACAAGGATGGATTCAGATGCCCGCCAAAACACTTGTTTCCTGCTGTCTTTTTCTTGTCACGGTAATTCCCTCCCTTGCGCAGACCGCGTTGCCCCAACAAAGCCAGCCCCAGAGTGACATCGGTTACAAATCCGCCGCCGATGCCGATCAGAAAAAGACCCTTCTGCTGAAGGACTTCCAACCCGCTTCGATGCTGCACGCTCCCGAGCACAATGTGGATCGCGCCAAATACTACGTAATCGACGTTCACAATCATGTGAACGATGCGATGGGGATCGACGATCCGATGCCGCCGCAGCGGGTCGTCGACATCATGAATAACACTAACGTCAAGACGATAGTGATTCTGACTGGAATGTGGGGCGAAAAATTGCAACATGTAATCGACACAATGGTAAAGCCCTATCCCGGGCGCTTCATGGTCTTCAGCCAGATTGACTGGAGCAAGATCGACGACCCGAACTTCAGCCAGGAGATGGTGGCACAACTCGATGACGCGGTCTCGCGCGGAGCGCGCGGCCTGAAACAGTTGAAGGACCTCGGTCTGAGCGACCGTGACAAGTCAGGGAAATTGATTGCCATCGACGATCCGCGAATTGATCCTATCTGGGAGGAATGCGGGCGCCTGGGTATTCCGGTGTCGATTCACTCTACCGATCCGGAAGCGTTCTTTCATCCCGTCAACAATACCAACGAGCGCTACGAAGAGCTTACTGAACACCCGGACTGGGGTTTTTACGGACCACAATTTCCAACCAAGGAGTCTGTCCTGGCCGCGAGAGACCGCATGTTTGCCAAACATCCGCACACAACCTTTGTCGCCCTTCACATGGCGAACTGTCCCGAGAACCTGGACTATGTATCGCATCTGCTTGATACGCTGCCAAATGTAATGGTTGAATTTGGAGCACGCGAAGCCGAACTGGGTCGCCAACCCCGGCGGGCTCGGGAATTCTTCATCAAGTATCAGGATCGCATCATGTTCGGTACCGACAATGGGGTGGACGAAGCGATGTACCGCAATCATTTCCGGTGGCTGGAAACCGCGGATGAGTACTTCGATTACTGGGGCTATCCCGGTCAGGGCCGTTGGAAGATTTACGGTATGGACCTTCCGGATTCAGTGTTGGAGAAGATCTACCACAAGAATGCAGAGCGAATTTTCGGGCAGTTTCACGGGGCAGCGCTCGCACAAGGCAAGTAGAGAACCGGGAGTTTAAGTCACAGTTACCTGAATCCCGGATTTTTTCAACGCTGCCAAGTCCTGCTTGCGAATGCCGCGATCCGTGATCAGGTGGTGGATTGCGGAAGGCGCGGCAATCGAGGATAAGGCTCGGCGGCCAAACTTGCTGGAGTCGCAAACCACAACCACAACTCTGGCTACATCCATCATGGTCCGGTTGACTTTGGCCTCAAGGAGGTTTGGCGTGGTTAACCCATGCTCGACGTCGAAACCATCCACGCCGAGAAAAAGAATATCGGCGTTCAGCCGCCGCAACGTTTCATCCGCAACAGGCCCCACGAGTGAGAATGAGTTTTTCCTCAAAGTCCCGCCGGTCAGAATCACTTCGAGGGAGGAGCCCGACAGTTCGGCGGCGATATTTACCGCGTTGGTAATGATCGTGAGGTTCTCAAATTCGCGTAACGCGCGCGCTATGGCCGTCGTTGTGGTGCCAGAATCGAGGATAACCACTTGACCTTCCTGCACCATGCGGGCTGCCGCAGCCGCGATCTGTAGCTTTTCCTTCCGATAGAGCTTCTCTTTTTCCCGCAAAGTTGGATCTTCCAGCGCGCCCTCTCGGGCCGGCAAAGCTCCGCCATGGCTCCGCTGAATGCGCCCGTGAGCCTGAAGGATGTCCAGATCTTTACGGATGGTGACTTGAGACGTGCGGAACTGCTTTGCCAGGTCAACGACGAGAACGCGTCCGTCGCGACTCAGAATGTCGAGAATATGTCGACGCCGCTCTTCGTTCAGCACAGGTCTATTCGACAAGCTTTGCTCTCAAATCGTTGCGTTCGGCATCTCCTTTTTACCGTGAGCGCTTTGGTTTTGTCTACGCCCCGCGGGTTTAGACAAACGGAGGTTGGGGTCCGTACCGCGTCGTAGCCTGCGAACCACTATGAGTCGGTTATTCACGCTGGCGCAACCATTTTACACTTGACAGAGCCTTATTACGAAAGTAAAAGTTATTATCCGCAATGATACGAAAGCACGCGCAGGTTTCCCCCATACGCATAGCTGGTCTGAGTGCCCTCGTCCTTTTCGCCGCGGGCCTGCGAGCCAGTTCTGGTCCGGAAGATCAGAATTGGGGCAACCAGGATTGGACCAACTATGTCCGCATTGGCGCCTACGGGCTCAAGACCACCAATGCGCTGGAGATCGTCCGCAGGGCGCAGGACGACGGCGTTTTCGGCATCGAGGTCGATAACGACATTCCCGGGCGCTATGAAAGCTTTGTCAATCCCGAAGAAAAGTTGAAGGCAATCCGCGCTGTTGCTCAGCAGGCGCATGCGGTTGGCAACAAGGCGTTCGTATATATCGCAGGAACCGAGTGCATTACGGCAAATGGCGACAAAACGCCGCATACCCTGGCCAAAGAGCATCCCGATTGGTTGCAGAGAAAACTGAACGGGGAACCAGCGCTGTTTGGCGGTGGTACGGCTTTCTGGATTGCCAAAGGGGATGAGGACGTGTGGGTAAGTCCCTACGCTCCGGCCTGGCGGAAGATCTACATGGAACGGGTGCGTCAGATTGCGGCTACGGGTATCGATGGAATCTATGTGGACATTCCTTACTGGATGACACATTTCGACGGCTGGGAAGACACCTGGGCCAGCTTCGATGACTACACCGTGGCGGCCTTCCGAAAGGAAACAGGCCTTGACGCAAAGAAAGATCTCAAGCTGGGAGACTTTTCCGACGGAAATTTTCGTAAGTGGGTCGACTTCAGAATCAAAACTATTACCGATTTCGTGCAGGAAATCGATTCAAATGCAAAGGCCGTGAATCCCTCAATCAAGACGATCCCGGAAATCTATCCCGGCATCGAAGAGGAATCGCCTCGCGTGGGAGCTGATGTTTACAGTTTGTATCCTGTAGTTGGTGCCATCGCTCATGAATATGAGTTTGGCAGTGGCGGCCACATGGCATCGGAAAGAACACCGCTGAATTGGTTCAACTATCAGGTGGGAATGCATTCATTTCGCGCTTTCGCGCAAGGGAAGGCGACGTGGATTCTGAATTACTCGTGGGATGGCGATCAGAAAGTCGATCGGAGCCAGGCGATGCTGAATCTGGCCGCTTCGGAGATTGCGACTGGGGCAAATTTTTGGGATGCGCCGGGACACTCAATGGCAGGATCGAACGATCCTGCGACCCGCAAGAAAATTTTTGCCTGGATCAAAGCTCACGAGAATACTTTCTATCGCCCACGTACCGCCATCGCCCCAATGGGCGTTTATTTTTCTCCGGAGACGCGTAACTATTACGCCAACGAATTTATTTCCTCCTACCGCGGAATTCTCATTCTCCTCATGCAGAAGCATTTGGAATTTGAGGTAGTCACCCCGCGCACGCTTGCGGACTTCCACGGGGCCACATTGATCCTGCCGGATGTGCGGGTCGTGAGCGACGACGAAAGAGCTCTGCTCACGAAATATGCGCAAGCCGGGAAGAAGCTGTTGTTTACTGGAGATGACGCCGGTGAGCTTGGCGTTCCTCAAAATCTAGTGCAGTTCAGTAAGTTTTCCGGAAAAGATTATTACGCAGCACTCGAAAAGAGCGTCGATCAAGCGTCGGTGGATCATGAACAGGAGTTTTTGGATAGTTTGAAATCCGAGAAACCGGTTCGCGTGGTTGCCTCATCTATGATTGCTACATCGATCTCCCAGGTGGATGGCAAGCCGTACGTTTTTTTTGCGAACTTTGCCGGACTGCAAGCTGGCGTGAATCCCGTTCAAACGCCGCAAACTGACGTTCAAGTCACGATATCCGGCGCGAGTCACGGCCATGCTTTCTTTCTTCCGTTTCTCGGAGAAGTCCAGCCCTTGACCGGCACTGTGGGCGACGCCGGCATCAGTTACAAGCTGCCAGCCATTGAGAAGGGTGCAGTGTTCTGGTACGACAATAACTAGCTGGCATCGCACTGCGGCGTTGCTGTAAATCGAATGAGGAGAGGTTTCGGTTGGACGCACTTTCTGAATTGCTGAGGCTGCCGGAGAGCGAGAAGTCCGCTCGCGGATTGGCGCATACCCCTGCGGAAATCGCACAGCAACCCGATACCTGGACAACCACCTTCGAATTATTCCGGAGAAAACAGGCGGCGATCATGGAATTTCTGTCTGGAGCAGGTCTCGGCGCAAACGCTGTCTCCAAGCCCACCGTTTTCCTCATTGGCGCGGGAACCTCGGACTACATTGGACAGTCTCTGACTTATCTTCTTCGTAGGTGTTGGCAGTGTGAAGTGATTGCGGTCCCCAGCACGGATCTCCTAACGCATGTGGATGAGCTGTTGATTCCTGGGAAGAAATATCTTTGGATTTCTTTTTCACGATCGGGAGACAGTCCCGAAGGTGTTGCCGTCCTGGAGCATGCTAGAAAAACATCTGCGAACATTCATCACCTCGTAGTTTCCTGCAACGCGAATGGCCGAATGTTGCGTGAAAGCGCAGGCGATCCCCGAGTATTAAGCATTTGTCTGGACGACGCCGTCAACGATCGCGGCCTGGCGATGACCAGTTCCTTCTCCAACATGGTGGTGTTCGGTCAGTGTCTCGCGCATGTTTACAATCTTGCGCAGTACGAGCCAGTCTTGTCGAAAATAGTGCAGGCAGGCAAGGATACGCTGCCGCGCGCCGCGGACTGCGCAGCGGCATTGTCCATGGAAGCGTATACCAAAGCCTGTTTTGTGGGGTCGGGACCTCTACGGGCTGTTGCCAAAGAATCCGCACTCAAACTGTTGGAGATGACCGCCGGGAGAACTTCGACGATGTCGGAATCGGTTCTGGGTTTACGCCACGGTCCCATGGCAGCTCTGGATCGGAACTCGCTCTTCGTTTGTTTTCTTTCGGGTAATCGGCGCGTCCAAAAATACGAACTGGATCTGCTCGACGAAATCGGTAAGAAGCAACTCGTCCGTTCTAGAGTCGTTGTAGCTGGAGCAGGTATTGCGGCTAGAGATTCCTTCGCTGAACACTATCTGACGCTATCTTCACAAGACGTTTTTGACGACGACTATCGCCCAGCCGTCGATGTAATCTTCGGGCAGCTTCTCGGTTTATTTTTTTCGTTGCAGTCAAACCTGCGGCCCGATTGTCCAAGTCCAAATGGCGCGATCAGCCGTGTGGTACAGAATGTCAGCATCCACTCTTGATCCGAAGGTGGCTGGGTGCTTTCAAACGCGAAAGGAAAAATTAGGTGATCGAGGTCTGCGTGGTTGGCGAGTTGAACCTGGATTTGATCCTCTACGGTTTTCCCGGTCAGCTGTCACCGGACGTAGAACTCCTAGCCAACGGCATGACCTTCACGCTCGGAAGCTCATCGGCGATTTTCGCGCATAATCTGTGTGCGCTGGGTACAGACGTCGGCTTTGTGTCCATGATCGGTAGCGATCCCTTAGGAAAGTTGGCGCTGGAGCGGCTTTCCGCGATAGGTGTGGACACGACGCGCGTGAAGCAGGGCGGTGATACGCCAACCGGACTCACGGTCGTGCTGCCTGTTACGCAGGGTCAAGGCCAGCATCGCTACATGTTGACCTATCCGGGCACGATGTTCGAGATGCAATATTCCGATGTCGACATGAAGTACCTCCTAGGGGCCCATCATTTCCATCTCTCTTCCTTCTTTCTGCATCGCGCTCTGCGGCCGCAAATCATGAATTTGTTCCGGCAGGCGAAGGAAGCGGGTCTCACCACATCGCTGGATACCAACGACGACCCGGAAGATCACTGGGGAATTGGACCTGGGGGTTCAGAGCTGCACGATCTTCTGAAATGTGTCGATGTGTTTCTGCCGAACGAACGTGAGGCGAAAAAGATTGCCGGAACAACGGACCTAGCACGAGCGCTGAATGTGCTTGCCAAGCTATCCAAAGTCGTGGCGGTGAAGTGTGGCGCGGGATTGTCAGTTTGCCGGTCTGGGGATGAGCAGTGGAGCCTCCCGCCGCCGCGCGTAGATTTTGTAGATGACGTCGGCGCCGGCGACACCTTCGCCGCCGGTTTCATCCATTTGTATTTGCGTGGTGGCAAGCTCGAAGACTGCCTCGCGTTTGCCAATACCGCGGCCGCTTACTCCGTGACCAAGGCGGGAGGTTCGGAAGCCTTTCGAGACCGCGGCCAATGGTCCACTTTCCTGCGTCAGCAATGGAGTTCGATGGGCCGAGGAACTACCCCATGGAAGGATTGAGTTACATGCACTCTACAGCGTCGTCTCGTCTGCTTCTCGGATTTCTGGTGGCATCGTCTCTTACATTAGCGAAAGCCCAGAGTAATGCGGCCAACGCTCCAGCCCCGGCCAAAATCGAAAATGCGCAGCTCGTGGTCGAGACGAATCGGCCCGGTGACACCTACACTCTCCGCTCCAAAGAAAATCAGCGCGTCGCCATCACGGCTCGGGTCGCGGCCCAGATCAATCATCATTGGATCTCTTCAACGAGTTACCCGCATCACGAGGTCAAGCAAACATCTTTCACGGACAATTTCGACCCCAATGATACGCAGCAAGGGCCACAACTTACGGTAACGCACAGCGGCAGGCCCGGTGATCCGGATTTGATCTGTCTGATTCGGCTCCACTCGCACCCTGCATTCGCCGAGATCGAAGTACAGGTGCGGAACGGCACTGCGGCGCCCACGACGGTGCAAAGCATTCGTGTGCTCGAAGCCGTGAGTCCCGTCGTGAATCTCGATGGACCACCATCTTCGGATCGCGTTCTGTCCGATAGCTTCAGCGAAGACCGGCCGGAGATGGAAATTCACGACCTTTTGCAGGCGAGCGACGGCCTGCACCTGGCGGTCGGTAGCCAGCTCATCTACAACCGGAAGAGCCGGCAGAGCTTGTTTCTCGGAGCTCTGACTTCTGAACACTGGCTCACCGTCATGCATCTCCACGTGGATGAGAAGCAAGGCGGGCTCACGGGCTACGAAGTCGATTCCACAGGCACAACCGAACTCGCCAAGCAGAACTCCCTGAAGAATTCTCCCAAAGAAGATCAAATTGAGCTCAGCCTTCCCCTTGAATCAGGCAAAACTCTTGCTTCCGAGCGCGTTGTGGCCAGCTTCTCGTCCGATTATCACGATCAACTTGAATCTTACGGCAACATTATTCGCGCTCTTCATCGTGCAAGAGTCACCGCTCCCACGCCAATCGGCTGGTGGAGTTGGACTGCCTATTACTTCGGCATCACCGAGGGCACGGCTCTCACCAACGCGGAATTTCTTGCCGAACGCCTGAAGAATTTCGGCTATAACTTCTTCCACATCGATGAAGGCTATCAATACGCTCGTGGCGACTACACCTCGCCGGTAGACTACAAATTTCCTCATGGCATGAAGAAGCTGGAATATCAGATCCGCGGGTTGGGACTAACCCCGGGAATCTGGACTGCGCCATTCGAGGTAGCGGAGCGCTCCTCGGTTTTTACCGACCACAAGGATTGGCTGGTGCATAACGCGCAAGGCCAACCGATCCATGCCGGATTGGTCACCGAAGCTCCCGATACCGCAAAGGATCTTGACCCGCTGTACATTCTTGACACCACCAATCCCGACGCGCAGCAGTATTTGCGCGATACCTACACGACGCTGACCAAGGATTGGGGTATCCGCTACATCAAGCTCGATTTCATGGACGACAGCGCCATCGAGGGCAATTATTACCGTCCGAACACCACCGCGCTCGAAGCGCAACGAATTGGATTGCAGACGATTCGTGAAGCCGTCAGCGACGGCGTGCTGTTGGATAAAGATGGCAGCGTGATGCTGAACCCGGTGGGCATCGTTGATATCGGCCGCATTTCATGCGATACGGGGCATTCGTTCGAGTCCAGCCGCACCGCGGCTCCCGGCATTGCCGCCCGCTATTACATGAACCGGAACTTCTTCCTTGCCGATCCCGATGCTTTCACAGTATCCCGGCAAGTTCTTCCCGAAAGCCATAGGTCTCAGCGGCCTCTAACGCTTGATGAGGCAAAGGTTTCAATCGCTCTGGCAGCGGTCTCGGGAGGGCTGTATGAAATTGGCGACGACCTGCCTACCTTATTCGCAGACGCAGACCGGATGGCCTTGGTCGAGAATCGCGATCTGCTCAATATGGCTCGCTATGGGCAAGCCGCCAAGCCTGTGGATTTGATGAGCTACGCGCCCGAGGACGAAATGCCCAGCATCTTCCTGCTACGGGAGAGCAAGCGGCAATCGATTCTAGTCGTATTCAACTGGACGAAAAAAGAACGCGCGCACGAGTTCTCTCTAGCCGATTTCGGCCTTACGACAGGTCATAACCAGGTGATCGACGTTTTCACTTCAGGCTCGCCGATTGCCGAAAACATCGCTTCGCTTTCTCTCAATCTGGCGCCGCAGTCGGTGCGAGTCATGAAAATCCTCGATACTTCCATTCCTGCTGCTGCTGCTCCGGTCGTAAAAGTAGAGATCCCCGGACAAATTGAAGCCGGCAAGCCTGCCACATTTTCAGCTCATACCGCTTCTGACCGGGATCATGTACCTGCACTCGCCTATCACTGGGACTTCGGGGATGGAACCGGCGTCGAAGGAACCTCAGTTACGCACACCTATACTCACGCAGCCAGTTTCACGGCGCGGCTGACGGTGGAAGGGATCGAAGGCCTGCCCTTTGAAAAGGATTTCCCGGTCGCCGTTACCGGAGAAGTAGATACTGTCTTCCGTCCCGAGCTATACCAGCGCTATCAGGAAAAGCCGTAACTACTTGAGCCCTGAGCCGCCGGGTACTGATCTAAGGATCGTTACCGGCGGCTCGATCAAGTGTCGGCACTGGACCCTCCCGCTAGAACTCGAACCTTAATCCGAACTGGAAGAAGCGCGGTGTTTCGAGAACTGTCCCGTTGACGCTATCGCTAGTAATCGTCCCGAAAAACGGATTTGCCCCATCCGGACCTCCCACACCCGAATTCGGCTGCGCAAAGCGTGGGTGATTGGTGAAGTTGAAAATCTCCGCCCGCAGCTCCAGTCGCATGCCTTCCCTGGGCACGAACGACTTGTAAAGGTTCAAATCGGCGTTGTGGAGCCCGTCGACGCGTAAGCCGGGAAAATACCGTGGTGCGTTGCCCGGAATCTGGTCGCCGGGGTCGGCAAAGCAGTTGGCATTGAAATAGGAGGGGGTCGTCGGCGCGACTCCTACGTTTTCCCAGTCCAAGGCCACATCGTGCATGCTAGCCCCGCTCTTCAATTGGGAACACACAACCTCGGGACGCTGGCTGCCGTTAGCCAGGCGCGCGTTGGCCATGCCGATGGCCATCGGCTGGCCCGACTGTTGGGTGATCATGGTTGCCACCGACCAGCCCCCGATGAACCCGTCAACTATGCGGTTCATATCGCCGCCAATCCACTGCTTGCGGCCGATCGGCAGGTCTACAACCACGGCAGCCGCGAGTCTCTGTGGCGTGTCGCTGGCGCCAATGCTGTGTTCCGCAGCCAGGTTGTCCAGTTGTTGCGGAAGGCCGTTTCCGAGTGCCCCCACCCAATTGTTTCTGCCTGCCGACGAAAAATCGGTTTCCTTCGATATGGTGTAGCTGCCTTCGAAACTGATGTGATGGGTAGTGCGCTTCTGGAAGCGAATCTGCAGCGCGTTGTACCAGGAATTTGCGCTCTCCAGCATCAGGCCCTCGAAGTCCTCGGCGAATTGCGGGTACTTATCCAACAGATACAACAAGGGCAGGGTCGACTGGCCGTAGTTCGAATTAGGTTCATTGAAGCAGGGATTGGAAGGGGTCGATGTGCATGGGGCAGTGAACATCGCCTGGAACGGGTTGCCCACATCGGTCTGAAGAAAGTTGCTCACGCAGCTATCCGTTTGGCAGTGCGAGTCGGTGGGAGTTACAGCCGTTGCAATCTGCGCCAGCAAAGACGATGGGAGGAAATCCCGGTTGTTTGTGCCGGACCAGGGCAGATGGGTGCTACGGTTGGAGGAGTAGTCCACGCCGAGCACAATCTGGCTGGGGAGCAGCCGCTGGATTCCCAGATTCCACTGATAAACGTCGGCGTCCCGCGCCGCGGTCGTGCCCAGATCGTTCGGGTTTTGATAGCCCCAGTTGGCAAACTGGCCATACTGTGTACCCTGCGGTCCGGTAAAGCCGCTGGGAAACGGGTTTACCAGCGTCGCAGATTGAGTGGCAAAGTCGTCGTTGGTGAAAAATAAGTTAGCGGTCTTGCGGAATGCCGAGCCGGGATACTGGAAATTGGTGGCTGGGCTCATTCCAAAATAAATGCCCGCTCCGCCACGCACCACCGTCGAGGAATCAAGTTGGTAGGCAAATCCCAGTCGCGGTCCAATGTCTTTGCGGTAGGTTGGAACCGTCCTCATGCTAGAAGTCGGGAATTGCGTCGTGCCCAACAGCTCTTCCGATGCCGGGAAACTCACACTGGTGTTTGCCCCGTTGGGGTTCGTCAGAGCCGCCTGGACGCTGCTCGTATTGAGGTTGACGCCGCTGTCGGCGGTGAAATTGCTGAATTCCAGCTGGTTGTGGCGCGAGGTGTAGGGCGAACTCCACTGGTAACGCAGACCGAGATTCAACGTGAGTTTCGGCGTCACCTTCCAGTCGTCCTGGATGTAAAACCCTGTCTCCAACGACCGGTTGGCCACCGAGGGAGTTACTACCAGCTGAGTCGAGGCGTTGACATTGTCGGCATAACCAAAAGCCAGGCTGGCCAGTGGGTTGCCAGAGGTGTTTCCAAAGGCGTCGAAGTCGCTATTCGGAGTCGGAGACGTGACGTCATCCGTAAAGGTTAAGAGCCCGGTCGGATAGTTCGGCTGCCAGAAATTGTTGTAAAAAATTCGCTGCTCGCCGCCAATCTTGATCAGATGCGATGCTTTGGAAATCACTAGCTGCGACGAGTAGCTGTACAGCGTATGGGCAAAGCTAGTGTTAATGCAGCATTGATCGTAAAGGTCAGTCCACGGCAGGTTCCCCTGCATCATGAACGTTGGCATCTTGTCGATGCCGTTGGCTTGTTCGAACACCGCAGGCAATCCCTGAGTTCCACTCGGCAGGGAAGCGTTGAAACTGGAGATTGTGGGGATACCCGGAATCGACAATTCGTGCACCCGGTCGATTGCCGCATGGCTGGTCCAGATGATCCGCGGGTTTACCGCCCAGCTATATTCGAACGAGCCGTTTTGCGCCACGGTCACACCACTCGCTATCCCGTCATTGTCGAAACCATCGCCCAGGGTGAGCGGAGTGGTGAAGTTGCTCCAGCTCCGGCTGTAGCGGCCGTTGAGGCGGTGCTTGTCGTTGAACTGGTGGTCTATCTTGATGTCGAACTGGTAATCCGGTGCATTTGTCACAGTTGTGAAGTTATAGTTATTGAATTCATTCGAGTTGGAAGGCTGCGGGTAGAGATTGAGCACGGCTAGTCCGATAGGGCTAATTTCGCCGGCGGGGATTTGATT
>JBAUVJ010000642.1:0-2383 GCA_049583165.1 Candidatus Sulfotelmatobacter sp. | reverse complement strand
CTCGAACGGTTGTCCGCAGGAGGCAAATGGCACGAGTGTCAGTTGCGTTCCACCCCCGGCGCAGGAGCCCGCGCCGGTGCCGATACCGACAACATTCGTGGTGGACCGAAACACGCTCGCCGCGCCGCGCTATTTGAACTGGAGCATGGGACTGGAAAAGAAATTACCGGACGACGTATTTCTGAAGCTGGAGTTCCTTGAGAAGCGGGGTGTGCATGGCTTTGCCTACAACACAATGGGCGGCGCGGTGGACGGCGTTTATCTTCTCGAAAATGGACGCGACGACCGTTACGAGTCTTTCGAAGTCAGCGTGCGTCACCGCTTCCGCCAGTACTACGAAATATTCGGGGCTTACACGTGGTCACGTGCGCACACGAACCAGGTGTTTGATTTCAGTTTGGATATTCCCCTGTTGAGCCCGCAGTTACCCGGCCCTTATCCGTGGGATACGCCGAATCGCTTCGTCGGCTGGGGAGTGTTGCCTTTTTTTTACCTGCCGGTCCTCCATAAAGTAGATATGGTTTATTCAGCTGAGGTGCGCACCGGTCTGCCCTTCAATGTAACCACCGATCAGGGAGAAATCGCTCCAGGCGATCCTCCGGGAACGTTTCGCCTTCCCATCTACTACTCCGTGAATCTGCAATTCGAAAAGCGCTTTCATCTACTCGGGCGCTACTGGGCCCTGCGCGGGGGTTTCGACAACATCAGCAATCATGCCAATGACATGCTGGCGAACGGAATACTCGACCCGAGTCATCCGGTTCCGACTTACATCGATGGCAACGGCCGCGCATTAACTGGCCGCATCCGTTATCTGGGAAAGCAATGATCTGGGAACTGCATCTTTTCCCACGGGCCGGGCTTCCGCGAACCACAGCGCGGACGCTTAAGCTGCCGCCAGATAGACGTAGCGCAGAATAAAGAGAATGGTGAGGATCCAAACCAGCGCGTTGATCTCGCGAAACTTGCCAGCCGCGATCTTCACAACCGTGTAGGAGATCAACCCGAGACTGAGACCGGTTGCGATGCTGAAGGTCAGCGGCGTCGCCAGCATCGTGATGAATGCCGGGACGGCTTCGCTGAAATCGTGCCAGGCGATTTGCGCGATCGATTGTGTCATCAGAACGCCCACCAAAATCAGTGCGGGGGCGGTGGCGTAGGCTGGAATCGCGGTGGCCAGCGGCGAGCAAAATGTGGCCAGCATGAAGAGGGCAGCGACGGCAACGTTGCTCAGCCCGGTGCGCGCCCCAGCGGCAACGCCGGCGGCGCTCTCGATATAACTGGTCACCGTCGAAGTTCCCGTCAGGGAGCCGAAGACGGTGCCAACGGCATCTGCAACGAGAACACGACCCACCCGTGGAATCTTGCCATCCTTGACGAAACCGCCCTGCTCGCACACTCCCACAAGTGTGCCCACATTGTCGAAGAGATCGACAAACAGGAACGCAAAGAGGATTTCGAGCAAGCCGAGGTGGCTGGCGCCGCGAAAATCGAGTTGCAAAAAGGTTGAGGAAGGGTGCGGCATCGAGAAAATTGCCGTCGGCCAGCTCGCGATTCCGCGAAGCACCCCGAGAATCGCAGTGCCAAAGATACCAATCAAGATTGCGCCGTGGAACTTTCGCGACATCAGAATAAGAGTCAAGACCAGCCCGAAGCAAGCGGTCTGCACTTCTTTGTCGGCGAAGCTGCCGAGGCCGACATACGTGGCAGCATTCGCGACTACGAGTTTTGCGTTGCGCAGCCCTACAAAAGCGATGAACATTCCAATCCCCGCGGCCGTCGAGTGTTTCAGGCAATCGGGCATGCCATTCACGATCTGCTCGCGAACGCGCGTCACCGTGAGCACAAGAAAGAGAACGCCGGAACAAAAAACTACCGCGAGCGCGGTGCGCCAGGGAACATGCATGCTGAGGCAAACGGAATAGGTGAAGTAGGCATTCAGAGACATCCCCGGCGCCAGCGCTATGGGATAGTTAGCGTAGAGTCCCATCACTAGCGTTGCAACCGCTGCCGAAGCGCAGGTCGCGAAAACCACGCCATCGGGCGGCATTCCTGCCTGTGCGAGGATCTGGGGATTCACGACGATGATATAAGCCATCGTGACAAAAGTGGTGAGGCCGCCCAGCATCTCCTGCTTCACGGAGGTGTGATTCTCGGCAAGTTTGAAGTAGCGCTCGATCAATCGTTCCTCCTGCCTGAAATTGCCGGGCGTTCGAACGGACTCAATAGTCGACTTTGTCGGATTTGTTTTCCCAAGCGCGAAATGCCACCAGAGCCTGTTCACGCATCATTTGAATCATGGGTATTTTCCGCTGCGTATGTGGTTGGGCGATTTCGCGGTAGATCAATGAATCGTCAAACCCAATTCTGGAAGCATCGGCGT
>JBAUVJ010000641.1:0-4409 GCA_049583165.1 Candidatus Sulfotelmatobacter sp. | reverse complement strand
CTGTAATTTTGTATTTAAGCTACGGACAACGCGGTCAGCTGCTAACATGCTTCACGTGAAGCCTCACAAGCGCTGGCGAGAATGGGTTAGCATCTTCCTGGCAATCGCCATCGGGCCTGCATTTCTTCTAATTGGGAACTCGATTCCTGGGTTGATATATCGGGCTGCGGCGGGAGCCTATTTTCTGTGTTGTGTTCTTGTCGTTCCCATCCCAATCTTTATCGCTGACCGCTTTAAGTTTCTAGCTTGGCAGCTTGCAATAGGCTCCCTTGCACTCACTTTGGTTGAAGACAACCTTAAGTCACACGCCATGCGCCTCACCGACATCAAGGAGATTGCGGGATTCGTTTTTGCCTTGTGGATTGCAGGTACTCTGCTATCGTCGCCTCTTCCGATTTACATTCTGGTGAGGCGGAAGCTGGCGGAGCGCTTTAGATGCTAATGCTGCTTCCGGGATCGACGCGGCGACATTGCCAGTGGATTACTGTCGTTAAATCGCGCCTCTCTAACAATGTCGGCGGTGTCAATCACTTTTTTAGCGAACCAGGGCGGGCACTCGAACCTGAGCGCCATTTCGCTCTCGCTGAAGATGTGCCATGCCAACCCAGGCTCGCTCGCAATCAGTGTTCAGGTCAGGAACTCGGTCCGACCCATGCATCTCTTCGATCCCGTACTGCGATCATGATTACTACTTCGAACTCCTCTCCGTAAAGAGGAGCGGGATACCCAACCAATTACTCGGTGTTCAACTGCACACCATGGCGACTTCCGGGCTCTCCCGCGTGCGAACCGAACTTTTTCATCTGCTCGTAGTCACATCCTTTTCGCCACATCCAGTACAGACGAACCGCAAGCTTGCGGGCCATCGCGCTCTTCGCGATTTTCCGTCCTCGCCGCATCGCCAGGTGAAAATACTGGCTGCGCCACTCCGGATCGCTGCGTACTGTCACCTGCGCCGCTTCCACCAGCAAGAAACGCAACAGCACGTTCCCCTGTTTGCTGATGTGTCCCAGCCGTCGCCGATCTCCGCTCGACTCTTCCGACGGCACCAGTCCCAGATAGCTCGCGATCTGCTTGCCGCACTGAAACCGTTCCGCGGTCCCGATGATCAGCACGAAGGCCAACGCCGTCAGGGAACCGACTCCGGGATGCGTCGCCAGGTGCTTCGCCTCGGGACACTTTTCCTGCTCGATGGCCGCGCTCAGTTCCGCAATCGTCGGAGTCAGCAGGTCCAGCAACTCCAGCAGATCGCGCCGTCGCCGGCTCGCCCACGGCCCCAACCGGAACGATTCCAACTGGGTTCGTCCGGCCTCGCGCCACAACTTCTTCTTGCACCGCAGACCTTCGTTCAGCGCCACCGCCTGCAACTGATTCATCAAGCGCGTGCGCGCCTGCACCATGCGGTGCCGATGCCACAGCAGTTGCCGAAGATCTCGATTCTCCCAGCTCGGTACCCAGATCCGCGGAAAGCGATCTTCCATCATCAGTCGCAGAATCAGCCGCGCGTCCTGGCGATCCGTCTTCTGCTTGCGTACTCGCTTCGTGCGGATTTCAGCTGCGTCCCCGATCCACAACTCGAACTGCATCTCTCCCATCAGCCTCTCAAACCAGCGCGCCTGACCACTCGCTTCTATTCCCACTCGCACCTTCGCACCCTGTGGGCTGAGTTCGCGATAGAACCTCTCCGCCTCTTCCCGGTGTTCCAGTCGTCGTTCCTGAAACTCACCCGTGTTCGTGTCCACCCATGCAATTTGTTGAAAGCTCGGATGGTAGTCTGCTCCTATAATGATCATCGTTCGGCTCCTTTCTCCCGAGCCTTTGGTTGGTTTGCACCCCCAAAGTCTACTCGAAGCTTGGAGCCGACATTGTTATGGAATCAATTACACTCACTGAGGTCGGTCGGAAGAACCAGTGCATTCGTGAGCGTCAAAACCTTCAGCAGCAGATTGTTTTCGAGCAGTAGGCTTTCCCAAAGGGAATTTGACGAGGCTCACCTACCCAGTCGCATTCTGAACACGCTGGTCTTTTGCGATAAACACCGCGAGTCTTTTCAGAAATCCAGATCAATGGTCGCGGCATCTCGGCACCAAGTTTACGCCGACCAAGGCCGCTATTGGCGTAACATCGCGATACACTCATCGACCGGGTTTTGAGTGTAATCGACGGTGGCTGTTGAAAAACTCAATTTCAGAAAACCGCTCGAAAAAACTTTGCGCTAGGACGCCCTACAAACGACCTTTTTGGTTTTCCTAGACATTTTCTATCCCCTAAATTTGTCGTGATTTTCTGAAAACTGAGTTTTTCAACAGCCACGACGGTTAGCGTCAACCACTTGTAGCAACCATGCTTTGCCGCTACAACAGACACCCGGTCTGTATCGCCAGATCATTCAGTGCCATTTCCAGTTTTGTGATGGCCGCGCCGATTTCTGGATGCTCGCCGATCTTTTCCTGCAGAGAGTTCAAAATCTGGCGCGCACTTACAATGTGGGCCGCTGCCTGGGGTGTATTCTGCTCGGGCTTGTGTTTGCTCTGAGTTGGCATCGCCATTCGCCCCCTTGTACATGTCGATTCTATACGGGGTCACGCGGTTTTGAGTGTAATCGCGTTTACAATAGTTATGGCAAGTTTAGGACCACAAGGCTGGCCGTCGACAGGACCTCTCAGGGGAATGTGCCGCGATTCAACCTTTATTCGAATGTGTTTACATCCCACGGTGCGGCTGACCAGTTCACGCAAGACTGGCTGGGTGCGCGAAGGCAGACTAAGCCCGTCCTCGCCGTCTTGGTGAAGAAATCGCCCACGCATGTGGCGACGAATTAATTCCGGTCAGCGCGACCTCTCAGCGGCGCGAACTGTCTTTTGTGGACCCTCCGCGAAGATCCGGGAGTAGATGACGCCGGCCGAGGCGGCGCCGACGATTGGGGCTATCCAGAACAGCCATAATTGAGCCACTGCCCACCCTCCGACGAAAATCGCAGGGCCCGTACTCCGTGCTGGGTTGACGGAAGTGTTCGTGACGGGAATGGAAATCAGATGGATCAGGGTGAGGCACAGACCTATGGCGATGGGAGCGAACCCCTTGGGGGCGCGATCGTCCGTGGAACCAAGTATCACCAGCAGGAAAAACAGCGTTAGTACAACCTCTGCCACGAAACACGCCAGCAACGAGTACCCGTTGGGCGAGTGGGCACCGTATCCATTCGAGGCAAATCCACCGGCCAAGCTGAATCCTTCTTTGCCGCTAGCAATAACGTATAAGGCGCCAGAGCCGACCATTGCTCCCAAAACCTGCGCCACGACATACGGCAGCAGTTCGGAAACTGGAAAGCGCCTTCCGACCACAAGCCCTATTGATACCGCTGGGTTGATATGGCATCCCGAAATCGGCCCGATTGTAAAGGCCATGGTGAGCAACGTCAGCCCAAAGGCCAAAGCGACACCTGCAAAGCCGATACCCAAGTTCGGAAATGCAGCCGCTAAGACCGCGCTTCCGCAACCGCCGAATACCAGCCAGAACGTTCCCAAGAATTCTGCGAAACAACGTTTGCTAAGAGTCACAAACACCTCCGCTTAGGACTATCCGCGTCAGAAGCTGTCTGTGGATTTGTACACCACGCGGACGATTTATGTAACTGCTGAAACATCGCCATTACACTCATTGACGTCTGACGGGGTCGTCCGACCTGGCACGCTGCTCAAAACTACTTCAGTTCCTATCTGGAACTCAAGGACTGCACGTGCCGTAGTCGTGAGCAACGTGGTCTACTCGAAAGGTATGCCCGGAAGGTGACTTGGCCTTATGACCACGCAGGGAAAAACGTTTTAGCGGCTTCACTCCAATCGGCGCATTTACCAATTCATAGCTGTTGCCATCCTTCGCAATCAAACGGAGGCCAGCGTCAGTCTGCTGGACACAGCCTGATAGTGATGTATGGCGGCGATGTATGAAGTAAATGCCGACGCCGATCGCTACTCCAACGCCAATCGCTACTCCGGCGATGGCTGCTCCACAGCCAGCGCAATAGGAGTTCGCCCGCGCAGGGCGAGTCAACGTTAGCAGAACCAGCACGAGGGAGCACAGAACACAAGTGAGGCGGCTAAGAACCTTCATTGTTGCCCCTATCCTTTGTTTTCCTCTTAATCTCAAAAGTGACGGCATTCTACTCGCACTTTGAAAAGATCACCAGACATCCGGGCTCTGGGTTTCAGATTCTCGGGCGGGTAGCAGCACGGAAACGGGATGGGATTCTTGGTTGACGATAAATCGCCCCTCTAACAATGTCGGCGGTGTCAATCGCTTTTTGAGCGAACCAGGGCGGGCACTCGAACCTGAGCGCCATTTCGCTCTCGCTGAAGATGTGCCATGCCAACCCAGGCTCGCTCGCAATCAGTGTTCAGGTCAGGAAC
>JBAUVJ010000640.1:0-1606 GCA_049583165.1 Candidatus Sulfotelmatobacter sp. | reverse complement strand
ATACGGTAGCGATGGCGGGCTACCGTGGTATAGGCCGCGTCGCCGACAAATTTGGGAAGGAGTTGAAGGAGCGACCCAGTTGGGCGCCAGAAGCCTTCCAATTGTTGGAGAACGAAGAAAACGGCGGCGGAGCGTGACAGTAGATATTCGTCCTCAAGTTCGTGGTTGACGACGACATACACCGTATCGATATGGCTGGGGTTGACGCCATGGCGGGTTAGGATGCGGGTTGCTAGCGCGCTTTGCAGCGCGGCGAAACGGAAGATAGCATTGCGATCGCGGCGAAGGATGAACTGGACGAAGCGGTTGCAGAGTCCGCAGACGCCGTCATAGAGGACGATGGGGTATGGCATGGACGGGTGACATGGGAGACTTTAGCAGGTGACGGGATCAGAAGCGCCTGAGATTTGCGTCTCTTAAAAGGAAGCTCCCCAAAGGTGGAAACATCTGGACTCCTGCCAGCGCGGGGCGTATGTTTTGGTGTCAGCCGTTCTGGTTGAGCAGGGGATGACGCCGGAAATGGCACTCGAGACGGTTGTTAAATACAGTTTTCGATGCTTCTGTCGAGCCCGCATCGTAGCGAGAGCGAAATCGGTGGGCTGTGCCCGTTGTGGCCGCGATTTCGAAATTCGGCGCGCCGGTAAGCGCATCTACCGGCACCGGAAGCGCACCCACCACCGCTGGCAGGCGGCTCCGCCCGCGAGAGTAGGGCAAGGGGTAAGGCAGCTGGTGGAAAAGCCGATGGCCTACTTTATCCTTTACTCTTTGTTGCTTTACGACCTGTGCGACTTGCTGCACTGCTAGGAATCGAGGCGTGAGGCTCGGGCTGAGGGCGGACACCGCGTCTATGCTGCGAGCATGCACCTCGGGGCTGAAGCCCGCGCGTTTGTGACATCTGGCGCGACTGGAAGTAGTGCCTTCCCGCTTTTGGGTCTGGATCGAGAAAATCAAAATCCTAAAGGCGCTTGCGCTTCTGGAATCCTGCTTTTCGCGACTACGCGAAAGATTGGGCACCTTTTGGTGCCGCTGCGTGCATTCTTCGTCCGCGCTATGCGCTCGAGCCCAGGCGGAGGAGTTCGGCTCTGAGGCGGGTGTGGTGCTGGGTTTGGCGGAGGTAGGACATTTCATCGGGTCCGGACTTGGCGCTGATGATTTTGACCATCGCCTGCTTGTCTTGCGGAGTCCAGCGCGCCAAGTTCGGGATTTGAGCGAGGACTAGCGACCAGTTTTCGAGGGACTGCTTTTGGAGCGGCGTCCAGCGTGATAGGTCGAGGTTCAAGGAGCGGGTTACTGCGGTGGTAGAGGCTTGACGGATTTTCTGGCTGTCCGCGTTGAATTCGCGCGCCATGCGGCGGTTGATTGTTAGGGCTAGGGTGCGGACGGAAAAAGTGTCCCAGGGACCGGGCGCAGCAGCGGCTGAAGCCGTGCTTGATTTGGTGACTGGTTCGGCGCGCCTTAATGCGTGCCCTGATACGAACCTGTTGGCGGCGGGAACATCGAAGAACATGTGGGCTTCGGCCAGTCGCTTCAATGTGCGGGGTGAGGTGCGGTATTTCGGGTTGGCGGCGATTTTCTCTTCTTCTCTTTCACACAACCTTTGCAGATC
>JBAUVJ010000639.1:0-11966 GCA_049583165.1 Candidatus Sulfotelmatobacter sp. | reverse complement strand
GTGTAAGCATGATGATCACGGAAGAACGCCTCCGCACACGGATCAATGCCAGCGGCACGCAATTGCAGCAGAAAATTCTGCGGACGCGCAATGCCGCAGAAGACAACCGGCCGGGGTGGAATATTCTGGGGAACAATTCCGCGGCGTACACGCCATACCATCTTGTGCGCAAGCGGAAACGATTCCGCCGAGGCACCACTGGTCAGCCCTACTGCATCCGCTCGATGCAGAGAACGCAAAGGTTCCCGCAGCCGTCCCCCGGGGAGCAAGCGATCGCGCGCATCTTCCGGTGTCACCAGCACAATATCGAAATCGCGCACCAACCCGCGGTGTTGAAACCCGTCATCCAGTAAATGAACCTGCGCACGGATTCGCGCTTCCGCAAAGCGACCGGCCTCATAGCGATCCTCGCCAACCACTACAGGCACTTGCAGTCGTCTTGCAATCAGCAGCGGTTCGTCACCAAAATCCTGCGGTAATCCGCCCGGATCAACCAGCTGCACTCCCCGGGTCCTCCGTCCATAACCGCGCGACAATACATCGAAACCGATCCCCCGCTCCTTCAGCAAGCCGCCCAACAAAATCACGAATGGAGTTTTCCCCGACCCTCCAGCGGAAAGGTTGCCTACACTGATTACCGCTCCGGACAGCGCCCGCGCACGCAACCAACCTCGATCATAAAAGCTATTGCGTGTACCGACGATCCCGCCGTAGACGGCAGACAGGGGATTGAAGTTCATGGCCGGGCCATTAGCTGTTGTAATTGCTCTACTGTCCGCGCGGTTGCTCCAACCTGCGCCAGCACAGTTTCAGCGGCGCGCGCTCCCAATGCTCTGCGCTCCGCATCGTTGGCGAGCAGCTCCAGAAAAACCAGCGGTAATTCTGCCGGACCAACTACCCGCACAGCATCCCGGCTTTGAAACAAGCTCACGATGTCGCGAAAATTTTCAGTGTGGTTTCCGATCAGAATAGCTGCGCCATATTGTGCTGGCTCAATTATGTTATGCCCGCCGCGCGGCACCAGGCTTCCGCCCACGAACGCAAGATCGGCGAGCGCATAAATCGCCGCCAAATCCCCGATTGTATCCAACAGAAAAACACCGCCCGCCAACGGTTCACCATCCCACAGCGATCGCCTGTAGAACCGAATCGACAGCTGTTCCAGCAGTTCCGCCGCAACCGGAAATCGCTCAGGATGCCTGGGCGCAAGAATCATCACGGCCCCCGGGTGCTGTACCAGGACGTTTTCAAACGCCTTCAGCAGCAGAGGCTCTTCTCCTTCCACGGTGCTGCCGCACACCAGCACCGGACCGGCGGCGCTCGCGTTTATTGACTTCCGTAAGCTTTCCACGATCGCAGGCGGATTGGGCATGGGAATATCGAACTTCAAGTTTCCTGTGACATGTACCCGTTCCGCAAGTGCGCCAATATCTTGCAAGCGCGCCGCATCCTCGGAAGTTTGCGCGAGGAACACGTCAATATTCATCAGCAGTCTCACGAGCAATCCGCGGAAACGCCTATATCTAGGCCACGACCGATCCGAGATGCGCGCATTCACCACCGCAATTCGCGCCCCACTCGCATGTGCGAGCCGTAAAAAGTTCGGCCAGAACTCCGTCTCCGCAATTACCACCAGCTCCGGCCGCAGCGCCCGCAGATACGGCCGCACCGCAAATGCAAAATCCATGGGGAAATAAAATACATTCCCCTCGCCAAACCGCTTCCGCGCGAGCGCCTGCCCGGTATCGGTTGTCGTCGAAACAAAAACTTTATGCTGCGGCCAACGCCGCCGAAGATCCGCTACCAACCGCTCAACCGCAAGCACCTCGCCCACGGAAACCGCATGGACCCAGATTGCCCGTTCTTTCGCTTCCGGCAATCGCAGCCGCGATGGCACGCGTCCCAGCCTCTCCAGAAATCCCTTGCGATACTTTCCGTGGCGCGCCATCTGAAACAGCCAATAAGGCGCGCTCGCCAACATCCCCACCCCGAGCGCCATGCTGTAGAGCAAGCTATAAAGAGAAGTGATCAAGTTGAGCCATTCTAAACAAAGATCTACCCCCCGCACCTCCGTGTCCTCTAGGGTTAAGATTTTGGAGAACTTCCGATACCAGCAGCGAACGAAGCCGCCTCAGCCTCTATAATCGAATTCATGCAGCCGACGCCGAAGCCAGGTTTTTTCCGCGTTCTGTTCGTCCTGTTCTTGATTGTGGCCTTTGCGCTTTGCGTTCCCGCCAAAGATTTCGTAAAGCCCGCCGCCCAGCCCGCAAAAACCTATCCCGCGCACGATGACCATGCAATCGACAAAGTCGCCATCGCCGCCGACCCCTACGACACCGCCGACAAGGCAAAAATTTTCTCCATCAACTTTCAGGAGCACGATTTCCTTCCCATCTTCTTCGTCGTGACCAACGACGGCGACCAGCCCATCTCCATCGCCAACATGCAGGTCACCCTCACCACTGGCGGCAGGGCCAAGCTCACGCCCGCTTCTTCTGAGGATACCTTCCGCCGCCTTACCAACCCTCAGGCCAACACGCATCCGCTTCCGATTCCCATCCCGCAGAAAAAAGTGAAAGGTGCACTCAGCCAGAAGCAGCGCGACGAGATCGAAACTGCGCAATTCGCCGCCAAAGCCGTCGAACCTCACACCACGCAATCCGGATTCCTCTTCTTCGACGTCGAAGACATCAACGCTCCCCTCGAAGGTGCCCGCCTCTACGTCACCGGCGTCAACGACGCTAAAGGCGCCGAGCTGATGTATTTCGAAATTCAGATGGAGAAATAGATGGAACAACGTATCAGCCTCGTCACGCTTGGCGTAGCGGACCTGAACCGCAGCCGCGACTTCTACGAGCGCCTCGGATGGCGCAGGTCCATGGCCAAGACTGAAGGCGTCGTATTTTTCCAAGCAGGAGGCATGGCCCTCGCCTTGTACCCACGCCCCGATCTTGCCAAGGACGCGAATATTGCCGCCGATATCAATGAAGACGCTCAGGGTTTCAGCGGAACAGCGCTGGCCTATAACGCCCGCAATCGTGCAGAAGTCGATTCTGTCCTCGCCGAGGCCAAAGCTGCCGGCGCAAAAATTCTCAAGCCCGCTCAGGAAGCTTTCTGGGGAGGCTATTCCGGCTACTTCTCCGATCCCGATGGCTTTCTCTGGGAGGTCGCCTGGAACCCATCGTTCCCCATCGCAGCGGATGGAAGTATTCAAATTCCTGACTAGCCGCCGAGTCACTTTCGCAGCCCTTATAATTTTGATATGTCCATCACCGCAGATGCCTCCGTCGCCGCGCGCACAACCTACGAACCAGTCATCGGCCTCGAAGTTCATGTCCAGCTCTTGACGGCGTCGAAGATTTTCTGCTCGTGCTCCACGCGCTTCGGCGCTGCACCCAACACGAATGTTTGCCCGGTGTGCCTGGGCATGCCCGGAGCTTTGCCGGTAATGAATCGCAAAGCAGCCGAGTTCGCCACGCTGGCGGCGATGGCGCTGAATTGCCGGATCAATGAGATATCGATCTTCGCGCGCAAGAATTATTTCTACCCTGATCTGCCCAAGGGATACCAGATTTCGCAGTACGACAAGCCGCTGGCCGAGCATGGATATATCGAACTTGGGAGTAAGAAAAAAATCGGAATCACACGCGTGCATCTGGAAGAGGACGCGGGCAAAAGCCTGCACGAGGGTTTTGCCGACTCGGAGGAGAAAACTGCCATCGATCTCAACCGCACCGGCGTGCCGCTGATTGAAATTGTGAGTGAGCCGGACATCGCCACTCCGGACGAGGCATACGAGTACCTGACGCGGCTGAAGGAAATCATTCTCTATACCGGCGTCAGCGACTGCAACATGGAGGAGGGTTCGCTGCGCTGCGATGCCAACATCAGCATCCGGCCGCGCGGGCAGAAAGAGCTGGGAACGAAAGCTGAAATCAAGAATGTGAATTCGTTCCGCTTCATCCGCGAGGCGTTGATCTATGAGCTCGCCCGGCAAATCGAAGTCGTCGAATCCGGCGGCAAGATCACTCAGGAGACTCGCCTCTACAATTCGCACGAAGGCAAGACTTACAGCATGCGTTCCAAAGAGCAGGCGCACGACTACCGTTATTTTTCCGAGCCCGATCTGCTGCCATTAGTGGTGGATGCAAAGTGGAAGGCTGAGATCGAGAAGACTTTGCCCGAGTTGCCGGAAGCGCGCCGGGCGCGGTTTGTGCGGGAATTTGGTGTGACAGAATATGACGCGCAGGTGCTGACGGTTTCCAGATTACTCGCCGCTCAGTTCGAGGCTGCGGCGAAGGCGGCCAAGAATCCCAAGCGGGTCGCGAACCTGGTGCAGGGCGAACTGATGGGTCGCCTGAAGGCAAAAGGATTGGAGATCGAGCAGTCTCCGATTTCGATGAAAGGCGTAGCGGCCTCGGCCGATCTGGTGGAGAGTGGTGCCATCTCCGGCAAAATGCTCAAGGACCTTTATGATCTGTGCTTCGAGCGCAACAAAGATTTCCCCGACGTCTACGAAGAAGAAGGACGGCCGCGGCAATCTTCGGACACTTCAGCACTGGAAAAAATCATTGACGAAGTCATAGCCGCGAGTCCGAAGCAACTCGAACAATATCGCGCCGGCAAGAAAACGATGCTCGGCTTCTTCGTCGGCCAGGTGATGAAAGCCTCGAAAGGCCAAGCCAATCCGCAACTCGTGAACGAATTGCTCACTAAGAAGCTAGGGTGAATGTGGTCCTACACGATCAAAATCCCGCAAACCCGCATGTGACCGAAGTAATCTGAAACTGGCCGTTTGTTCCGGCTACCATGATGCTGGAGTCGTCATGAAAATTAAGCTGGACCGTATTATCAGCATTGCGACGCTTGTGGTCTTGGTCGTGATCACTATTCTGTTGTTGAGGAAGCCGGCTCCAGTAGTGCAGGAGCGGCCTTCGGCTGGGACGGGGAGTAATGCCCAATCACGCAACCCGCAGACATTCAATCAAAAGGCGGACCAATCAGATTTAGCAGGGCAGCAAGTCCAACCATCACAGAGCAGCGGGGGATACTCCGCAGTTTCTTCCGCAGCGCCTTCCGCGGTACCCCAGCCGGCTCAGAACTCGGCCACAGCTCAGAGCGCGAAGGCCGATTCGCGCGCTAGTTCCAGCTCCAACAGTGACGCGATCAGCGCTGCCATCAACCAAATGCTGGGCGCGAGTGGGGGCGGAGGGACAGCGCTGTCTCCGGACTCGAACGTCGGCAGCGGATCGCCAAACATCAAAGATCAGAAAGTTACCTATGATGGAGACACGGTGCACGGGCAGTTTCTGACGGAGATCGGCGGGAAGGACGTCTGGGTCACGATTTCCGGCCACATGGGGCAGAAAGACGGATATGCCACGTTCGATCCCACCGAGTTCAAGGTCGGAGATGTAGAGGTGCCCGTGGCGCTGGTGAATCCGGCGCTGCAGCGGAAGCTTGCCGAGGAGCGAGATCGACTGAAGGTTGCCGGTCCCGACGCGCAGTAGAAAATATTCGCACGAGAGTCTCGCGGTCCTGGTCAGAGAGACAGCACACGATTCTCCGCAGCTACCTTGGCATACCACCGACCTGACTCTTTGATGGTGCGCTGCTGGGTTTTGAAATCAACGTAGGCCAAGCCGAAGCGCTGGCTGAAGCCTTCCGCCCACTCAAAGTTATCCATCAGGCTCCAGGCGTGATAGCCGCGAACGTCCGCGCCATCGTTAATAGCGTGCGCGACTGCTTGCAGATACTCCCGGTGATAGTCGACCCGCCTCGCATCACGAATAATGCCATCGGTGCCGGGCCCATCGTTGTAGGCGCACCCGCTTTCGGTAATCTCGATGACGGGCCGGTTGAAGTCGCGAGTGATGCGCATGACCATGTCATACATCGCTTGCGGCCAAACTTCCCATCCAATATCGGTTTTCGGACCGTCCTGACCGCCGACCATCTTTACTGGGAACAGCCATTGCTGTGCGTGGCCGATTCGTTCCAGCGCGCTGGGAGCTGAGCAGATGGTGCGGTAGTAGAGATTGATGCCGATGAAATCGAGCTGCGCCTTCATCTTTTCTAGATCGCCCGATTTCATTCCCATGGCAGTTTCTGAAAAAAATGCAAACGCCTCGGGATAGCGGCCATGGAGCGCGGGCTCCAGGAACCAGAGGTTGGTGATGGCGTGAGCACGCTCAGCCGCCAACTTGTCTTCCTCGGAGTTCGTTGCGGGCTCGCACGCCGACATGCTGAACGCGGTGCCCACTCGCGCAGTGGGGCGTGCGGCCTTCAGTGCGCGAAAACCGGCGCCCTGCGCCAGGTTTACGGTGTGGGAAGCGCGCAGGAAGTCGAGAAGACTTTGGTGTCCGGGAGCCAGGGTGCCCTCGAGATAGCCCCGGTAGGTGAAGGCCGCGGGTTCGTTGAACAACATCCAATCGGAAACGCGGTCCCCCAGAGCTTGTGCGATGATCTCCACGTAGTCGGCGAAGCGGGAAGCGGTATCGCGATTCGGCCAACCGCCGGCGTCATCCAAGGTCTGCGGCAAATCCCAGTGGTAGAGCGTGACAAAAGGACGAACTTTCGCTTCCAACAAGGCGTCAACGAGATGGCTGTAGTAGTCGACGCCATTCGAGTTAGCTGTGCCGGAGCCAGCGGGCTGAATGCGGGGCCAGGAGATCGAAAATCGGTAGCTGTTCAGATTCATCGTCTTCATGAGCGAGATGTCTGAAGGCCAGCGATGGTATGAGTCACATGCTATATCTCCCGTATCGCCATTTCTGATCTTGCCGGGCGTGTGCGCGAAACGGTCCCAGATGGATTCGCCTTTGCCGTCTTCTTTCCATGCACCTTCGATCTGGTAAGCGGCAGTAGCTGTGCCCCAGATGAAATTCTTGGGGAAGAGAACTTCGGAAGAATCGTTGGACTGCACGGCCCTGGAGTTGACGAAATGCTCCGTGCGCGCGGCATTCGACGACACACTACAGCTCGAGAGCAGAGTGGCTGGCAGAGCCGTTGCAATGCTGGCGGCGAGGGCCGAATGGGCAAATTCCCGGCGTGTCAGGCGCAAAGTGAAATGTGACTCCTTCGAAAGTTGTGTTAGCAGCGAGGCGGCCCTCCTGCCGCGACGGGTCAGAGACCCGGGTTCAACATTAAACCATGGTCGCACATCAGAACCATGGTATGCACCAACCGCGGCATTAGTTGTATTTGATTGGCTTTCCGGTCATTATGCTCGGTACCGCGAATTGCGCAAAGTACATCTCGTAACGAAGTCTCGGAGCAGTTTTTCTACGGACCTGAACAGGTTTGGTTGGAGGTCAAGACATGGGCCTGACTACAGCCGGAATTGGGATTACCCACGTGGGCCAAATTGCGATTAACGCGAAGGACGTGGAACGCGCAGCCGCTTTTTACCAGGACAAACTGGGCCTTAAGCTGCTTTTTAAAGCGCCGCCGGGATTAGCCTTTTTCGACTGCGGCGGAGTGAGGCTGATGCTGGACCGGGCGGAGAAACCGGAATTTGACCATCTCAGTTCGGTTCTGTATTTTTCCGTGTCCAATATTCAGGCCGCTCACGCCAAGCTGAAAGAAAGCGGAGTTCGCTTTGAGGACGAGCCACATTTGATCGCACGAATGCCGGATCATGACCTGTGGATGACCTTCTTTCGCGACTCCGAAGGCAACCTGCTGGCGCTGATGAGTGAAGTGCGACGATAAAGCTCAGGCAGAAGTTGCATTTCGGGCCGGCGGTTTTACCAAAGGTCGATTTCTCATTGCAAATCGCCAACCCGCCATCGAGAATTAAGGTCGACCGGCGATTCCTTGAGGCCAGCACCGCCAGCACTTTCAGCGTCGGGTTTTGGCACTGCATGGTTTGCGCTGTGCGTCGCCCTCGCACTGCACATCCTTGATGAAGCGTCCAGCGGCGTTCTTGGAGTGTATAACCCAACCGTGATCGCTCTGCGCGAGAGCTGGGGCTGGTTCCCGATGCCACCATTTGACTTTAGAGATTGGCTTTTGGGCCTGATAGCGGCCTGTGGGCTCCTTATCTGCCTGACTCCCGTGGCGGCGCGGGGCATGCAGGGACTGCGTCCGGTCGCGTGGTGCTTCGCCGTCATCATGTTTTTCAATGGCCTCGGGCACACTCTGGTTTCGATTCTGGGACACACGGTGGCTTCCGTCTCATTTCCACGTCCGGCCCCCGGATTTTATACTTCTCCCGTTCTGCTCGCGGCTTCGGTGTGGCTAATGGTCCGGCTGCGACGCACCGCAGGAGTTGAATTTCAATTGCCAACTGGCGATTGACCGTTGACAATCAACATCATGGCCGAAGGCGCAAATACTACGGCATCAAGCCCATCTTCGTCGGAGAACGTGCAGCCCGAACAGCGTGCCCACAGCGTTGCGCCGCGGGGACCAGGGATGGTTCCGGAGGAGTACTTTCGCTGGCGCGCGGGTGAGATCACGCGTCTGGAAGCCTTTTGCGATGTCATCTTCGGTTTTGCCGTCACGCTGCTGGTGGTGTCGCTCGAAGTACCACACAGCTATGCGGAGCTAATGGCCGACATGCGCGGGTTTTTGCCCTTTGCGGCATGCTTTGCGCAGTTGGTCATGATCTGGCGGACGCACTACAGATTCTCACGTCGCTACGGGCTGGAAGACTCCTACACCGTGTTCCTCAATGTGGTTCTTCTCTTTCTGGTGTTGTTTTATGTCTATCCCTTGAAATTTGTTTTCACTTTGCTGTCGCTTTCGGGTGGCACGAAGGCTCAGTACTTATGCGGATTTACGCCGCCGGATTCGCATCTGTCTTTTTTCTTTTTGTCCTCATGTATGCTCACGCCTACAAGCTGCGCGGAAAACTGAGTTTGAACCCGGTCGAGATCCTGGAAACGCGCTCTGAGATGCAGGAGAATGGTGTTCTGGCGTTGGTTGGCATCGCGTCGTTTCTGGTTGCCTTTAAGAGTCCGGGATTGGCGGGATGGTTATATTTGGCCCTGGGACCATTGCTGTGGGTCCACGGCTCAATCATCGGCAAACGTACGCGAGTGCTCGCCGAAAAACTGCTCTCCGCTCCGTAAGTTGCGGGTTGACGCCCCGCGCGGCAAGCTCCCGACCCTGCTATCATCGTTGCCGAAGTACTAGGAGCGTCATGGGAGACGACGAAGAACTTCCTTATATTTCCGGTTCAGGAGAAGGACTCATGGAAGAGGGACCAGCTTTGCATGCAAGCGCACGCCGCAATGAGGATATTGCGCTGGATCTGATGAAATTCGTAGCGATGACAACCGGCTACGGGCGAACCACATCGTCGGGAGTGGGCTTTCAAGGGACAGGTTCGGCGGCCAAGCCCGAAGAGTACGCGACGCACCTGTTGGAGTTGTACGGAAAGTGCCGGGCAGCAGTTGAGGGGAAGAAGTAGCGAGTATCGAGTAGCGAGCAAATTGCGGTGGTTCGATCAGCGGCGGCCATAATAAAGACCGCGGCTTGCTGGCCGCGGTCCCAGTTTTAGCGCAGGTTTAATATTCTAGCGGCGACCCTTCTTGGCTTTCTTCTTGGCTGCTTTCTTTGCTGGTTTTTTGGCCGCCTTTTTCGCGGCTTTCTTTTTCGCAGGCTTTTTGGCGGGTTTCTTTTTGGCCGGTTTTTTGGGCGTCTTTTTCCTGGCCGGCGCTTTTTTCGCCGGCGCTTTCTTTTTAGCGGCCGGTTTTTTGGGACCGCCGCCTGAGGGGGCAGCGGGTTTGGGAGCGGTCGGTGGCGGAGTCGAAGTGACGGGCTCGCTGGTTTCTGCTTCCGGCACGCCAGCTTCTTCTTCCTCCTCCTCTTCCTCTTCAAAATCTTCCTCGATCGACTCGCTGTAGGCACCGCTGTCGCCGAATTCTTCTTCTTCATCACGTCCGTAGAGTGTGGGATCGTAGAACGTCATTGCTCCTCCTGATCTTATTTTTGGCATCCTGGCGCCAAAAAATCGCACAGGACTGCCGGGTACGGGAAATTAAAAGACCACCAGAAACTCTTTGCTGGAACGGCGCGCGATTATAGCACGACGTTTGGTGCAGACTGCAAGGACTTGGATCACATTCCAGCCCGCTTAATCCTGTTATCACAGGCAGCGACGGAATGGAAGCGGATTCGACAGCGGCGCGGAAAAAGTACTTTGTCCGAGGCCCTGCTAATTCAAATCCAATGTCCGGACCAATGCCGCGACCAACAGACAGATGGCAGAAGACCACTTCGGAACGCTGCTTTGCTTTTATTGGTTTTGCTGAACGACCAGAATCATGCCGGGGCGCAGAGTGGCCACGTTTTGGTTGCTTCGTTTGAGCGCCGCGACGGTAGTTTTGTAGGTGGTTGCGATCGAATACAACGTTTCGCCTGACTTGACCTTGTGGTGCACTATACTGGCCTGCTCTGGTGCACCTCCATCGCTGATATCAGCGGTTTTCGCTGATTTGGCTGCTGGAGCTTTGCTGCTGGCCGTTTGTTTGGCGGTCAGGGAGTGCTCGGCTGGCTTTCTGGAAGCGGCGGAGATCGGCTCGCCGCTCGGCGAAACCGGCAGATGCAGCGCCAGCACTTTACGTCCTGACAGGCTGTCTCCGCGCAAGCCGTTCCAGCGCCGGAGCATTTGGGGAGAAACCCCGAAGTTCTCCGCCACAGTCTCAACCGTGTCACCCTTCCGGACTCTATAACGCGTAATCCGGCGGGCGTAGGTGGCAGTGTCGATGAAGTGCTTGCCGGGTGCGAGGGGAATAATTAGCTTGGCATTGCCTTCGACTTCGGCCCCGTCCAGGTGATTGGCTTCCTCGATAGATCGAGGCGTGGTGTGATAGGTGCGTGCCAGAGAAGCGACAGTATCGCCGGAATGGACTGAAGGATAGCGCCACCAGAGACGCATGCCCGTGGGTATAGCCGCAATGTCGGTCAGGTATTGCTGCTTTGTTCCAGGGGGCAGATGCAGCTCGAAGGTGCCTTCCTTTGGCGTACTTAGCCGAAGAAGGCTGGGATTCAGTTGCTGCAATTGCGCGGGAGTCGCGTCTATACAATCGGCCACAAGGCGCAAATCTACGGGGTAGCTGACGGTTACCGAATCGAAGCGAGTGGGCTCATCCATTGAGACATCGTCAAACCCGTAATGCGGTAGGTTCTTGGTCACAATTGTCACGGCCAAGATGATGGGAACGTAGTTGCGCGTCTCCTTGGGAAGAACATTACGCCGGTAAAGCTCCCAGAAGTCGGCATAGCCGGTGCGCCGCACCGCCGCCTGAACCGTCCCTGGGCCCGAGTTATAGGCGGCCATTGCGAGATACCAATCTCCGAACTGGCCATAAAGGTCTCTCAGATGGCGGGCAGCGGCGCGCGTTGATTTTTCGGGATCCTGGCGGTCGTCGACCCACATACTGTGCTGCAAGCCATAACCGCGAGCCCGGCTGCCCATGAATTGCCAGATGCCTCGGGCGCCAACGCGAGAAACGGCTGTCGGCTGAAATCCGGATTCAGCCTGCGCCAGATAGATCAGGTCTTGCGGAACCCCCTCTTCCCTTAGGATTCGGATCATCATGTCGTGGTAGCGGCCTGAGCGGGCAAAAGCGTGCTCGAAGGTGCCGCGTCCACGGGTGGAAAAGTAGCTGATATACCCCGCGACCTGGTCGGTCATCATGAGCGGCAGGTCGGAATGGGTCGATTTAATCTCGGCTTGCGCTTTTGCCTTCACTCCAGGTTCGACGGACGGTGTGATCCCGTTGGTTTCATCGATGGGAGCCGGTTCCGACTTCTGGGCTTCGGAGTCTGAGGGTAAGTCGCCCAGATCAAGATGGTTGACTCCGTCCACGATTTGATCGAATTCCTTCTCGAGCCGATCATCGGAGCGAATATCCAGCTTGCTTTCCAGCAGGGTGTTAAAGGCGTCGTCGAAATCCTGTTTGGCGGTATCGGTTTGGCCGGCATGGTAGTGAGCCAATCCTGCCTGATAACTC
>JBAUVJ010000638.1:0-8474 GCA_049583165.1 Candidatus Sulfotelmatobacter sp. | reverse complement strand
TGACCCGTCCTCACGCCAAGTCGATCTGCTGGACTCCGATTTCGATTCCTGCACAGCCCAGATAAGCGCTTCGAGGATTGCGGTGCATTGTTTACAATAGGAGATTCGTCCGTCTGCGCTGGGAACTCCCTGCGCCGGGGATGAATTTGCTTTGGAACAATTTGCTTTGGAACATTTGACTTTTGGAACAATCAAACCATAAACCCGACGCTTCCCTGCGTGTTTCACCCACCGTGTATTGGCGGGTTGAAGGGAGCTTGCTGGACCTGACGGTGGTACAGCCGGTGGCGTTCTTTACCTGGAACGCGCAGACGTTCTCGGAGCGCTTCCGGCGGCGCGGGCTAATCTTCTTGATGGCGGCCCTGCGCCCATTTCTGTATTCGACGAACCGCAAATTTGCAACGCGAGTGGTGCACACGGTTTTGCGTGGTGTTACGCGGGACCGGCTGGACCTTCTTGGTGAGGAATATTTCCAGTACAAATTGAAACCACAGTTAAAGGCTCATGGAGTGGAGCGGGTGGAGGAATTGGTGCGCACGGGAGCGGACGTGGTGCTAGTGAGCCAGGGACTGGAACACGTGATGAAGCCGCTGGCGCAGCATCTTGGGGTGAAGCGGATTGTGGCCAACCGGTTGGAATTTCGCGACGGGGTTGCCACGGGACGGCTGTTGGAACCGATCATCCGGCCGCGCGGAGCATTCGCGCGAATTCAGGAGCAGGCTCCCGACGGACGGCGTGCGCCGAAAACTCTGGCGCGGCAACTGGATATAACGTTGGACGAACTTAAAGGAGCGATTATTGAATCTGGGCGCGAGTCGGCGGCGAGCGAACGGCCGATCGTTCACTTCGAGGGTCGGCAGCAAGCGCCGGGATTTTCAGTGCGGCGGGTGCTGGCAGGCAAGCATGTGATGCTGATCGGCGTGACCGGATTTATCGGGAAGGTCTGGCTGGCAAATACCTTGATGGAGTTGCCCAAGATTGGGCGGATTTATTTGCTGATCCGCCGGCAGAAATCGAATCCAGGACAGCAGCGGTTTGAAAAGATTGTGGAAGAATCGCCGGTCTTCGATCCGCTGTTTGAAAAGCACGGAATCGGACTTGCGGAATACTTGCGGGAAAAAGTGGAGGTGGTTGAGGGAGACGTCACGCGGGAGGGACTGGGGCTGGATGCGGAGATTGCGCGGCGTTTGCAGAAGAATCTCGATCTGATTGTTAATAGTTCGGGATTAACTGACTTTAATCCAGATTTGCGGGATGCGCTGGCGACCAACACCGACGCGGCGATGAATATCCTGGAATTCCTGCGCGGCACGGATCATGCCGGCTTGCTCCATCTTTCTACCTGCTATGTGGCGGGTGAACGTGACGGACGAGTGGCGGAGAAACTGATTCCGAATTACACGCCACACCGCGTGGCGAATTTTGACGCGGAGCAGGAGTGGCGTTCGCTGCATGAAGTGATCGCCCGAGCAGAAGCGCAAGCTGAAGGTGAGGAAGTCACGGCCGGCCTGAGGTCGCAGTCGCTGGCGAAGGAACATGCGGCGAAGGGGCTTCAGGGCGCGGCTTTGGAAAATCAGATCCGTAAGAATCGAATCCGATGGCTGAAAACTTATTTGACCGAGGCCGGAACGCGGCGGGCGAAAGAGTTGGGCTGGCCGAATACTTATACCCTGACCAAAAGTTTAGCGGAATCGCTCATTGTGAAATATGGCGCGGGGCTGCCAATTGCGGTGGTGCGCCCGGCGATTGTGGAGACTTCGGTAACGAAGCCCTTTTTGGGATGGAATGAGGGGATTAATACCTCCGCGTCCCTGTCCTATTTGTTGGGAACATATTTCCGGCAGTTACCATCGAATGAGAGCAAACGGCTGGATATTATTCCGGTTGACGCGGTGTGCGACGGAATGACGCTGATTGCGGCGGCGATTGTGGAGCGGCGGCATGACGAACTGTATCAACTGGCGACCTCGGCGACGAATCCTTGCGACATGGGGCGGTCGATTGAGCTGACGTCGCTGGCGCATCGCAAGCATTACCGGGCGCAGGAAGGACTGGAATCGTGGCTGCGGCTGCGCTTTGATGCGATTCCGGTGTCGAAGACGCGGTACCAGAGAATGTCGGCGCCGGCGCAGAAGGCGATTGTGAAATCGATTCAGCGGATTATGTCGCCGTTGCCGCTGAAGAAGACTCCGTTGGTGAAGACGGAAAGAAATCTGGAGCGGCTGGAAAAATTGATTGAGCTGTTCGAACCTTTTATTCTTTTTAACGAACACGATTTTGCGGCGGACAACGTGGAGAAGTTATCTCAGGCGTTGGTGGATGAGGAACGGGAAGTTTTTGGGTATAAAGCGCGAATGCTCGACTGGTGGGATTATTGGATTAATGTGCATATCCCGGCGCTGCGCAAATGGACGTACCCTTTAATCGAGGGACGGGCGCTGGAGGCGCGTCCAGCGCGGAGTTTGGAGAATGGGGAGACGGTGAAGACGGGAACCAATGGCGGGGCGTGGTGAAAGGTCCGCTCTGGGGCTAAAGCCCGGCTTTCTAGCTGACGGTTTTCGCAGCGCTGAAGCGCTGGGCCACCCAAAAGCTGTCTAGGGAGAGCGATTGGAGAGTTTGATCGGCAATTACGGGGCGAGAAGAGCGGCAAGAAGAAATGAGAATTGCTGAATGGCGATATTTTTAACGGGATCGACGGGATATATCGGGGCGCATGTGGCGGCGAATCTTCTGCGCGATGGCGCGGCACTGAATGTGCTGGTGCGGGCGCGGGACGTGAACGAGGCGGAAGCGCGCTTGTGGCAGGCGTTGCAGTTGCATTTGGAGTTTCCGCAGTTTCATGAATATCTACAAACTCGGGTGCGCGTGTTTCGCGGAGATTTAACGGAATCTGCCTTTGGATTGCAGCGCGACGAATATGACAGGCTGGTCCACACCACGGATTCGGTGATTCACTGCGCGGCGTCGCTGAACCGGAAGTCGGAGAAGAGCTGCCTGAACGTGAATCTGCGCGGTACTTTGGAAGTGCTCACGCTGGCGCGCCAGGCCGAGCACTATCACGGGCTGAGGCGCTTCAGCCAGGTCAGCACCGTAGCGGTTGCGGGGAAGCGGCAGAATGAACTGGTGGGCGAAGACGGGTCGATCGACTGGGATCGGTCGGATTACGATCCGTATGCGCGAACGAAAAAATTTTGCGAGCACATGATGCGGGTGTTGTTGCCGGAGACACCGAAGACTATTTTCCGGCCAAGCATTGTTTTGGGCGATAGCCGTTATCCGGAGACCACGCAATTCGACATGGTGAAGGCCTTTGTTTTTCTGGCTGGCTTGCCGGCGCTGCCATTTCGTTCGACCGACAAGATCGATATTGTGAATGTGGATTTTGTGGCGGATGCGATTTCGACGTTGCATCAGAAAGATCGTCCGCAATTTGACACCTACCATCTTTCGTCCGGGGTTGAATCGCAAACATTTGCTGAGATTACAAAGGCTTTGGCGGCGGCGCAAAACAAACGCGCGCCGGTGTTTGTGCCGATGGTGGAACGTCCATTTGCCGGATCGGTAAATTTTCTGGCGAATCGCAAGGGAGCGGTTGGCAAGGGCGCATCGCTGATGAAAGTGTTCATGCCGTATCTAACGTGGAATACGGTGTTCGATAACACGCGGGTGATTTTGGAATTGAAGAAGAAGCCGGTGCCGTTTTCCGAGTATTGTTATCCGCTGCTGAAATTCAGCCGGGAAAATAATTTCGAGTACAAGTACCGGTCTTGGCCGGCGGTTGCGGGAGGAACGGCCGCATGATGGACTTCATCCTCGAAGCATGGGTCAGTAGCTCGATCGAGCGCGCCAAGGCGGGTTGGATGCTGGGAGCGGGCAAGCGCTGGAAGCCGGGGGAAAAACTGAAACTCTTGTTTGCCGGATACAACGGCACGCGGAATATGGGATCAGACGTTCGTGTGGAAGAGATGCTGCGTCAGATCCGGCATATTCTGGGAGCCGAGCGGGTCGAGTTCAGCGTGATGAGCCAGAACTTCGACTTCTCACGCGGATATTTCGAATGCACGAAGCAGGTGCACCTGCCGGATATTTTTCCTCCTTTTCTGGCGAATGAAGTGCCACGGCATGACGGAGTAGTGGCGTGCGAAGGGTCGATGTTCAAGAGCAAGTTCGCCAATGCGCTGACCACGATGATGATCGGGTCCCTGGGAATTGCCGCGGCGCAGAATAAACTTTCGGTGGGATACGGCGCGGAAGCGGGGCACATGGATCCGCTGGTGGCGAAGATGTGCGGGCGCTATTGCAGGAACTCATTCGTGATTACGCGGAATGAAGAGTCGCGCGGTGTGTTGCGCGAGCTGGGCGTGCCGACTGAGTTGGGGACGGACACGGCCTGGACGTTCGAGCCGCGCCCGCCGGAGTACGGGCAAAGCATTCTTAGAAAAGTAGGCTGGGATGGACGAACACCGGTGCTGGTGGTGTGTCCGATCAATCCGTTTGAATGGCCGGTAAAGGCGTCGGTGGCCAAGTACGCGGTGCGAAGTTTGACGGGAGCGTACAAGGATAGCCACTACCGCACCGTGTATTTTCACAATTCTGGTCCGGCAGCGGAGCAGGCGTATCGAAAATATTGGACGGCGATTGCGAACGCCGTAGATGCGTTCCGCAAAAAGAAGAATGTTTTCGTGATTTTGGCGGCGACAGAGCGACTGGACGCGCGGCCGGCGAACCGCATCTCTGAGAAGCTGGGCGGAGTGCCGGTGCTGACTTCGGACGAGTACAACATGTATGAATTGGTGAGCGTCTTGCGGGCTTGCCATATGATGGCATCGTCGCGCTATCACGGCATAGTGACGTCGATGCCTGGGCTGGTGCCGTCGGCAGGAATCACGATGGATGAGCGCATCCGAAATTTAATGCGGGAGCGAGGGCACCAGGATTTGCTGATGACGGTGGATGATCCGGAGCTTGAAGAAAAATTGCTGGTCGCCCTGGAGAAATTGAGTTGCGAGGGCGAGACGATTGCCAACGGCATCGCGCAGACGGTGGTAAAGAATTTGAAGGTGATGGCGCGCATGGGCGTGTACTTTGAAGAAGAAGTGCAGAGACTGTATCCGGAGTTTGAGACTCGGCGGGGGGAGTGGAGTTGGGAGGATTATCTACCGCCGATGAACAGCAGCTTGCGGGAGTTGGCGGCGGCCTACGACTGAAGTCGCCGGTTTTTCAGTCCGGCGTTTCAATTTTATTTTGAATACATCCATTCCATTTGTCGGAGAGATCCTGTCGCAGATTCAAGCGGCCGCGGATGCGCGGATTCTCGCGGAGATTCGCGAAGGCGAAGTCACCAGCGTGACCGGGCGCGAATTGCTGGAACTAGTGAATAAGGCCCGGACTTTTATTGCCTCGAAGAAGCTGAACAAAGGCGACCGGTGCGGCTTGCTGGCGGCGAACAGCATCCGCTGGGTGGCGGTGGACATGGCTCTCATGGCCGAAGGCCTGATCGTGGTGCCGCTGTACTCGCGGCAAGCGCCGGCAGAGTTGGTTGCGATGATGAAAGACTGTACGCCATCACTCGTGTGTTGCGGAGATGCTTCCTTGCGCGAAGCGCTTGTGCAGAGTTGGAAGGATGCGCCTCCGCGATATTTGTTTGATGAGATTTTGGCGGGCGTCGACGGAGTGCATTTGGAGCAGCCGCAGGTTGGACATGAGGATCCGGTAACCATCATCTATACATCGGGAACGTCGGGCGAGGCCAAGGGCGTAGTGCTGACGGCGGCGAATGTGGGTTTCATGCTGGACCGGACTGCGGAGCGGTTGAGCGAATTGATGTCGGGTTCTTCTTCCAGAGCGCCGGGTCAGGACCGCATCTTTCATTACTTGCCGTTCACATTCGCGGCGTCGTGGATTGCGTTGCTGACGTTTCTGAAACGGCGCAGCCTGGTCACGATCAACACGGATCTGACGAAAATTGCGAGTGATATGCGCACCGTAGCCCCGGATTATTTTTTGAATGTTCCTCAGTTGCTGGAACGGATGCGCCGCGCGGTCGACGAGCAGTTATGGCAGACCGGCGGCGTGGTGCAGGCCATTTACTCACGGGCGAAGGCGGCGTGGGTACGCAAGGAAGAGCAGCAATCGAAGCCGGGAGATGCGATGTGGCTGGGACTTGCGAATGGACTGGTGTTTCCGGCGATTCGCAAGAAGATGATCGGGAAAAATCTGAAGGCGCTGATATGCGGGTCGGCTCCTCTGACTACAGAGACACAGCTTTATTTCACGATGCTGGGCATTCGCGTGTTACAGGTTTACGGACTGACGGAGACTACGGCGATTTGCACCATGGATGATCCCAACCGCGTCGAGGTAGGACGCGTGGGGCCGTCGATTCCGGGCATGGAGATGAAACTCGGAGACAACGACGAGGTTTTGGTGCGCGGACCCAATATATTTCGGGAATATTGGAATAGGCCGGAGCAGACGGCGGAGGCGCTGCGCGATGGATGGTTTCATACCGGAGACCAGGGCGAAATCAATGCCGAGGGAAACTGGCGGATCGCGGGGCGCATCAAGAACTTGATCGTGCTGGGGTCCGGCCACAAGATTTCGCCGGAGCCGATCGAGAGCAAGATTGCGAAGCTCCTGCCGGAAGCGCAGCAGGTGGTTGTGGTGGGAAACGGGCGGGGATATTTGTCCGCGATGGTGACGGGAAGTGCGACTTCGGAAAAAGTGCAAGCTGCGCTGGATGTGGTGAATCCCGAGTTGCCGCACTACAAGCAGGTGCGGGCGTTTTGTGTGCTGCCCGAAGCGTTTTCGATTGAGAACGGGGCGCTTACGGTGAACGGGAAGCTGAAGCGCGACGTGATTGCAGCGCGGATGGAAAATGAGATCGAGAGCATGTACCGGGTGAAGCAAGCAGTGTAGGCGTGGCGCCGCGGAACCGCGTACTCGGGACGACGAAGGACTCAAAGAGCATGGAAATGCGAGATGAAAGCGGTGAGTGACGGCGGTGGGAGTGCTTTGTCGTGGAACGTCGCCGATGGCGTGATCGAACTTGCCTTGCATCGCGCGCCCTGCAACGAGTTGGGATCGGCGGCTCTGGAAGAGCTCGAGAAATTCGTAACCTCATTGGAGCGCATTCAGGCGGAAGCGCATACGCTTATTATTTATAGCGAAATGAAGCCGGGCTTTTGTGCCGGGGCGGATCTCCGCGAACTCTATCTCCGGTCGCAGATGATGGAAAAAGCGGAAGCGGCAAAGGGAGTCCGCGATTTTCTCGAGCGTATTCACCGCGTATTCAATCTGATTGATGCTGCGCCTTTGACTACGATCGCGGCGGTGCATGGGGTCACATTTGGTGGAGGGTTCGAGCTGGCATTGACTTGCGATCTGATTATCGCCGACAAGATGGCGCGCTTTTGTTTTCCTGAATTGAGGCTGGGACTAATTCCGGGCTTCGGCGGAATTCCGCGACTGAAGCGCGATTTGGGCAATGCCATGGTGAGGGACTTGTTGTTGACCGGACGCAGTTTTAATGCCACTAAGGCGCAGCAGACTGGGTTGGTGAGCCAGGTGGTTGGCGAGGGCGAGGCGCTAAGAGCGGCGCGCGGGACGGCGGCTCAGCTTAAGAAATTCGATCATGCCACGGCAGTGGCGGCCAAAAAATTTATCAAGCCCATTCCGCATGAGGAGTTGCGGAGGGAGATCGATTTGTTCTGCGAGCTATTTGCTCGTCCTGCGGTGGAGGCGGGGTTGCGGAAGTTTGTGGAGAGTACGGATGCGCAGCCTTATTTGCCGTAGAGCAGTAACGAGTGCCGAGTCGCGAGTACCGAGTAGGTAGTGCGAAATGCAGAAGCAGAATATGACGGCTATGAATAGTTCGGAACAGACGCTGGATGAAATTCTGAATCTTGCCGCGGCACATTTTAAGGTGCCCAAGGAAAACCTTTCTCCCGATGATGATTTTTTTAAAACCCTGGGAATCGACAGCTTGCAAACTCTTGACCTGCTGACCAAACTGGAAAATCATTTTCATGTGGAGCTTCCAGATTATGAATTGCAGGGCGTTTCCGACTTTCGGACGCTGGCCGGGAAAATTCAGGCGCGACTCTAGAGAGAATCCACCACGGAGTCACGGAGAAACAACTTGGAAAACCACCTTATGTCCAGCTGCCAAATTGTTCCCATGGGCCGATGCGGGTAACTAACTGACCAACAAGGTTTTCTTCGCGGCTCCGCGTCTCTGTGGTGAAATAAGTCTTTAATGCTCGATCTCCAAAAATACAGCTGTGTGGGAGCGGCGCTTCGCGATGCGCTGGACCGTTTTTCGGGAGAGACTTGCCTGATTGAAGCGGATCGCGACCGGGAAAAAAGTCGGCTGACGTATTCCGATTTCAAGGAGATCAGCCTGCCTTTGGCGCGGGCGCTCGAGGATGCGGAGTTTGATGCGGGCGACCGCGCGGCCATCCTGATGACGAATC
>JBAUVJ010000637.1:0-4524 GCA_049583165.1 Candidatus Sulfotelmatobacter sp. | reverse complement strand
GGACTATTCAGGATTTCGTGCAACGCCCCGTCGTGCGTATTTCCCAGCGGAGGATGAAAGAAACAAGGCCGGACGTCCCCCCCAGCTTCAATCACGGCCGAGACCCAAGGTGCGTTGCAGCGTGGAGCGACCGGTTGGAGCTGTCCGAGGCAGGCGCGAAAATGCTGCGCGATACGGCCAAGCTTGGCCGGGTTTTCCGCGATGAAACCAGAAGCAATGTCGTCGGCATGCCCGTGGATCAGGCGCTGCATCTCTTGCTCCAGTTCTTCTACCTCGACGGCGTTGAGGGCAATTTGTTCATGATGCTCGGCTGAGGAAGTAGAGGGACGATTAAAAGCTGAGGAACTGACGTCGGCGGCAAGAAATGAGATGGAGTTCAGGCCAATTTCCCGGGCCGAAACAGCGGTATCGCGTAGGGAGCAATGATTCAGCTTTTGCACGGTGCATCTGGCACGTATGGGAAGGTCCGGGCGCAGGCGCCGCAGTTCCGTCACCCCCGCCGTAAGTCGCTCAAAAGCTCTTGGAACCCGACGGATGCGGTTGTGCAATGCCGGAGGCCCGTCCAGCGAGACGATTACATCATCGACGGTTGCAGCGATCGCTTCGGCCTGTGCATCGAGGAGCAACCCGGCGGTGAGGAGCGTGACGCGGATCCCTTCATCGCGAAGCATCCCCGCCAATACGGGAAGACGGCTGTTCTTCTGGGGTTCACCGCCGGTAAACACTACCCAACGAACCCTCAGGTCGCGAAACGATGCGATCTGACGCTCAAGGTCTGCAACCGAAAACTCTTTCGCGTCGCGAATCTTCCAGATGTCACACATCACGCAGTGACAGTCGCATTGATTGTGAGGAGAAATCACGACGACTGGGAGGGTGTGGACACGATGGACCTCGAGGTCGGCACAGTCGATCCTGGCACCCACGGTCGAGATGGACACGAGCGTGGTCATCCGCGAACACCGTTGCGAAGAACGGCCTGCGCGCTGCTGAGTTTCCAGACATTGCCAACGGCGGCGACAGACACGAAATCAGTTCTCCTTTCTGGCATGCAGCAGGTAAAACTTCGATGGCTCGCGGCGTCTCATCAAGCTTGCTTTTATGGGGCGAAGAGCCCAGCTAAGCCCGTACCAAAGCTTATAGACGTTCCATTTGACCGCCAGCTTAGTCGACAGATCAATCAGTGTCTCCGGGGTGAGGTATTCGCGGCTTTGAATGCTGTCGGAGCTGAAACCAAACTGCCGGTTGAAAGCCGCTCGCTTTTCTTGCAACATCTTTTCTCCACTCTCCTCCCTCCGATAGAAGGGCGAGTCCGCGACAATTAAATGCCCCCCGCTCCGCAGACATCGAAGCGCTTCCTGGAGAGTTCGGCGGTAGTCCACGGAGTAGTGAAGCGATGCGTTGAAGATCACCACATCGAACTGCGCGGGCATGAATGGCAGGCAATCCATTTCGGCCTTGAAGCGCAAAAATGCAGGAGCAAGCTGGAAGTAATGCCGGGCCCCGCCGAGTCCGTCAGCGTCATTGATCAGCAGGTCGACAGCCACCGGACGATGGCCACGTTTCGCCAAGCGATAAGACAACCATCCATTGCCCGCGCCGATATCGAGAATGTCGCAACCCCGCACATAGGGACCTTCGATTGTCGGCAACAGACGCTTCTCCACGAAACGAAATGTACGAGCTCGAATCTGCCACTGCCACGAGTTGCGACCGGTAAGATCTTTGAACGGAAGCGCCAGATAATAGTCGGCGCAACTGGAACCTCGGCCCTCTTTTGCACGCACAGACTCGTAGTCGTGGACAAACTGCCGAAAAGTCGCCTCGCGATCTGGGGGCAGCGCATTGTAGATTCCGTCAAATTCTGAAAACACAAATCCACACGCAATGCAGGTTGGCTCATTAGGAGAAGACAGTGTGCATGGTCCCTGATGGCAGACAGGGCACCGCAACTGGAGCGGCGACGCAGCATAGTGGTTCGCTGGAGAAATCGCGGGAAGAGTTGGGGCGGATGAGGTCACAGAGTCTCTCCTGTGTTCGTTCGCTCGAACCGCAACAACACGTGGTCAGCAAACATGCGAATTCCGGGACAACGCCCCAGAACCAGATCAGCACTCGCCCCCAGCCTCACCATACCCGGAAATCGACCTGCCCACGCTTCAAGATAACTAGGAGGCACGGCAACTCCGATACCTCGGATGCTCTTCAGAGAAAATCCAGGAGCGAATATACGCCGGATAGAACGCACGGACGGATAGTGGACGCGGAAGACAGCGCCTTCCGCTAGCTGCGCTTCTACGCCGGCGCGATGAAAACGCCGGAAGGCTTTTGCGAACTTTGCGTGGAGGAGATACCACGCGGTTTCCCAAAGACACATCGGACCCATCAGGCATAACAGCAGATTTGTGCGCGGTTTGAGCAGGAGCTCCAGGTCGCTCGCCAGTTTAGCAATGTCCTCGACACAATTGACCGCGCCGAAATTTGAAAAAGCACCATCAAAAGGACCGACATCGCGCAGACTTGAGACCTCTTCCGCGGGCAGCAGACGCAGTTGAACCGAGCCAGCGAGTGCGGGAGGGCCAGCAATCCTTTGTTCGGCAATTCTCAACATGCCTGCCGAACTGTCGCAGGCAACAACGCCGATGCCATGCTCAGCCAGAAAACGCGCATCCACTCCTGTACCGCAGCCGATATCGAGAATTCGATCTCCCGGATGAAAGCTCTTCTTAAGTTCATCCCAAACCGGATCACGCTGAACCTGGCCGATTGTCGACCAGGTAAACGTGGCGTCATATTGTTCGGCGATGGTGTCGAACGGCGACGAATATCCGCTCGTTTCGGTGAAAGGTATCCGCGCTGTGGTCAAGCCTCCACCTCGGCAGAGGAAGCGTGCAAACCAAGACGCAGGTCAGCCACCTTATTTTGCAATTCCGCGATCACGGCGGCTTCGGCCCCAGACTTTCTCCGCGTATGCTCGAGTTCAACCTCGCTTCGAAGCAACTGATCGGCGAGCCCATAAAAGTGGCGCGAATGGCGCCCCTGGATACGCACGTCCCGGTCCGAGCTGACGCTCCATTCTTTCAAACGCTCCGTCCGCGCCGCCACCTGGTAGGAGTAATCGGTGCCTTGGATCGGATAGGCCACGGTGGTGAAGAAAATATCCGGATCACTCTTCTTGACGTGTTGGATCGTCGCCTCCACGTCGTCCAGTTCCTCCCCCTCGTATCCCCACATCAGAAACATTCCGGTCTGAATTCCGTTGGAGCGGCAGAGACTAACCGCGGTCTGAACCTCGGCGACATCCACACCGCGTTCCATCGCATCCAGAATTCGCTGGGAGCCACTCTCGGAACCGATCCACACCCGAAAGCAACCTATCTCGGCCAGAGTCTGAACAACCTTGGGATTCAAACGGTCGGCGCGGGAAATGCATTCAAATGGCACTTTGAGGCCGCGCTGCTTCAGTTCGGAAGCGTATTGGAAAAGCCAGCCGTGATGAATCGTGAACACATCATCCGCCATCCAGACAATATCGGGGTGATATCTCCCAACCAGCCAGGCGAGTTCATCGGCTACTGATGCCGGCGTCCGGCGGCGATGGGTCTTGCCAAATACCTGATGGCTGCACCAGGTGCAGTGATACGGACAGCCTCGGGCTGTGATCAGTGACACGGCCCCGGTGCCATGATGTTCGCGCCAGACCGAGACGTAACGGTCCATGTCAATGGCTTCACGCGCCGGCCAGGGCTGTGCATTGATGTCGCGAATTTGTTCCCGAGGTCGCGTCTGGACGACGTTGCCGCTCGGCGAGCGGAATGCGATTCCTGCAATCTCTTCCAGAGACCGATCCGACTCTCCATGAAGCACAGGGAGCAACTCTTCCAGAGTTATCTCCCCTTCTCCGATGACCACAAAATCCGCCCCGGCGTCGAGATACTGCGCGATGTATGCGCCCGGTTCCGGGCCGCCGACGATCGTTTGCCAACCGGCATCTTTAGCGCAACGCAGAATTTCAACCACGTTCGGACGCGTCATCAGGTTTGCGTATACGCCGAGCACCGAGGGAGGGCCCTTCCGAATGACATCGAACAATTCCTGGCGGTAGGAAAACGTTGAATCGAACACTTGAACCTGCACACCCTTTTGGCGCAAGTGAGCACAAAGATAGAGGATGCCCAGGGGAGGATACGGCTTCATGATCTGAAGCTCCTTCGGATCCTCAAACAAGAAATACCCGTGGGTGAGAAGCAGGTCCATATCCGGTTGCGCAGTTGTGTTGAAACGTTGCAGCGGCCGCGGAATCCTACGAGCTCCAATCGGACTGCAATTGCAATTGCACTAAACTGCCACTGTGAGAATTGTCGAGCTTGGTGGGGTTTGGCGTATGGCTCGTCCGTTCGAGTTGAACCACTTTGTCCCACAGTTGCTCTGACCGATTGCCGTCGGCTCTTCCGTTCCAGGAATCTACTTCCGCATGCAGCGCGTCATGCAGAGCGCGATAGAACTCGCCGGCATAGGCCCCCT
>JBAUVJ010000636.1:0-4277 GCA_049583165.1 Candidatus Sulfotelmatobacter sp. | reverse complement strand
AATCTGAACAGCGCGGAACCGGCCACGCCCTCATGGTCGCTCGCGATCCGCTCTCATCCTACGACCACGTGATCGTTCTCTCCGGCGACGCCCCGCAGATTACGCCGCAGACCATCGCGCAGCTGCTCAACTTCCACCTCGACCAGCAAGCCGCCATGACCCTGCTCAGCGCCGATCTCGACAACCCCACCGGCTATGGCCGCGTACTCCGGAAAAATCCCCGCGGCGCGGAAGTCAGAGCGATCGTCGAGGAAAAATCCGCCAGCCCCACGCAGAAGAAGATCCACGAAATCAATGCCGGCTTCTACGCCTTCGCCGTGCCGCAATTGTTTGAGCACATCAAAAAACTCTCAACCGCCAACCCCCACGCCGAGTATTACCTCACCGACATGGCTCAGCTTCTGCGGCAAGCGAAGCAGCGCGTCGTTGTATGGAAGACGGAAAATTCCGCCGAAGTTCTTGGCGCCAACACACGCGCCGAGCTCTCCCTCATCGACAATCAAATGCGCATGCGCAAGTGCCACGAACTCATGGCTGCGGGAGTCACCATTTTTTATCCCGCAACGTGCGTGATCGACAGTGAAGTAGACATCGCCGCTGACACCGTGCTCGAACCCTTCGTCCAAATTTTCGGACACGCGCGCATTGGCTCCGGCTGCCGCATTCGCTCTTATTCCGTCATTCGGGATTCTGAGATCGGCGATGGGGTCCTCATTCGCAACGGCTGCATTCTCGAGGGAGCCCGCATCGGCCCCAACGCCGTCCTCGGCCCCTATTCTCATCTGCGTCCCGGCAGCGACATAGGAGAAGGCGCTCACGTCGGCAATTTTGTCGAGACCAAAAAGATCAAACTCGGCAAGGGATCAAAGGCCAATCACCTCACCTATCTCGGCGACGCCGAAATCGGCGCCGGCGTAAACATAGGCGCCGGAACCATCACCTGCAACTACGACGGCGTTCACAAGCACACCACAGTCATTGAAGACGGAGTCTTCATCGGCAGCGACAGCACGCTGGTCGCGCCCGTGCGCGTGGGCAAAGGCGCCTACGTCGCCGCCGCCTCCTGCATCACCGCAGACGTCCCCCAGGAAGCGCTCGCCATCGGACGCGCCCACCAAACAGTAAAAGAAGGCTGGGCAAGCAAAAAGCGCGCCCGTAAATGAGTAGTTGAAGAGAAAAGTAAGCCCGCGATGAGCCCAGAAAATAAGCGCGCGCCAACGCAGAGAAGATTAAGGGAGGCTTGTAGCAAGAAATATCTTAAGAAGGCACGGCATGTCGATCGCCGTATTGAATGCTGACGTACAGGCTGCGGAAAACTTAACCGTGGAACCACAACCGTGCTAGCCACAAACCGTGGAAGAGCGGCCCTTCAGGGCCGCGTACGCCGTCGAGACTCTGTCGGGCTTTAGCCCCTGAATCAGCTGAAAAACAAAAGCACCAAGACCCGGTTTCCCACCGTGCCTCAGTGCCTCCGTCGCAGGTTTTCTCTAATGCGAAACCGCCGCAAACAAGTCCGAATGCATAATCGACTGGAACTGCTGGTCGTTCGACTTAAAGTGGAAATTCACGTTCGCCCCGTCGGAATCCACGCTGGTATTGTCCATCGCCATCTTTTCCGGCGCGGTCGCGCTCATCTTCTTATAGAGCAGCCCCGCCTTCACCAGCGATGACAAGGTTGCCGCGCTCATGGAGTCGGACGACACCACCGTCAAATCAAAGTTCACGCCTCCATTGAAACTCATGGTGTAACGCGACCCCAGCAACCGCTTCTTCACCGTGTCGTAATCGCCGATCTTGGCCGCATCGCCCAGAGCCGACCGCATCACGTTCTGCGTTCCCAGCTGATCCAGGATGCTCCACACCGGCGACGAATCGACGTCGGACATCATCTCCGCCATGGTCGGATTGGTATCCAGGCTCAGAAGTTCGCCGTCGCGCGTGTCCAGCGCAATCTTCACCGCGGAAATTTCTCCAAACAGCAGCGTGCTGTCGTCCAGAAAACTCATCACCATTCCGCCGTCCATGTTATAGATCAGCGAGGTGCGGTACTTCGCCGGCTTGATGCTCTGCGCCGTCATCTTCTTGAGCACGGCCTTCATGGCGAACGGCCCAGCCGCCACGCCGACCCCTTTGATTCCCTGCTTGGGAGTGCGGAACGAAGCGAATGCCAGCGTATCCACATCTTTATTGGGATCGATCCCAATTCCCTTCAGCGCCGCTTCGAACTGCTTCAAGTTATCCGGCAGCACCTGCTGCTTCAGTTGCATCGCGGTCGGCGAATCCTTCAGCGCACGGTAATCCACCGAAATCAACTGCTGCAAGTCCGCTGGGATCACCGCCCGCGCCGATGAATTCAGCGGCATGGCATTCGCAACTTCCAGCAGCCCTGCAACCAGCGCCATCGAAGCCAGACAAACCTTCACGGTTTTCATAACAATCACAGACCTCACAATTAGGGTTTCCTGAAAAATGAACGAAATTCTGCGCGTATCTTGCGGATTAGATGCAATTTCACAGCCTTCCGTTAGCCAGTTCACTCATTCTACGGCAGCTACGTCACATCCCAGCCAATCAAAAGTACTAGACCTATGACCAGTTTGGAACGTCTTGGACCACTAAAGAACATATAGTTGTGCGGTTCCCTACATTTAATTATCTGCTACCGTCCATTCCTGTTACCATCCTCACTGACCCAGCCACCATTCCCACTAGCGCATTTCTGGGTGCACGAATTCCACGCACGCAGAAATCAGGGAACTATTGAAAATTCTACTGTATAACCCCGACAACGGGGTTACGCGCAATTTCATGCCTCACCTCTGGATGTTCCTCCTCAAGTCTCTGACTCCTGTTGACCATGAAGTAGTCCTCATCGACGGCAACGCCCAACCCATGGACGAAGCCGGCATCGCCCGCTACGTGCGCGATCAGAAAATTGATCTCGTCGGCATCGGCGCCATGACTCGCATGATCGCCAAAGCCTACCGCATGGCGGACGCCGTCCGCGCCGCCGGCGTGCCAGTTGTGATGGGTGGGCCTCACGTCACGGAAATGGCCGACGAAGCTCTCGGCCGCAGCGGAGGTCCGCGCCACGCCGATGCCGTCGCTCTCGGCGAAGCCGACGATACTTGGCCGCACATTGTCGAAGACGCCGCCCGCGGCCAGCTCAAAGACATTTACACTCCCGTCGATGCCGCCGGAAAAGAGGTCAAGCCTTCTCTCAAGCAATACCCTGTCATTCCCTGGGACACCATCGACCTCCATCAATTCAATCTCGTGCCCAAAACCGCGAAACGATGGCTCCAGAAAATCGGCGAAGGCTGGGGCACATTCCGCATCGTCCCCGTCGAATCCGGACGCGGTTGTCCCTACGGCTGCGAATTCTGCACTGTCACCGGATTTTTCGGCGATTCCATCCGCTTTCGTACCAACGAAAGCGTAGTCAACGAACTCCTGCTGCTGAAAGCGCGCGCCCGAAAAGAGCGTGGCCAGATCGCCGTCTTTTTCATCGACGACAATTTCGCCATCAACCTCAAGCGCACCAAATCTCTGCTGCGCGATATCATCGCCGCCGGCGCGCAAGTTAACTGGGTCGCGCAAATCAGCGCCAATCTGCTGCGCGATCAAGAACTCGTCGACCTCATCTCCGCCTCCGGCGGCAAGTGGGTCTTCATCGGCATGGAATCGATCGATCCCACCAACTTAAAGGATATGAACAAGGGCTTCAACAAACCCGAAGAGTATGCCGCCGTGCTCCAGCGCCTGGCCCAGCGAAACGTGTATGCCATCACTTCATTCATCTTCGGCATGGATAACGACACCGTCGGCGCAGCTGAACGCACGCTCGAACAGGTTCGAACCTGGCCGCCTGGTCTGCCCATTTTCGGCCTGCTCACTCCCCTGCCCGGAACTCCGCTCTACAAGCGGCTCGACGTCGCCGGCCGCTTGACCCGGCCCAAACACTGGCAGGAGTTCATCCCGTTCGCTATGGCACACACCCCACTGAAGATGACCATCGACCAGGCCCACGCCGAAGTAAACTACGGCTGGTCCCATTCCTACGGCCCGGACGCAATCGCCCAAGCCGTCGATTCAATCGACGATCAACCGCTTGGCTACCGCATCAATATCTTTCTCGCGCGCCTGTGCTTCCGTGGAATCTACTTCCCCATGCTCGGCCGCTTCGCCTGGTGGAAAGTGATCTCGGAAAATCGCGCCACCATCTTGAAATTGGCCCATCAGGGACTCGACGCCTGGTGGCAGTCCCGCTCCAAGCC
>JBAUVJ010000635.1:0-11826 GCA_049583165.1 Candidatus Sulfotelmatobacter sp. | reverse complement strand
TCAGTTGCGAAGCGGCGAGAATAAAGAGCGCGCAGGAAACGATGACAAATGTTGTGACGAAGGTCGACGAAAGATGACCGGCTGGGAGGGCGCGTGTGCTAGTGCGGGGATTGGCGGCGTCGATGGTGGCGTCGGCTAGGCGGTTGAAGGCCATGGCGGCGGAACGAGCTGCGACCATGGCAATGACAATCCAGAAAAGTTGATGGGCAGTGGGAAGGCCGGAAGCGGCGAGCATGGCTCCGCAAAGCGCGAATGGGAGAGCGAAGATGGAATGCTCCCACTTGATCATCTCAAGGGTGACGCGAAGGTTGCGGAGAACAGGCACAGGAAGATTGTAAGGCAGATTGGGCTGGCGGATCGCAAATGGCAGTTAGCAGTTTCTAGTTTCCGTTTTCTAGTTTCCGGTCTCTAGTTTCTAGTTGGTTCCCTGCTGGTGGACGCGGTTCAATGAGTGGATTCGCCGTGCGCTGCGGATCGCCCGGAGTTGTGCTGTCGCGGATTGACTGCTTTGCGGCGGACGGCATATCCTTGAAGTTGAAATTGAAATTCATTTTCAAGATCATATTCAACGTCATACGGACTGTTTAGATGCTGCAAGCTTTTATCATCACGCTGCGCGAAGGGGTAGAGGCTGCCCTGATCGTGGGAATTACGCTGGCTTACCTTGCCAAGATCGGGCGCAATGACCTGCGCAAGGCGGTCTATGCCGCGCTGGGCACCGCTTTTGTCGGAAGCATCGGCGTGGCCGTGTTGCTCTCGCGGCTGAATCTGAACGAGGACGTGTTTGAAGGCTGGGTCATGCTGGTAGCCGCCGTGTTTGTCATCACCATGGTGATTTTCATGATGACGACCGGACGCAAGTTAAAGGGTGAGATTGAAGGCAAGGTCGGCTTGCTGGCTGGTAAAGACGCGTGGGTGGGACTTTTTTTCTTTGTCTTCCTGATGGTGCTGCGCGAGGGCGCGGAGACCGTGCTGATTCTTTCCGCGGTGTCGCTGAATTCAACCGAGTTGATGAGCTTTCTGGGAACGCTGCTGGGCGTGATGTGCGCGATCGCCTTCGGCGTGATGTTTGTGAAGGGCAGCGTGCGGATTAATTTGCAGAAATTCTTCCGGGTAACGACGGCTATTCTTTTTCTGGTCGCGACTCAGTTGGTGGTCGCCGGGTTGCACGAACTTTCAGAGAGCGGCGTGATTCCTTCCTCCAAGCGGGAGATGGCAATTATTGGGCCGATCGTGCGAAATGATCTTTTCTTTTTTGTCACGATTGTCGCTTTGGCCGCTCTGATGGTGTTGTTTGACGCGAAGCGGCGGCAGCCTGCAGTTGCGCCAACTTCTCCGGCCGAGCGCCGCAAAGCGATTTGGAGCGCTCGCAAAGAACGCTTGTGGATGACCTCGGTCTATACGTTTTCCTTCCTTTTTATCGGGATGGTCACCGCCGAGTTTGTTTATGCCAAGAGCGCCAGCGCGCTCTCACCGGCGACGGAGGTGAGCTTTACGAATGGTCGGGTGAAGATTCCGCTATCTCAGGTCTCGGATGGCGATTTACACCGCTTCCAGGCCGAAGAGAATGGCACGGCGATTCGCTTCTGGCTGTATCAAAAGCCGGATGGCAAGATCGCGACGGTTTTTGATGCTTGCCAAATCTGCGGCGCGGTTGGGTTTTATAAGTCCGGGAACGGAGTGGTTTGCAAGAACTGCGCCGCTCCCATCAATCCGCAGTCCGTGGGCGCAAAGGGAGGCTGTAATCCGATTCCGCTCAAGGCCACCCAGACTGCCGATGCCGTGATCATCCAGGAGGCGGACATTGCGGCGGGGCGCGGCGTGTTCGAGAAACAGTAAGGATGTTCGTCCGTCTGGTTTACGAATCCTTCCGGCGGCAGAAGCGGCGTAAATTGCTGGCCGGCGCAGCCATCGCCATGGGTGTGACCGTGGCGACTGCAATGATCGCCGTTGCGACCGATATCGGCGACAAGATCAATCGCGAGCTGCGAACGATTGGTGCCAATATTCTGGTTACTCCACAAGAAGACACGCTAGATGTAGAAATTGGCGGCATCAACCTGAAGCCGCCGAGCGACGGCGCTTTTCTGAGTGAAAGCGACCTGCCCAAGATCAAGGGAACGTTCTGGCACAACAACATCACCGGGTTTGCGCCCATGTTGCCGGTGAATGTGACGCTGCAACGGAACGGCACAACGGAAAATTTAACGCTGCTTGGAACTTACTTCGCGAAGCAAGTTTCCTTTGGCAAGGAGGAGTTCAAGACCGGCGTTCGTTCCGTTTATCCATGGTGGAAAGTTTCGGGCGCTTGGCCGAGCGACGATTGGCCAAATCATGATTGGCCCAATAATGACTCGCGCGATATTTTGCTGGGGGAGCGCCTTGCGGCAGGGCTTTCGGCGAAGACTGGGGATGAACTCACGATTTCAGGTCGTCCCTTGCGGGTGAGTGGAATTTTATCCACAGGTGGCGTGGAAGACGATCAGGTAGTTGCGCCGATCGCGCTGGCGCAGGAAATTCTTGGCAAGCCAGGTGCGGTCCGCCGCGTTTACGTGAGCGCGATCACCAAGCCCGAAGATGCTTTTGGGCGGCGCGATCCGAAGAGTATGTCTGGTTCCGTTTACGACCGCTGGTACTGCTCTCCATATCCGCAGTCGATTGCTTACCAGTTGCAGGAGGCGATTCCGCATTCCCATGCGGAACAGATTCGTCAGGTTGCGCAGAATGAAGGCGTGGTACTCACTCGCATTGAAGGACTGATTTTTCTGGTCACCCTGGCCGCGCTGTTTGCCTCGGCTCTCGCTGTTTCTGCCGCAATGGCTACCGCGATTTTTGAACGGCGGGCGGAAGTGGGTCTGATGAAGGCGCTGGGCGCGGGGCGATTTGCGGTCGCGTCTATATTCTTTGCGGAAGCAACGCTGCTGGCGTTGATTGGCGGAGGGGTGGGCTTTGTAGCGGGAGGAATGCTCGCACATCAGATCGGACGCTCTATTTTTAATTCACAGATCTCAATCTCGCCTGTGCTGTTGCCGGTGATTCTATCGATTGCGGTGATTGTCACTTTTGCGGGAAGCGCGGCTGCGATTCGTAAGGCAGTGAGACTTGATCCGGTCCTTGCGCTTCGAGGTGAACTGTGAGCCCGGGCGGACTACCTCCGGCGGATTCGCGTTCTGCACGGAAAGTTGCAGCGGGGCGCGCGAAATCCCGGCATACGTCCATGTTTGTTCGAATGCTCGTCCGGGCGGCGGTTCTTCGCCGCGGCCGGGCAGCGGCCGCGTTGCTCGCGATGGTGGTGGCTGCCGCAGTGGCCACCGCGATGCTGAACCTGTACGTGGACGTGCAGGCGAAATTGCAGCGCGAGTTTCGCAACTATGGCGCGAATATCGTCGTGGTAGGAAAAGACGGCGCTTCCCTTCCCGGCGACGCTTTGGCGCGGGCGGAAACTGTGCTTGCCGGTCGTGGTGTAGCAGCACCTTTCGCGCTGGTGGTCGCGAGAATTGCTGACGGCCAGCCGATTGTTGTGGCAGGCGCGGATTTGGACCGCGTCCGGCAACTCGACCGTTGGTGGTCGGTGAGCGCGTGGCCTGGGGGTTCGCAACAAGCTCCGCAACAGGCGCTGGTTGGAGTTCGGGCGCTCTCCGTCGTATCGCCGAAGAATCAGCCGTTCGATCTTGAATTTCATGGGCATTCCGTTCGCGTGAGCCCGGCGGGAACGGTGCAGACAGGCGCTGCCGAAGATAGCCGGATTTATCTCTCTCTGAAGGATTTTGTTTCGTGGACCGGAGTTCAGCCGTCTACCATTGAGATCGCGGCCATTGGCTCTCCGGAGGAGATATCGGGAATCGTACACCAACTCGAGCAGGCGATCCCGGCTGGCGATGTCCGTCCCGTACGGCAAATCATGGAAGGCGAGGCGCGCGTGCTGCGCAAAATGCGAGCCACGCTGCTGGCGGCGACGGCGCTCATTATTTTGACGGCAGCATTGTGCGTGCTCTCCACGCTGATGGGATGGGTCTTCGACCGGCGCCGCGACTTCGCTATCATGAAGGCGCTGGGCGCTTCCGACCGGCTGTTGAACGGATTCTTTGCGGCCGAGGCGGCGGCTTTGGGAGCAACCGGCGCGGTGATTGGATTTGTTCTGGGCATCGGCCTTGCGGCATGGATTGGGCGGGTGAACTTCCATGCTCCGGTGGTGCCGCGATTCGGTGTTCTGCCATTTGTTTTGGCTGGTAGCATAGTGGTGACGCTGCTTTCGTCGATCCTGCCGATTTCTCTGCTGCGGCGGGTGCAGCCGGCGGTCATCCTGAGGGGAGAGTGAAATGATTCGCATCGAAGACGTAACCAAACTCTACCCCGCCAAAGCTGTGGGCAGCGCGAACGCAAAAGAGAACCAGAACAGCGCCATTCACGCGCTCGACCACATCTCCCTACATGTGGCGCCGGGCGAATGGTTGTCGATCATGGGGCCTTCGGGGTCGGGGAAATCGACGCTGGTGAATCTGATTGGATGCCTCGACCGGCCAACTTCGGGAGAGATTTGGCTTGACGGTCAGAATGTTGCTGGCATCTCCGCCAGCGAGTTGAACCGGGTACGCGCGGAGAAAGTCGGATTTATTTTCCAGCAGTTTCACCTGATTCCATTTCTCACCGCGGTGGAGAACGTGATGCTGGCGCAATATTTCCACAGCATGACGGATGTGAACGAGGCGATCGAAGCGCTGGGGCGCGTAGGGATGGGTGACCGCGCGCATCATCTGCCTTCGCAACTTTCCGGCGGAGAGCAGCAACGGGTGTGCATTGCGCGGGCGCTGATCAACGATCCCAAGATTATTCTCGCGGATGAGCCTACGGGCAACCTCGACGCGGTGAACGAAGAATTGGTCTTGCGGCTGCTGCGTGAATTTCATCAGCAAGGGCGCACGATTGTGATGGTCACGCACGATCCGGTGGTGGCGCGGCTGGCCGACCGGAGGGTTGAATTCCACCACGGCAAGATTGCTTCGCAGGAAGTTTTTGCGATGGCCGATGAAGAGCAGTTCGATGAAGTGCTTGAAGAATTATGGGTATTGGCCGAGCATGGCGAGATTGCCGAGGTGGAGCGCATGGAAGTGCATGGCGCGCTGCCCGTCAGCCTCGCGATTGAAAAGATGATGCAGATGGGGCTGGTAGTTTCCGCGCCGCATCCGCCGCTGGCCCATGAACACAAGCCTTTCGTGAATCCTTGCCATGACGCGCTCAAGCCGGTCTCGGCATCGATCGGCGATGGGACGCTGATTGTGGAACTCACGCCGCGCGGCCAGGAGCGGGCGGGCAGCATCATTCGGCGTCATCGGCTGGCCGAACGGCTTTTTACAGATAGCCTGGCGATGGATAGCGAATCGGAGATCGAACAGCAAGCCTGCAAGTTCGAGCACATTCTTTCGCCAGAAGCGACTGACAAGATTTGCGCGTTTCTTGGACATCCACGTACTTGCCCCCATGGGGCGGCGATTCCGCCGGGGGCGTGCTGCGGAGGATCGGAGTTTGCCGGAGCTAGAGTTGTGAGTTCCACGGTGCACAAGCTTTAGAGCCCTGAACCTCCAAGCATGGCCACTCGGCGTCCCACCATCGGTGTATTCGATTCCGGCTTCGGGGGATTAACCGTCCTTAAAGCGTTACTTGAACTCATTCCGGGCGCTGACTACGTTTATTTCGGCGATACGGCGCGGCTGCCTTATGGCTCCAAATCGGTGGAAACCGTGGCGCGCTACGCGGTTGAGGCGGCTCATTATCTAGAGGCCCATGGCGCTGAGGTGCTGGTGATCGCGTGCAATACCGCCACGGCGCTGGCCCTCGACCGCATCACAGTAGCGGCCAATGTTCCCGTGGTTGGTGTTGTGGAACCTGGCGCGGAGGCTGCGGCTTCGGTCAGCAAGAACAAAAAAGTAGTGGTGATTGGGACCGAAGCCACGGTCAGCAGCCACGCCTACCGTAAGGCTCTGGAGGCTCGCGGCCTGGCGGCGCGAGAGAAGGCTTGTCCGCTGCTGGTGCCGCTGGTCGAAGAGGGATGGGTGGATCATCCGGTAACTGAAGAAGTTGCGAGCATTTACTTGAAGGAAGCCTTTGCCGATGGCTTTCAGGATGCAGATGCGTTGGTCCTGGGATGCACTCACTATCCGCTGCTAAAGCCACTGCTGCGCCGAGCGGCACCCTTGCATGTGAGCATTGTGGACTCGGCACACTCGACGGCGGGAGTTGTTGCCGGCCGGCTGGAAAAGCTTCTGCCGCCCGGGCAAGCAATGCATGAGGAGCGGCGGATGCATCCGCGGCTGAAATTCTTCGCGACGGATTCGGTGGAGAAATTCCGGCGGTTGGGCGAGCGCTTCCTCGGACATTCCATCGACGATGTTCAGCACGTGGATCTGAAAGAATAATATCCGAAGGAATAAGAAGACAAAAAACTGAGATTGAACGCAAGCTTCGGATAGTCCCACCGGGCTTTCACAATTACTGTGTCCTGGCAGTCTTTCCCTCACTCAAATCAGAAGGATCAGCACGATGCATCCGCTCGACAATGTTATCTGGCATGCCCTGAGCACGCGGCAAGCTGAGTTTGCCGAATCGCTCGGCGAGGCGCGCAGGTTTATGCCAGAGGTTAGTTCCCTCGCCGGTTTCCGCGAACCCTCGCCCACAAATTATGAAGCGATGGCGGAATTGCTGGGTCCGCAAGAAACCATCAGGCTGTTTCTGGACTCGCCCTTTCAGAATTGCAATGGATGGACGCTCGCGGCAACAGCTCCCCTGCTTCAGATGGTTTGGGAAAACGGGCATGACTTGCCGTCTCAGCAGAACGTGCCGGGGATACAAATAGTCGAACTTAATGCAACGCATTCGCCGGAGATGCTCGAATTGACCGCGCTCACCAAGCCAGGGCCGTTCGACACGCGAACTCACGAACTGGGTACCTACCTGGGAATTTTTCGCGGCGGGAAACTTGTCGCCATGGCGGGTGAGCGATTAAAAGTTCCCGGCTGCACGGAGGTGAGCGCGGTTTGCACTCACCCGGAGCACACAGGCCATGGCTATGCCGCTGTGCTCATGAGCGAAGTGATGCGGCGCATCCGGAAGCGCGGGGAGACGCCCTTTCTGCACGTCAGAGAAAATAATTTGCGCGCGATTCAGCTATATGAAAGATTGGCGTTTCGCCGGCGGGTGTCGCGGCATTTGGCGGTGCTACGGAGGGAACCTCAGGGGCTAAGGCTCTCGTCTTCGTTGGCTGTACGGCTCGGCTGAAGGCGCGCCCCTTCAATGCGGATCGCCGCATCCAGCACGGTGAAGCCTTTCTTTTTGACGCTTAGTAGGGAGTGGGACGCCGAATCTCAGTACAAGTGGAAGTCGACTTCGACGGCCATTTCGACTTTTACTGGATGGCCATCTTTCAGTCCGGGCTCAAAGCGCCAAGTGCGGACGGTCTCAAGAGCTTTTTCGTCGAGTCCCATCCCGAGCGAACTGACCACCCGGAGATTGGTAGGCTTGCCATCGGTATCGACCACGATCATCAGGGTGCACGTGCCTTGATACTTGGCTTTACGGGCTTCTTCAGAAAACTCCGGCTCGGGAGAAAAGATCGCACGGGGCGGAGTTACGCCGCGGCCGGGACGGAAAACACCGCCGCCAATGCCGCCACCCTCGCCGGGTCCTACGCCCGGTCCTGAACCTGAGCCAACCCCGCCACCGTTCCCGGTGCCAATTCCCGCGCCGTAGCCGGTTCCATTCGACGGAATAATGGCCGAAGATTTGGGGTCGCCAAGGTTGGGGAGATTATTCATGGCCACCTTGATATCAGGCGGCACTACGACTGTGGGCTCCACTGCGAGCTTGGGATTGAAATTTCGTATGACCGCAGTCGGAGGCGTGATCTGCTGCATGGAGAACTTGGGCAAACGCCCCTTCGAGGCTTGCAGCACATCGCGATCGCCACCGCCACCTCCGCCGCCGGCCTGAGTCTTGGCGGGCTTCAGCGAGTAGTCACCCGGGTCAATCAATTCGGTGGTGGTCGCTGATTTGGCAATCGCCTTGGTCACGACATGCCGGCCGATGATGGTGCCGCCGATGATCAGCGCGATGACCACTACGTGGGCAGCTGTGGAGCCGAGAGCGCCGTTCTTTTTGTAGTTATAGAAGCCCCAGATATCTTTGACCGGTTCCGGCTTCGATTCCAGCTTGAGGGGCGGAAGCTTCTTGGGAAAAAAGAATTCGTCGAGGCCGCGAAATAGGGACTTCCACAGCGGCTCAAAAGTGTCGGGAGCCAGCAGCAGATGCAGGTCAGGCTCCTTACTGGGTGTCGGATTGACTTCTACGGATGACATGATCCCCGATTAGGCGTTCCCAGCTCGGACAGAGTACAGGCTAGACCCCAGCCCGACACCATGTTTAACACAGATGAGCGGTCTATCCAACGAGTTGCCTCTTCCCGCTTTCTTAATCTTGAAGCGTTACCATGATCGGGCACTCAGACGGCAGGACCATCCTATCTGTGAAGCTTAATCAAATTGTACCTCTTTCGGTCCCGGTTTACGAAGTGTATTTCAAAATGCCTGAGTCAAGCAGGCGTTCGAAAGGGCGTTCCCTTGTTGCTCGGAGCAGAACGCTATTTTCTGATATAACGCGTCGAGCCTAACCTGTCCCGCGGAGCATCTTGCTCACCGAAAATAGACGTTACCAGCAGCTCTCCCTATAATGAAGAGATTCAATCATTTGGGAGAAGCCAACCGAGTGCCGCTCGAACTGAAAGCGACCATCAATCTGCCTAAAACCGCCTTTCCCATGAAGGCTAACCTGCCTCAGAATGAGCCCAAAATGCTGGCTCGTTGGGAGGAGGCGCGAATCTACGAGCGCATCCGCGAGGCGCGCAAGGGTTCGCCCACCTACATTCTGCACGATGGACCGCCTTACACCAGCGGGCCGATCCACATGGGCACGGCGCTGAATAAATGCCTCAAAGATTTCATCGTCAAGTCGAAGACCATGGCGGGTTTTGACGCGCCGTACGTGCCGGGGTGGGATTGTCACGGGCTGCCGATCGAGATCAAGGTCGACAAGGAATTGGGCGGCAAGAAGCTGCAAATGAAACCCACAGACGTGCGCGCGGAATGCCGCAAGTATGCCCAGAAGTTTCTCGATTTGCAGCGCCAGCAATTCAAACGCATCGGCGTGTTCGGCCGCTTTGACCGTCCATATGCCACGATGAATCCGCAGTACGAGTCGGTGGTGCTCTCAACATTTTTTTCGTTTTATGAAAATGGATTCGTCTACAAAGGCCTGCGCGCCGTGTACTGGTGCATGCACGACGAGACGGCGCTGGCCGAGGCGGAGGTCGAATACGAGAACCATACCAGCCCGACGGTTTGGGTGAAATACCCACTGCTCGATGACCCGGCGATGATCGATGCTGCCCTGGCGGGAAAGAAAGTTTCCACGATCATCTGGACGACGACACCGTGGACGCTACCTGCGTCCATGGCCGTGGCGTTTCATCCGCATGAAGAATATGTTGCGCTGGAATCCGGCGGTGAAGTTTATATTGTTGCGGCCAAGCTGGCGAAAGAAGTTGCGGAGAAGTGCAATCTTGCAGAGCCTCGTGAGCTCGCGCATTTCCCGGGAAGCAAGATGGAGCGGCTGAATTTCCAGCATCCATTTCTGGATCGCAAGATTCTCGGCGTGCTCGCCGACTACGTCACCATGGATACAGGAACCGGCGTGGTTCATACCGCGCCATCGCATGGCGCCGAGGACTTTATCACCGGCGTGAAGTACGGGCTGGACGCTACCAGCAATGTGGACGAGAAAGGAATTCTGCGCAACGGGTTGCCAGAGTACACGGGCAAGCGCGTGTGGGAGGCGAACCAGCCCATCCTCGATCTGGTCAGGAGCAGGGGCGCATTGCTGCATGCGGAAAAAACCGAGCATTCCTATCCGCATTGCTGGCGCTGCCATAATCCGGTGATTTTTCGGGCGACGGAGCAGTGGTTCATTTCGATGGAAACGCCGATGCCGGGCGGGGATGGGGGTCGAGGGTCAGAGAATGACACCCTTCGCAGCCGTACGCTGGAAGAAATCAAGAGGGTAAAATGGGATCCGGCGTGGGGCGAAGAGCGGCTTTCGAACATGATTGCCACGCGGCCGGACTGGTGCATCTCACGGCAGCGGGTGTGGGGAGTGCCAATCGCCGTGTTTCTGTGTGAGAGCTGCGGCAAGCCGCTGAATGATCACGCGGTGAATCAGAAGGTGGTTGAATTGTTTGCCCGGTCTGGCGCCGATGCCTGGTTCACGTCGGAGTCGGACGGGATTCTTCCGGCGGGTACGAAGTGTCCGCATTGCAGCGGAACTAAGTTTGAAAAAGAGACCGACATCTTCGATGTGTGGCTGGAATCTGGGGCCAGCTATCTGGCTTTAATTGCGGATGAGCCGACGTATCCCTGGCCGTCCGATCTTTATTTGGAAGGCGGCGACCAATATCGCGGATGGTTTCAGTCGTCGCTTTTATGCGCCATGGGCACGCATGGAACGCCGCCTTATAAAGGCGTGGTCACGCCGGGATGGACGCTCGATGAAAAAGGGCAGGCCATGTCGAAGTCGCGCGGGAACGACGTGGACCCGGTCGATATTTCCAATCGTCTGGGCGCAGAGGTGGTGCGGCTGTGGGTGGCGTCGGTCGATTTCCGGGAGGACGTGGTTGGTTCCGAAGCGCTGATGCAGCGCGTGGGAGAGACCTACCGCACCATTCGCAATAATTTATTCCGCTTTGTGCTCAGCAATCTTTATGATTTCGAGCCGGAGCGTGATGCCCTCCCCTTTGCTGAGTTAGAAGAAATCGACCAGTACATGCTTCGCCTGACTGCCGCGCTGGCTGCGGATGTGAAGCGCTGGTACGACGAGTTCGCCTTCCACCGAATTTATCACCGCATTAATTATTACTGCGTCACCGAGCTGAGCGCATTCTATTTCGACATCATCAAAGACCGTCTTTATATCTCCGCGCCTAAGTCAAAGGCTCGCCGTTCGGCGCAAACCGCCGTCTGGCGCATTGGAGAAGCGCTCACTCGCCTGCTTGCGCCCATCACCACTTTCACTTCCGAAGAAGTTTGGGGATATCTACCCAAAGTTGCTGATCGTCCGGAGAGCGTGCATCTGGCGCTGTTTCCCACTTCCACCGACCTGCTTGGAGAAAATACTGCTTCCGAGGACCCGGCACAACGCGAGGAGTGGAGCGCGCTGTTAAAAATTCGCGACGAAGTGATGAAGGCCCTGGACACGGCGCGCAACGAAAAACTGATCGGCAAACCGCTGGAAGCTCAGCTGGTGATTACGGCTTCCGATCCTGCGTATTCGCTCCTGGCCCGCCGTAAAGATCAACTGCGCTACCTGTTCATCGTCTCGGCGGTGACTCTTCTCCAAGCCTCTGGCAATGGTACCGGCGGGGTGCATGTTGAGGCGAAGAAGGCAGATGGATTAAAGTGCGAGCGCTGCTGGAATTATTCGACACGCGTTGGCGAGGATAAGGCGTATCCGACAGTGTGTGAGCGGTGCAGCGCGGCGCTGAAAGAAATTGGGGATTAGACAGGTGGCCCACTCAAGCCTGCTTTTGGCTTGAGTGGGGCAGTTTGACAGCTGGACACAACGTTCCCACTGCTTGTTCGCGCTTTCGCGCGGTCCATTCGGCTCGATCTCTATCCATCCCTCAGCGCCAGTGGCGTAGTGGCGAAAACTGGTCCATTGCCAGTCCTCCACAGGTGGCCCACTCAAGCCGTCTTTTGGCTTGAGTGGGGCAGTTCGACTGCCGTACAA
>JBAUVJ010000634.1:0-15626 GCA_049583165.1 Candidatus Sulfotelmatobacter sp. | reverse complement strand
TTCGTTCAAGACATTGGCCATGCCCTCGGAGGCTACAAGCCTCTGCGGGCGTCAATGTCCCGGACGCTATTCTCGTTGGCCGGTTTTCAGGTGATACTCATTGGCCGGTTTTGGGTGATCGCTGAGGACGTCCTCGTTCTATTTCAAAGGTAAACAAATCCCTGTCCCCAATATCGGCAAGGCGCTCGGTGTCGCTTACGTGCTGGATGGGAGCGTAAGTAAGTCGGGTGACCGGCTGCGGGTCGCAGCGCGGATAATTCGAGCTGACAACGGCTACGTTGTTTGGTCGGAAACCTACGACCGCCCATTGGGCGATATTTTGATGGTGCAAGACGACATTGCTGGCGAAGGAACTAGGGCGCTGAGGCCTTCTATCGAGTCCACATCGGATCACGCCAAGTCCCAATGATCGGCCGATTACGCTGATCAGAATTTATCGCGGTGCGGCAAGCCGGCTCGCGGGATTAGAAAGTAAACTTCGCCGAAATCTGAAGCTGCCGGGGATTGAACATGGTTCTCGGCGTTCCGAACAATGAGTAGGGCGCCGGAGCGGTGTTCATAGACACAACGTTGCCATTGATGACTGCACTCTCCGGCAAACACGCTACCTGGCCACGCTGGATTGCGAGCGATGCGGCATCGTTGAAGTGCCGAGGTTCCGGCCCATTAAAAGGAGTCGTACCGCCGCAAAAGTCCGGTGTGCCCCCACCGTAAACCGACGTCACCTCGTTAACATTTTGCCGGTTGAAGACGTTGAATCCGTCAAAGGCCAGATTCAATCCCATGTGTTCATGGAAGTAAAACGTGCGGGATACACGAAGATCGTAGGTGTAAAGCTCGTCGCCTCGGTAGGCATTTCGCGGTGACCATCCGACGCGATCGGTTACGGGGTTGGTGTCCCCGTTCACATCGTTTCCGACGAACATGGTAAAAGGCCTGGGCGATTGCAGCGTGACGATGCTGCTGAACTCAAGGTTGCGAAGGGCAGGACGGCCGCTCTTGTTTGTGTCGGCGGTAAAGTTAGCTACAAAGCGATGGCGGACATCCTGCACTGAATCGGCCCGTTCCAGAGCGCGGTTATACAAATCCTGCGGAGTGCTGACAAAAGTAGTGAAAGTTCCATCGTCCGCGGTATGGGAAAAAGTGTAATTCGCGTTTAAGCGGAAATATTGGCCTAGCTTGTCTGTAACTGAAACTGTACCACCGTTGTAAACGGCGTTTCCGGAACCGTCAAGGTAGTACATAAGACCTGCGTTGTTATAAAGGACTCCGCTGAATGCGGCTTTTCCATCGAGCATTTCGTTGTTTGGGAAAGGGCCATCCGGAGTGATGGGCGGACCCGGAATCGCGGATGCGGGAGGACAGAATGTGGCGGAATTCGCGAGTCCATCCGAGGGGCAGACATTCAAATTTTCCGGCCTGATCTGTTTGCGAGCCCGCAGGAAAAGATATCCGACGCTCAGCACAAGCCCTCTGCCGATTTGCTGGTCCACCTGCAGGCTGGCTTGCTCGGAGTAAGAGATTCGCATATTGCGATCGAGGCCGCCGCCGCTGTTGGTGACAAACGTCCCTGCCGGAAAACTCGTATCCTGGCCGGGGCCGGGGCCAGTGCTGAAGTTCGGAGGAGTCTGTCCCGTCGTGACCAGCGTCATTGCCGCTTGTGCTGGCGTCGGTACGATCGACCCATCCGGATAAGGCAGAGGAAGGCCGCCGTTTCCCGGGTTGGGAGCGTCGAAGCTTAACTGGTTCAGCACCCACGTGGCAGTGGAGTTCCCTTTTCTCACCCAAGGCTGCGGGGCATTGGGAATCACAACTTCGCGTTGCGGCGACGTCACGAAAAAGAACGTCAAGTTGTAGTGATCGTCGAAGAGTCCGAAGCCGGAGCGAATCACTGTGCTCTTCGTGGGTGCATACGCGAATCCGATTCTGGGCTGGAAGCCCCGGTAGTCCGGATTGATATAGTTCGACAATCCGGATTCGAAATCGTAGCGCAAGCCGTAATTCACTGTGAACTGGGGCGTGAGCTTCCACTGATCCTGGATGTATGCGCCGAAGTAGCTGTGGTTGATGTTGACGTAGTAGTCCTGCGGATTCACGTAAGCATTGGGCCAAATTCCTCCACCTGTTGGAATTACCGGAGGCAGACTGCCTTGAGCGATTGGTCCGGTGCCCACGGGAGCGCCCCAAAAGACGATGGGCACGCCATTGAGCGGCTGATCGTTCGGATTGGGCCCGACATCGGCGCCCGAGAAGAACGGAGGAGCCGCCGTGGGACAAGGCCCGTCCGCAGGATTTTCCGGAACGACCGCAGTCGGATTTACATCACGGGCAAAATCCACCAGGCAGTTGAAACCCGGCAACACAATGCGCATCGGCGTGAATCCGGGCCAGATAACAAAGTCCCAGATATGATTGACGTCCGCGCCAAATTTCAGATAGTGATTGCCTTTGATCCACGCGACGCTATCGGAAAATTGCACCCGGCTTTCGTCGGTAGCATCGTAAGTTCCGAAATTATGCCCAAATAAGAGCGTATTTGGAATGTCCAGGTTGGGCTGTCCCGTAACTCCGGGAAAGTTATAGTGCCGCCGGCCATATTGCGCCAGAACCGTGTTCACCAGGTCAGGCTTAAGTACGGAGTTCAACGAACCAACCAGGGATTGGTCGCGCAAAAAAGTGTTGTGCCCGCTGCTCGGAGCGCCGATCCCGCCTCCGTCGAGCGTATCGCCCACGAGCACGTTCAGGTCTCGCGCGTCGACAGCGCCGTAGTGGATCGCCAGCCGATTGTTTGTATTGATCTGATGGTCAAGCCTGACAAAACCGTTATCGTTGTCCAGCGTTTTCAGAATGTTCAAATTCTCCGGCGGCAGCCCAAGAGCCGCTTTTGCGGCGTTAATGAGCGGCAAATTATCTGGGACGCTGCCCGTACTATTTCCCACCAGGGTGAATGGATAGGTGGGTGACTCTGCAAAGCGCTGGCCTTCATAGTTCATGAAGAAAAAAGTCTTGTCCTTGCGGATGGGACCTCCCAGGGTTCCTCCGAATTGGCCGCGGCGGTAGGCATCGTACGGAGCTACGGTCAGCAGCGAGTTAGAATTCGCTACGTGGTTTTGCAGGTATCCGTAAGCCGAGCCGTGCACAGTGTTCGTACCTGTCTTGGTAACTACATTGACGATGCCGCCGAGCGCTCGGCCATATTCCGTTCCGAAGCTATTGTTGACCACGCGGAATTCGCTGACCGCTTCCTGCGAAGGCGTAGCTCGCTGCGAGCCTGTTGCCTCATTGATGTAATCGGCGCCATCCACGGTTACAGCGTTGCTCAGATCGCGCATGCCGCCGAATGAAATGCGCGTTACCTCCGGTTCCGTAAATGTCGATTGCAGGCTGGTTCTTCCCGTCGCAACCCCCGGCGTCAAAAGAGCAAAATCCACGAACTGGCGCGTCGACGTTGGCAGAGCCTGAATTTCGTGAGTATCGATTACCTGACTGATCTCGGTGCGGCTGGGCTCGACGGACGGAGGTTCCGTGTTAACGGTTATAACCTCGCCGGCAGATGCCACCTTCAGAGTTATATTCTGGGTTGCACTCTGCCCAACGGTCAGAGCTATTCCGGTTTGTATGTACTTGGCAAAGCCTGCGTATTGCACCGTAAGTTCATACTGTGCCGGCGGGAGATTCGGCGCCAAGTAATAGCCCGATGTGTTGGTGGTTGCGTTATAAACCTGATTCGTACTCAAGTCTCGTAAGGTCACAGCGGCACCGACCACCACCCGGCCGTTAGTGTCCTGGACGGTTCCATTCAGTTGCGCGAAGGTAACGGTGGCTTGTCCGAAAACGTGAGGAACCAGGCAAATAGCCGTAACAGCCACCAAAGAAACGTTCAACAAGGAACGTAGTCTCATAGCTTTTCCTCTTCTCTAAAAAGCTCAGTCAACCTCGCCTGCTATATTTCGTCCGCCGTCCTATATTTTTTGGAGAGCATCGTTTGAAACGGAGAAACTGTCCAATACATGTTAAGTTGGTAAGTCATACCTAATGGGTATAACGCGAGAAAGACTGAGGCGAAGGCGCGCGCCGGGAGGGGTCACTCTAACGGCTCGAAAGAACTTCGAAAGTATACCCAACGGGTATAGAATACGACCCCGTGGAACTACGACACGTTCGATACTTTATCGCAGTCGCGGAATGCCTCAACTTCAGCAAGGCAGCGCAGTTGCTGCACATCGCGCAGCCGCCCTTGAGCCGCCAGATCCGCCAGCTCGAAGAGGACCTTGGCGTTGCCCTGTTTCTGCGGAATAAGCGGCGCGTCGCGCTGACCAGGGAGGGTCAGGTCTTTCTCGACGAAGCCAGAAAACTCGTCCTGCAAGCCGGGCATGCGATCGAGGCGGCTCGCCGAGCTCAGAAAGCCGAATCTGCAATCGTCCGGCTCGGCGTCCCATCTCGTTTGGGCAACGTTATCAGCGAGGCGGTTTCACAGCACAATAAGCGATTTCCCGGCGTCGAGATTTCATGCAGGGATATTTGCTCCAGCCTTCAGAATGAAGCTCTGCGCAAGAACGAAATTGATATCGGCTTATTTCGCCCTCCCATCGACCAAGTCCACCTGGACTGTGAGTTGCTATTCGAAGAGGAATTTGTCGTGGTCCTGCCTAAGTCTCACCTTTTAGCGAAACGCAAATTTCTAAGGTTGAAAGATATTTCCGACGAACCTCTGATCATTTTTGACCGCAGCTTTTCCAGTTGGCTCTACGAAAAGATCCTGGGTTTGTACAGCAAGCAGGGCCTGAGGTCGCACTTAACGGTTACGCATGTTGACTCCAATGAAGAAGGCGCCGCGATGGTCGCGTCGGGGCAGGCGATTCTCCTCGGCGTGGGCGCGACCGGTAGCCACTCGTCCGATCTGGTTTCCGTGCGGCTGAATGAGCCGGAGGCGAAGGTCGAACTCTATCTGGCGTGGCGGAAAAACGAACAGTCAAGTGCGGTGTTCTCTTTCCTGGATACGGCACGCCGAATCTTCCGCCGACCCGGATATCGGAACATCGCTTAGTTCAGGTACGGTCGCGATTAAACTCCGTGAGCTTGCAGAATGGCCGCATCATTACTTGGGACGCGGCGAGCCTCCTGCAAGAAGAGCGCCGCGAGAAACAATACTCCGCTTCCGCCCGCAGCCAACCACATAGTCAAACCAAGGCCATGTTTTTCTGAAAGCACGCCCGCCAGGACTGGGGCCCCGGTCGCCCCCATGATCTCGCCGACCAGAGTGGTCAGTCCAATGGAGCTGGCACGAAATTGCGCCGGGACGCTTTCGGTCGGAACCAGGACCAAAATAAGGCTCGCAATCCCCTGACCAGTATTGGCCACCAAAACGATGGCGGCCAGCAAAACCGGATAGACATACAGCGCCGGGACAAGAAAAGCCAACGGCACCACTGCGGAGAGCGCGGCCATCATGAGCAAGACTGGCTTTCGTCCCACTCGATCGGACAGCGCGGGCAGAAGAAAGCCGAGAAAGAAGCTGCCCAGTCCGCTGGCGCCTAATAAAAAGCCGGCAGTGGTGGGAGCTTGATGTGCCACCTCCGTGATGTAGAGCGGCGCAAATACATTCAGCGCGAATAACCACGACATGAAACCGGTCGCGCCCAAGCAGCACAACCAGATGTTGCGATAGCGCAGCAGGGAAAAGTAATCGCGCATAGATGGCTTTCGCGGTGCGGTTACTTCATTTACGGACGGCTCTTTCACGAACTTCCAAATGAGGATAGCGGCCATCAGTCCGGGGATGCCGGCGACAAAGAAAGCCGATCTCCAACCCCAACGGCTGGCCACTTGGGTGGTCAATACGGGCGCTGCCGCCAAACCCACAAGCGCAGCGGCGCTCACCACTAACCCGATGTTTCGTCCCCGCCGATTGGCCGACGATGATTCTTCGATCAGCGCGGTCATGATGGACCAGGTTGGTCCTTCCGCGATGCCCATTATCGCTCGAATGAACAGAAGTTGGTGAAAGCTATGCGCCAGACCCGACAACCACGACAAAACAGAAAATGCGAACACCGCGGGAATCAACACCGGCCGGCGGCCTACTCGGTCCGAAACAGCGCCGAAAAATAAAGTCGAGGCAGCCCATGTGATCGCCAGAGCGGAGGCCAGCGTTCCAACTTGCTCGCGGCTGAGGTGAAACTCCGGAGCGAAGTACGGGGCCAGATACAGCAGCGACATGCGGTCGAGGAAAACGGTGCCCCAGGTGAAAAACAGAATCGCGACGAGCGTGCTCTCGTAACGCCTCTCGGAGTCCATGCGGTCGCATGATAGCAAATGGGCGACCGATTCCACTCGGCTGAGTATCCGAGGCTGAATAACGCTGCTCTATTTTTGGCTTGCGTGCGCGAGTAAGTTCGCGTCTTGCGTCATCTGTCCGTCGACCATGCGCCAGATCCCTAGAGGATTTGCGTCCTTTAATTCTTCCGGCAAGCTTTCGTCGGGAAATCCTTGATAGCATACCGGCCGTGTAAACCTGAAAATTGCGCGCGTGCCCACCGATGTGGAACGCCCATCAGAAGTGGAAGGATACGGACCACCGTGCACCATGGCGTGGCAGACTTCGACTCCAGTCGGAAAGCCGTTGAATACGAGCCTTCCGACTTTGCCTTCAAGGATCGCGATGAGATCAGCGAAATCGCGGAGATCCTGTTCCGTGCCGTGTATCGTGGCCGTGAGATGTCCCTCGAGAGTCCGGGCAATCTCAAGAATCTGGTCGCGGCTCGAGTGGCGCACGAGAAGCGTTGTGGGGCCAAAGATCTCAGCGTCGAGCTCCGAACCGAGAAATGCAGCTGCATCGGTCTCAAAAAGCGCGGAGCCTACGGCAAAACCAGCCGCCTGCGAGACATTCGGAGCCTCAGCAACGAGCGTGACTACCGCATCTGCTTTGCGGCCAGCGAGCGCCGAATGATAAGAAGAATGAATGGTCTTCGTCAGAAGATGGAAGGGCGCCGACGCAGTGACCAGTTGTCGCAATTTATCGGTGAACGCGGCGCCATCATTCCCGTGAGGGAGAAACACCATCCCCGGTTTGGTGCAGAACTGGCCCGCGCCCATGGTGAACGAGGTATGGAGTCCCGCAGCGATTGCTTCCCCGCGTTGGCGCAGCGCGCCTGGCAAAATGAATACAGGATTGGTGCTGCTCATTTCGGCGTAGAACGGAATCGGCTCGGGGCGCGCCGCTGCCACGTCCATCAACACTCTTCCCGCCAGGCGCGATCCCGTGAAGCCACCGGCTTTCACCCAGGGATGCTTCATCAAGGCAGTGCCAATCTGAGCGCCGCTGCCAAACAGAAGAGAGAAGACACCTTCCGACAGACCACATTCGCGAACGCTTTCGCGAACCATCTGCCCCACAAGTTCGCTGGTGCCGGGATGCGCTGCGTGGGCTTTCACGATGACGGGATTTCCAGAAGCGAGAGCGGAAGCTGTGTCTCCCCCTGCAACCGAAAATGCCAGCGGAAAATTACTCGCGCCGAAAACCACGACAGGGCCTAAAGGACGCAGAAGAGAACGAATATCGGGCCTGGGAGCAGGCTTGCGATCAGGTTCGGCGCGATCAATGCGCGCTTCTACCCATGATCCCTCCTCCGCGACACCGGCAAAAAGCCGGAGTTGAGCACAGGTGCGCGCCGTCTCACCTTGCAAACGCGCTTGCGGCAAAGCAGTTTCCTGTCCCGCACGCTCGACGATATCACCCGCTATGGATTCTATCTTCGCCGCGATTTTGCGCAAGAAGGCACCGCGGTCGCGTCCGGAGATACGACTGAAAGAACCAAACGCCTCGGACGCGAGGCGAACTGCAAGTTCCACTTCTTCAGCAGTTGCCGGAATAAATCCCGGCTGCAAACGGTGCCCGCTTGTAGGATCTCCTGCGTAAGAAGGCTCGCCTGAACCGCTGCCCTCGCGAAACCCAATGAGTGATCGACCAGAAAGTTTTTTCATACTCTTAAGACCTGCTTTTCTAAATCTACTTTACGGTGGGTAAGGCGTAGTTGCCTGTGGACTGCGGCCTTGACTGCAAGGCGCTGCGTATGATGCCTAATACCTGCTTCAATTCATCGCCGACCAATTCAAGACGCGGCGGGCGCACACGAGCGCATCCCATCCCGACTTCGGCCTGCACAAGCTTGATGAGCTGAACAAAGTTCGGCACGGTATCCATGCGCAACAAAGGCAAGAACCAGCGATATAACTCAAACGCTTTGTCGCCCTCTCCGTTGATGCCACAATTGAAAAGGTCAACCGATTCGCGGGGCAATGCATTAGCCAGTCCAGCAATCCATCCGGTCGCTCCTACTCCAATTGCCTCCAGTACGGCATCATCCACGCCAACCGAAATTTCCAAGCGGCGATCGAGGAGCGCACGGATCGCTGAGACGCGTCTGGCATCGGTGCTCGATTCCTTCACCGCCTCGAAATTTTCGTGTTCCGCGGCCAATTCGCAGATTTGCTCCGGAAGAAAATCGGTTCCGTATGCGATGGGATTGTTGTACAGCATGCAGGAAAGTGGAGTCGCCTCGAACACGCTGGCGACATGGGTCTTCATCTCCCGCCAGTTACCCTGATAGACATATGGCGGCAGCACCATAAGAGCATCGCATCCCAAATCCGCAGCAGTTTTGGCTTGAGCTACCGCTTCAGAAGTGGTGAGCGCTGAAATGGAGGCGACTACTGGCCCACGCCCACCGACCGCGCTGACGCAGGTGCGCAAGATCTCCGCTTTCTCGTCAAACGAAAGAGCCGCGCCTTCTCCCAACGAACCTAGCGCAACAATTCCCGTGCAACCATTGTCCAGGAGCCAGAGGCAATGTCTGGTTAAAAAACTGTGGTCGACGTGGAGATCCTCGGTAAATCCAGTGGTGATTGCAGGGAGCACGCCCTTCCAATTCATCATTGTTCTCCTCTTCCTTCGCTGTGCCGTTCCAAATGGCCTGCAAGGGCAGCTAAAGTTTCGACGCGAGCTGGGAAGACCGGTGGCCGAACCGAATCCGGCTTCCACTTAAAAAGAAATTGTGTTGCGGGCCCGCAGACTCGGCCCTGGCAGGCCCCCATGCCGCAACGGGTATGCAACTTGGCGGCACGCCATGAAGTGTGCTCGCAAAGACGGGAATGAGAAACATCTTCGCAACGGCAAACCAGGGTTTCGGGTAAAGGCAAGGTTCTAAGCTCGGAACGCAGTTGAAAAGTGCGATCGAGCAATTGCGCAAAGCGGCGCGCGCGGTCGCGCTTGCGGAATAATCTTCGCGTGTCGGTCAAGCGTCCGGCAGCAGCCAGGCCCGCGATCTGACCTTCAATGAGCGCCAGTTCCACGCCTCCGACGCTCGTCGGTTCGCCGGCACAGAAAACCGATGACACGTTGGTCCTCTGAAAGTCGTCGACCTGCACGTAGCCATTCCCGATCGCGCACCCGACCAGCATAGGCAACTCGATGTTGGGCACAAGATGGAATCCGCAGGCAAGGTAGTCGCACGGGATAGTTTCAGATTTTCCGGCTCGCGAGATGGTTACGCTTTCGAGCGTCTCGTTGCCGTGAGCAGCGAGAGGCCAACTTCCCGCCGAGAACGGAATTCCAGCCAGGGATCGTTTGAGTTGGATCCCCTGGACAATCTTCGCCGGCCAACTGCAAAGCGCTGCGCCAAAACGAGCCAAGCCTCTCCACGATGCCTGTTCGCAAATCAAAGGAATCTCCGCGCCACGCTGGTGGAGATAGGCAGCAACAGCGAGCAGCAGAGGGCCCGTCCCAGCCAAGGCCACGCGCTTGCCGCGAATCGGCAGGCCGCTCTTGACCATCGCTTGCAATCCACCCGCGCCCATCACATTGGGCAACGTCCAACCCGGGAACGGCAGGAATCTTTCTCTCGCTCCAGTCGCGAGCACCAGGTTCTTGTAGGCGAGTTCGCAGAAGCCATCAGGATTTTCCGCCAGCAAAACGCCTGCGGCCGGTTGATGTACTACGCGCAGTCCACACAGCGACGTGACTCGTGACGAGCGTAACCGCTCGATCCATTTCGGAGCTTCGGTCTTGTGTTGTGTATCGTTCCCATCAACATCCGTCCCATCGACGGCAGCTTCTCCGCGCCAGATCTGTCCACCGAGCCTGAAATTGTCATCGACGATGCCGACGCGGGCGCCCTGTTCTGCCGCAGTTGCTGCGGCAGCCATGCCCGCAGGCCCTCCGCCAATCACGAGGACATCGAAATTTTGTTGCGCTTGCCCGATCATTATTCTCACTTCGATTTTCACTTCTCGATTTTCACTTCTCGGTAGTTACTTCCATTCCTGGTTCGCACAACACCTGACAACTCCGGCAGTGCGGCTTTCCATCGATCGCCACGCGACATTCAAAGCAAATTCCCATTCCGCACAAAGGACCGCGCGGCTCACCCTTCACCGAGGTTCGGCAAGCTTGTCCAGCAAGCATCACAGCAACCGCTACTGTCGCGCTCGACGACACCATGACTGGCGCTCCATTGACCGTCACCATGACCTGATCGAGCATGGTCTGACCAGACATGATCTGGCTAGGCATGCACATGCTCCTTCACGGTTCGCGAGGGCAAATATGGCTCGGTGGGAATTTCCGATTTAGTGCCGGTGATCTGATCGGCCAGAAGGCGGGCCGTTCCCAACGATGTTGTGATTCCCAAGCCCTCATGCCCTGTCGCTAGGAATATGGATTTGTCACCTGTCCATTGCCCAATCAGCGGAAGCTTGTCACGAGTGGCCGCGCGAAATCCTGTCCAGGTACGCACGGTCGACATTCGCGACAAGCCCGGCATATATTCCTGCGCACGCTGAAGCATGCGCACCAGCATCGAGTTACTTACTTCACTGCTCTCCACACCGTACTGTCGCGAAGACCCAATAAGAATTTGGCCGGTTCGCCGAGGCTGCACATTGAACGCCACCGAATCGCCGGTCGTCGAGTGAGCGCTCTTCAAATAGCCAAGTTCCACCAACTGATGGCGCAGGAATCCGGGATAGCGGTCGGTAATGACTAAATGTCCCTTTCTCTTCTGGACTTCAACTCCGGGCGTAATATCCTGAGCCCAAGCTCCGGCCGCATTCACGATAATTTCGGCGAAGATCTCCGAACCATCGGTCATCCGAACTCGCCCTTGGCCAATCTGCGCGACGGTTGCGCCCAAGTGAAGCTTCGTCCCTCGTACCTGAGCACGGCCCATCAGAAAGTCCGCGGCACAGGGCGGATACAAAACGCCATCTTCCGGTACGAGAAGACCTCCAGCCAAACCCTGACGGAGGTTGGGCTCCAAGGTCCGCAAAGCTTGCGCATCGAGCACTTCCGTGGGAACTCCACGTCTGCCGTAGTAGTCGTGCTTGCGCCGCACCTCAATCATCTCTTCATCGTCGGCCGCCACCCAGATCGTGCCACACTGCTCGTATTCCACTTCGTCCGGCAATTCACGCCTTAACTCTTGCCACAATCGCTGGGAGTAGCGAGTCAGCGCAAACTGCGCTTCAGAATCGTCCATAACGACGATGTGGCCCATCCCAGCGGCGGTGGCGCCCCCTCCAACCAAATCCCGATCTATGACCGCGACGCGCAGGCCCCGGCGCGCGAGTTCGTCCGCGCACGCCGCGCTCACTATGCCGGCACCCACTATGACGACGTCATAGCTCGTTTTTCTCATGCGCGAATGCCCATGCAAAGCGGGTCGCGCGGATCAAGCACCAGATCGGCCTCCGCGTTCACAAACGCCGATCCCTTAATGCTTGGATAGATCTTGCCGTCCCTCACCTTCACACTTCCTTCGAACACGCTGCCCACAATGCTTTCCTGCTTCCAGGTTTGATCTTCACGAATTTTGCCATCCGCAAAAAGGCAAGCCAGCTTGGCGCTGGTCCCAGTGCCACATGGCGAGCGATCATAGGCTTTGCCGGGACAGAGCACGAAATTCTTACTGTCAACTCCCAGAAGTTGCGACGGACTGTACAGCTCTATGTGGTCGATCTCTTTGCCCTTCTCGCCGGCAATACCATTCTTTTGAAGCGCCTGGCGGATCGCCCAAGTGTAAGCCGTCAATTCATCGACCTTCTCGAGGGCTAATTCAGTCTTGGGCTCGCGCACTAAGAAAAACCAGTTTCCAGACCAAGCCACATCGCCTTTAACTTTGCCGTATCCGGGAACATCGACTGCAATATTTGCGGCGCTGCGATAACTGGCCACATTGTTCACCGTAACCTCGCCGCTCTCGTGCAGAAGAGCGCTAACGGTCCCCACCGGCGTCTCGATCTTGTGCTCTCCGGGTGTGATGCGATTCATATAGGCCAAGGTAGCTACCAGGCCAATCGTCCCGTGACCGCACATACCCAAATAGCCGACATTATTAAAGAAGATGACACCGGCGGCGCATGTGGGATCCACGGGCTCGGAAAGCAATGCGCCCACCATGACGTCCGACCCCCGCGGCTCGTTCACAACGGCCGATCGAAAACGGTCGTGCTTGCTTCGAAAACATTCCAAACGCTCCGCCTGCGACCCGTGGCCAAGGTCTGGGCCACCACTGACCACCAATCGGGTGGGCTCGCCCCCGGTATGGGAATCGATCACATGGACCTTATGTCGTTCTTTATCAGTCATTTTTGCTCGATCCTTAGCCTCTTGTACCAGAGCCTGCCACCCTTGGGTCCACATATCTGAGATTTGACTAGCTGCGATTTGAGTAGCTGCTTGTCGTATTTTATGGATACAATATGCAATCGTCAAACCTAATTTCAATTCTCCCACCAGGAATCTGCCATTGACCGGAAAGATCGAAGGGGAACCGTTAGAGCCGGGGGATTTCAAACAGCGGGAATTCGCCCGCGGGCTCAATCTATTTGACTCCACCACGCTGGTAGTCGGGGCCATGATCGGGTCTGGCATCTTCATCGTCCCCGCCGAGATGGCCCGCAACATTGGGAGCGCGGGCTGGCTGCTGGTTGCCTGGGTCGTGGCCGGGGCGCTCACGATTGCCGGGGCGCTGTGCTACGGAGAACTCTCCGCCATGATGCCCCAGGCCGGCGGAATGTATGTTTTCCTGCGGGAAGCGTATTCACCTTTATGGGGCTTCCTCTACGGCTGGACGTTATTCTCTGTGATTGAAACGGGAACGATCGCGGCAGTGGCACTGGCTTTCGCGCGATTTTCCGGAGTGCTCTGGCCGTCGGTTTCGGAAAATACGTACCTGATTGCCCCCATCCACTTATCAACCCACTATGCAGTATCGCTTTCGACCGCGCAGTTACTTGCGATTATCGTGATCGCATTCCTTACATTCAGCAATACTCTTGGACTCCGCTACGGCAAGCTGGTACAAAATGTCTTTACCGTTGCTAAGACTGGAGCCATAGGCGGACTAATTTTCCTCGGTATTTTCGTTGGACGCAACTCTGCCGCGATACACGCAAATTTCTCCAACCCCTGGCATCCGCAGGGGATCAGCTCCTTGGGCGGCGGACTCACTACAGCGACACTCTCCGGCTTGTTCGTCGCCATCTGCTTAAGCCAAACTGGATCACTGTTCTCGGCGGATTCTTGGCACAACATCGCCTTCGCCGCCGGTGAAGTAAAACAGCCAGAGCGCAATGTCACGCTGGCCATGGTGATTGGCGCGACCGTGGTCATCGTGCTTTACCTTCTCGCTAATGTCGCATATCTGTTTACCCTGCCCCTCGAAGCGATTCAGCATGCGCCAGCGGATCGCGTGGGAACAGCCACTCTGACCGCGATCTTCCCCGGCGCCGGAACTTCCATCATGGCGGCTGCAATCATGATCTCGACCTTCGGCACTATCAATGCCCTGACTTTGACCGGAGCCCGGGTCTACTACGCGATGGCACGCCAGCGGCTCTTTTTTCCTTTCGCTGGCAAACTTAACGCGGCAAACGTACCCGCCTCATCGTTGAAGCTACAAGGGCTGTGGGCTGCGTTGCTGGTGTTACCTCGCACTTATGATCCTGCGACTCAGGCTTGGGGAAATCTTTATAGCAATCTGCTTGATTATGTAATTTCAGCAGCGTTGATTTTCTATGTACTGACTGTGGCCGGAGTCATTCGCCTTCGCATCAAGCGGCCGAACGCGGCGCGTCCGTATCGCACGATTGGATATCCACTGGTCCCGATTTTCTACATTCTTGCGGCCAGTGCGATTCTTCTTGTGCTCTTCGCATATCGTCCTGCTACTACATGGCCGGGACTGCTCATCGTCCTGTTGGGAATACCCATCTATTTGACAATTTGCTGGGCGGGCAAAAGGCGAGATGCTCAGTCTTCGAAGATTTGAGAAGAGTTTCTTTTTACTGCACAGGATGCAGAATCAATATCAAACAGAGTTGGTCGGAGGAGATGGAATGCTTTTAAAAGCGCCGCAACAAATCGGAAAGGTCAAGGCATTCTCACGGCGTCTGCTTAGGAGAGTTATTGTGGCGACGTCGGTGGCCTGTCTCACAGCGGCCACGCTCAACGCACAATCTCCTGCCACAACCGAACTGCTGCGTCGAACCTTTCTTGACCGGGCTTTTGCGACCAAACGATTTGGGCCGGTGCGCTGGTTGGATGCAGGAAAGTCCTACACCACTCTGGAACCCTCCTCGGGAAATGACAAAGCCGAGGATCTTGTTCGCTATGACACAGCCACGGGGCAGAAAGAAGTATTGGTCTCGGCACAACAACTGACGCCGCATGACGACGAGAAAAAAGCGATTTCTGTTGAGGACTATGACTTCTCGGCCGATCTGAACCGGGTCCTGATCTTTACCAATTCGAAGCGGGTTTGGCGTGCCAACACACGCGGAGACTACTGGGTGCTGGACCGGAAGTCCGGAGTTCTGCGGAAATTGGGAGGCGGAGGCCCTCCTTCGAATCTAATGTTCGCGAAGTTTTCTCCCGACGGGTCGAAGGTAGCCTATGTGCGCTTCAACAATATTTATGTGGAGGATCTTCAAAGTGGAGAAATCGCGCGGCTGACTTCCGACGGTTCGGAGAAGATTATTAACGGCACGTCGGATTGGGTCTATGAAGAGGAGTTCGACATCCGCGACGCATTTCGCTGGAGCCCGGACGGCAAACGCATCGCCTACTGGCAGTTCGATACCAGCGCAATAAAAAATTTCGCCCTAATTTACGACACCGGGGCAGCCTACAAAGTGGCAACAAATATTCCGTATCCGGAGTATGGGGTCTATCCCACTGTGCGGGAAATTCCTTACCCGCAGCCGGGAACACTCAATTCCTCCGTCCGCATCGGTGTGGTGTCTTCGGTTGGAGGCGAGACGCGATGGATGCAGGTTCCAGGGTATCCGGGCGACAACTACATCGCGCGAATGGATTGGGCGGGAGATTCCGACTCGCTGGTTATGCAGCATTTGAATCGCTTGCAGAACACGAACGACGTCCTGCTGGCAGCTGTGAAAACGGGCACAGTGCGGAGCGTTTATCAGGACCATGACAAAGCATGGGTGAATGTTGTCGACCATTTGACATGGCTGCACGGCGGCAAAGACTTTCTGTGGGTTAGTGAACAAGACGGCTGGCGGCACGTTTACCTAGTGGCTAGAGATAGCAAGCAAGTGAGGCTTGTAAC
>JBAUVJ010000633.1:0-2513 GCA_049583165.1 Candidatus Sulfotelmatobacter sp. | reverse complement strand
TTCGTTCAAGACATTGGCCATGCCCTCGGAGGCTACAAGCCTCTGCGGGCGTCAATGTCCCGGACGCTATTCTCGTTGGCCGGTTTTCAGGTGATACTCATTGGCCGGTTTTGGGTGATCGCTGAGGGCAGACGTCCGCCCTCAGAAGGCAGCATAGCGCACGTAGAGCACACAGAGCCACAATTGGCTCCTCGCTAAGCTGTCGCTCGATCCGCTCACAGTAGTTCGATGTTCCATGCGTAGTTCGGTGATGCGTGCTTCCATCGTGGGCGTTATTCTCAAGCTGCGGTTACGGCTTCCGGCAGTGATGGATTCCATCCCCGGTTAGGCTGGCGCGCTAGTCGGGCTCTTTGTTACCAAGGGATCTCGACCGTTACACACCGGCGCTTTGTTTCCGAAGTCGCCACGAAGTCGTCAACACAGTGTTAGAGACTACCGCTCCACGGCGCTTACGTCTGCCAATACTTGTGGTCCCGCAGAAAGTAATTCTGGTTCCAGTAATTCATTGCCGTCTTCAGGAACAGCCATCCCACGCGCAGGTGTCCCATCTTTTTGAATCGCCGGTTCGTCGTAAAAACTCCGCCCCGTACGATTCCAAACCGTTTGCGCTCCACTTGCTGCGTGAGTAGATAATCTTCCGCGAAGGCCACCTGCTCGTGAAATCCGCGCAGCTTTCGGAATTGTTTCAGCTCGAACAGCATGAACATTCCGGTGGCAAATGGATGGTGCAATCGCGACGCATATTGAAAGAAATCGTTCCCTACGTAGATCAGCTTGTCGATCCAGTTTCCATCGCGGCACCAGATGTTCGTGGTCACGCAGTGCAGTTGTTTCCGCTGCGCCAGCTCCACCGCGCGCCGCACCACCGAAGGATGCGCCAGTTCGATATCCGCATCGAGGAACAAAACGTAGGTGCTATCCGCTTGCGCCGCTCCCAGGTTGCGCCCAACCGAAGGCATCCCGCCCCGGATCACGCTCACCTTCAGCCGGTCGCGGAAGCTAAAAACAATTTCAGCCGTGCCGTCGGTCGAGTTGGCGTCAGCCACCAACACTCTCGTACTCGGCATCTTCGAGTAATCCTGATTCATCAGCGAAGTCAGCAAACGCGGAATCAGCTTCGCTTCGTTCTTGGCCGGAATCACGATCGTCAGTTCGCTGCTTGTGTTCGTGCTCATCGTGGCCGTGCTGCTCGTAGTCATGCTCGTTGTAGTCATGGATGCGCACTCCTTGTTCGTCCACCGTCAAATACGTCAGGCGCGAATCCACCCAGCCGCCTGAGTTGTAGTAATGAATTCCATCCTGTTCCACATGGATCGCTTCATGCGTGTGCCCGCAGAAAATCCGCGCCGCATCGCGCTGCCGCGCATATTGCAACGCGCCCGCGGAAACCTTCGGCGACATTCTCAGCCAGCGCGTATTCAGCCGGTCGATCATGCGCACGATCGGCTTGCTCTTGAAGTCCAGCTTTTGCAGCTTGAGATACAACGAAGTGCCCAGCCGGCTCAGCCGCACGTTGTTCACCTGAAATCCGTCAAACTGATGTCCGTGAATCGCAATGTGCCTCAGCCCCGCAAATTGCCACGCGTAACGCTGGTAAACTCGCACCCCCACCAGGTGCGACATGATGTTGGTGAGCCCGTGGTCGTGATTGCCTTCCACCCACACCACTTCAACATTGCGCTTGGGATTCGAGAGCTTGCGGATGTATCCGAGAAACTTCCAGTGGTCTTTGGTGAGTCGCGCGAAATTAAGGTCGGCAAAAATATCCCCCAGCAGAATCAGCCGCTGGAAAACATTTTCCTTCAGCACGCGAGTCGCTTCCCGCGCATGGCTCGTCTCCGCACCCAGGTGCAGATCGGAGAGGATCAGCGTGTTGTACCCTTGCAGATCCATACTCCAGTTGTAGCCAACGATTGTTAAGGGAAGATGAACATTGCATCAATATCAGTGCAACAGTTCCCGCAAGGGTAACCGCGGCCACCGCTCCTGTATTTGTTACTATTGCAAGCATCCGGCTAGTTTTAGTTCAAAGTGGCTTTAGTCAAAAGGGCCCGTAGCTCAGCGGTTAGAGCAGTGGACTCATAATCCATTGGTCCAAGGTTCAAATCCTTGCGGGCCCACCATATTTTTCTGGTTGCGGTGAGGGTTGGCAATTCTGGTTTTCCGGCGACACCAGGCAGTCTCGGCTCGACCATTTTTTTTGTTTCGAAGATGTGTCCACGACACGGATTTCGAGAATCAAGGGGATCGGAATTTGCCAGTCGGTGATGATGGTTTTCTTTTTCTTCATCACTGCTCCTGCCTTGCCAAACATGACATTGCAGCGGAATCCCTGTTCCTCAATATCCAGGTAGCGTTTGCAGAGAGCTTCGTTGCGATGGGACAATACTCGAATGCATAAATCCTTTACCACGGCAGTACACATATTGGCGGCGGGGATGTTGCTGCTGGGGCACGCCCTGGCGCAGCAGACTCCGGCGGCGAACAGTCAATCGACCACACCAGCATCGACC
>JBAUVJ010000632.1:0-2554 GCA_049583165.1 Candidatus Sulfotelmatobacter sp. | reverse complement strand
GAGTTCCAACGGGACTCAGCACACGACTTCGGCTTCACTGACGGTGCAATAAGCGCCGTAGTTATTCTCGAGGAGTGAAAATCGAGTATCTGCTATCCCCTAAACGCTCTTGTGGCGGCGGACAGATTAGCTCGGAGCGTGCGGCATTTTCTCGAGGTGCTCGACACATTGCCGCACTGTAGGTTCAATGCCGATTTCCGTGGCGATGCCGACAATGGCAGAGGCAACTACCCTGCAATCAAGCAGGGCGATGTCCAGTGGTGTGCCTTCGCATGCCGACATGGTAATCGTCGACGAGCGTGAATGAGATTCCCCTCTTCCAGAAAGCACTAGGGGTCTTCTAAGAATCACGTTCCCGAAATTATTGCGCTCCGCGCCGGTTGTAGTTTGGGTACTCGGGCCTGTGCGGCTCGGGCACGGGCTGCTTCGCCAGTTCGTCCAGTGCCAGACTCACAGCCTTTTCAAGCTGCGGATCGTGCCCCTCGCTGACTGGCTTTGGTTCCATCTCCACCTCGTAATCCGGCGGCACCCCATGGTTCTCTACATCCCATTGACCCTGGGGATTGAAGAACCCAAAGCTGGGCGACGTGACGTGGCCGCCGTCCATTAGTGCCGGGATGCTGCCGATTCCGACCAGTCCGCCCCAGGTGCGCTTGCCGACCAGTGGGCCCAGTTTTGCCTCGCGGAAATACCACGGCATCGCATCGCCGCCTGACCCGGCGAATTCATTGGTGATCATCACCTTGGGTCCCAGAATGGAGGCCTGCGGAGTGCGGTAAATCGCTCCGTAGCGCGGAGCCCACCAGCTCATCAACGTGCGCTGCATCGCGTGGATGATATAGTCCGCCGCTTGCCCACCGCTGTTGAAGCGTTCGTCAATCACGGCCCCCTGCTTGTCGAGCTGCGCGAAGTAGTAGCGGTTGAAGTTGGTCAGACCGCCCATGGCCGTGTCCGGCAGATACACGTAAGCGAGCTTTCCGCCGCCCAACTCCTCGACCTTGCGCCGGTTCGCCTCGATCCATGCGAAGTTGCGCAGACTGAGATCATCGGCGATGGGAGTCACCGTGACATCATGCGCATCCTTGCCGCTCGCGTCTGCGGCGATTTTCAGCACCACCTGCGTTTCCGCTGTGCCCTCCAGCAGACGCTGGATGTCATCGGAACCGCTGAGATCTTTTCCGTCAATGGCGAGAATGAAATTTCCCTCTGCGACTTTCACTCCCGGCTCCGCGAGCGGCGCACGCGCCTTCGGATTCCAGTGCTCGCCCGTGTAAATGCGCGCTATGCGGTAGCGCCCGTTAACAATCTCGTAGTCGGCCCCCAGCAGACCGCCCCGCACCTGATTCGGGTGCGGAATTGTTCCTCCATTGCCGCGCAGATGGCCAATCGAGAAGTCGCCCAGCATTTCCTGAAAGAGATAATTCAGATCGCTGCGCGAGCCCACCTGGTCCAGGTAGGGCCCGTATTTCGCTTCTTCCGCATTCGGGTCCACACCGTGATAGTGCGGATCATAAAAGAAGCTGCGCTCGATCTGCCAAATCTCGTGAAACATCTGCCGCCACTCGGCGCGCGGGTCCACGCGAACTTCCATCTTGGACAGGTCCAATTTGCCTTCGTCGAGTTTCACAGACGCATCGGCGGGTACGATAAGAAACGTTGGGACTGGGCCGGCGGCCAGCGGCGGGCCTTGAGGCTCGTCGTGTGCCATCTCCAGCAGCATCTTTTCTCCGTCAAAGGAAAGATCAAATCCCGCAAGGTGATCCGCCAGCTTCTTCGATTTCTTGGTCTTCACCGTCCAACGGGTCAGCGTCTGCCCGCGCCCTGCCTGGAATCTTCCCTCGCCTTCAGGCAGATAAAGCGTGCCTTCCTTGCCTGCGGTCAGACCGGTGTAGCCGCCGGCAGGCAGCGGAAGCGCGACGGCGCGATCCTCCAGATGTAGGAGGTCGATCTTCACTGGCTTCGGCTTCTCAGGCTTTTCCTTTTTCTCCGGCTTGTCTTCATCATCCGCTTTCCTGGCGTCGTCGGATCTTTCTGCATCGTCCTTATCTTTGTCTTTATCCTTATCCTTATTAGCATCCTCTTCGTCGTGGTCCTTTTTCTCCTTTGCATCCTTCGCTCTCGCTTCCGGCGTCTTCTCGTCCTCTTCTTGCGGCGCAATCGGAGAAGCCGTATCCGCCGCCAGCGCGATCCCATACACACTGCGCGTGACCTCGAACTCGTCACTGCTCATGTCCAGCCCGCTGGTGGACGTGCCGTAGTTCGTGCTCTCGGTGAAGTAGAGATACTTTCCACCGTGGTCAAACGCCGGGAAGCGAACGTCGCTCATGCCATCTGTGATGCGCGCGCTCTTGCCCGACGCGAGCGAGTACAGAAACAGGGCATGGAACCGGTTCGAGACGCTTTGTGTGTAGGCGAGCCACTTTGAATCCGGCGACCAGGCCGCGTCATAGTCGTCGTCGTCGACCACGCCCTTGTCGATGACCGTGGCCTTGCGCGTCACCGTATCCAGCAGCCAGATCTGCATTTTGTTGTCGTGAAAGGCAATCAGCTTCGA
>JBAUVJ010000631.1:0-9628 GCA_049583165.1 Candidatus Sulfotelmatobacter sp. | reverse complement strand
CTGCATGGACTGTGGCGAGCCTGCATACCCAAGCGGGCGGAGAGGGGCGATTGGGCAGCCAGTCCCGTGCTGCAAATGCTCGAAGCGAATAACCGAGCCTTCGAGGAGACCTGCTTAGGGCTTGATCCGAGATTTCCGTGGTTTGCTGGTACAACCTGAGCAGGCAAGCAGTTGTACTAAGAAAATACTCAAACCTAGGGACAAGAATTTCGATGCAAAGTTGAGAGACTTCTTTGCTGAGGTCATGGCTGTAGTCGATCTTGGTCGGCGCGGGTACGCCAGATTCGAATTGGTCACCCCAGTGCGTGGATTTCCGACACCAGACTTCAAGGCTGAAAAAGACGGTAATTCCGCGCTGATAGAAGTGAAGAATATGCGCGTTCCCGACTCCATTAACGAAGCCGCATTCGCACACTGGAACGCGAAGCGAGCGGAGCTACCAAATAGCTTCAACTTCGATGTCCAACTTGTGCATAGAGGGAATGGCGATGAACTTTCGGCTGAACAGACTGACGAACTGTTTAAGGCGATAGACGGACTGCCTTCAAAGGCTCGACCGGGTTCATACGCCTACGATTTGGGAACCGACCTGAATGTTACGTTCGTGGTTCGAAACGGCTCCGGTCAGATGATGTGGCGCGATTTCGTAGCTGTTGGATTTGAATCCGATTTGACAGGCATGCGCAGGGTCTTAATCAAAACCTTCGACTTGACCGACGAAGCGTTGAAGCAGTTATACAGCCCTGTAATGCGAGCGACGCCCGGCACCCTGCGAGTCTTGTACATCCGATGGAACGTTCCCGACCGGATGTTCTTGGATGCTCAAACTACTGCCGACAGAGTCCAAGCGGCCCTTACTCAACTTTTTCGACCCGACTACCCAGAACTGGAGTTTCTTGTCACGCCCTACCTTTAAGCCACTCGACTATCGGAGCAAGGCTTCCACGATGCTACCCCATTCCGCATCCAGCGACGTGCGGCAAATGGGTTTTCCAGCACGGTTGTACCAGTAGGCTGCGTTGCTGTGATCGCCCTCTTTGCGATGGAGGTACGCGTGAACCCACGAGCCATCCTTGCCTTCGTCCTGCTGGGCGGATTCGTGCGCTCGTGTCCAATCGCCCTTGGCGTCCCACCACAATCCGGCGAGGGCGAGACTGAGGCCCGTAGGGCAAGGGTTTCGTGCTTCGAAGGTTGTGACCTGATGCGGAACCTACTTCTTGTGTTTCATCGTGCTTTTCAATTGCTTTGTGATTTCTTCTGCTGCATCGTGGAGATTCTTTTTATCGGCACTCCCTGCCCAGACCACTTGACTATCTTTGCTGAGAAGAGAGGCAGAGACGGTGTACAGTTCCTTACTGACGCTGTGGAATAAGAGGCTGCCGTTCCCGTGGCTGTTCCCTTCCTCTGGGATGGCAGCCCATTGAACCACATAGTCTGCATGTGCAGAATCTTGAACCATTTGGAAAGGTAACTTCTCCTTAAAGATTGCGGCTTGCAGTACAACATTGAATGCGGGTGCCGTGGTGGTAACTACTTTGGTCCCGTCAGTGAGTGTCTGGTTAGCCTGAGGCGGCGGAATGTACAGCTTGCTGCCGGGTTCCTGAGCGAATGCGAATCCAGCTGTCAGCAAAGCAACTAGAGCAAGAACCGTATTTCATGTCACTTCTCCTGTTTTGAGCAATTCTAGGCACGCCTCATCTTTGCGCTCGTGGGATGACTTGGCAACGGTACTTTCGTAATTTGAGGATATGAGTTGTTTAGCGGTAGCGGTGGGATTCGAATTCGAACCCACGAAACATCTGAGGAGTCCTAGCGTCATCCCGACGGAGAAACCAACTCTGGGCCGTCGGTTTCCAGCGACCCGACGACCTTGTTTCCGCTATGCGGCTGTGGTACGTCTTGCTCGCATCGAACTGTGTATCTCCGTGTGTCCCCCCAGGCAAAATTAGCTTCTCATCGGCAAAGGTTGCCCATCTGCCGAAAGCGTTCCGGCCGTTTTTGCTCTAACTCGTTGTCCGCTCCACTGCATCTTTGCCGGCAACGAGCTGTAAAGCAATTGGCGTGCCAGAAATGCAACCAAAGCTCCCTCAAAAACCCTCGAAATGACATGTCGAACTGAGAGAACAGATCCGTGACGGCCACTGGAATTATGGATACAATTCTGTTCATCCAGTGGATCCGTTGAATCATCTGACGGCGGCGTTATTGGCACAGGGAAACCTTGCCGGTCTGAAAACAAGGCCAGCCAGGGCGCTGATCGGGTGGATGCCTGAGCGGGAGGCGCAGATCCTGCTTGGGATTCCATTGACCCCAGTGACGCCACGTCCCGAACATGTGCAACGAATTCAGGAAGCCCGTGCGGCAGTTAGGTCGAGGCCCGAGGGCATCGATCAAGAAGATGCGCTTTCGAATGCTGGCGAAGAGTTGCGTGATTGTTTAGCCGAGTTTCAAGAACACCCAAACGGCAAACAATATATTGCTAGTGGCTTTACTCTCAGGATTGCAGACCTGAACAAAATCTGCGCATTACAACCGATCGTCCATTTGGACTATACGGACCATTCGGATCACTGGAAAAAGCTCATCCAAGAGGCAGCTCAAGACGATATGCGTTCCTTGATGAGGGTAACTCTACCAATCCCCCAGCCTGTCGAACTACCGGTGCAGTTTGATCAACAGAAGAGTGCGTGGATCCTGCAGTCCAGAAATCCGGATATCCGGACGGTGAGGCATTTCAGTTGCCGGCTGGAACTAGAACCCGGCCTATTCGCGATGGGATATGGCTTTTGCATTGCACTCCTGCCGTCCTTTGTTCAGGTTGTGTTGTATCGGGGGAGGTACTTTCTCAAGGATGGCTACCACCGATCGCTGGCGCTGCTTGAAAAAGGAATCGCGCATATTCCGGTTATTTTCCAGCAAATCTTGGAATCTCAGAACTTAAAACTGGAAGGAAGATTTCCCGATGAAACAATTCTCGGCAGCCATCCTCCACGGTTCGCCGATTACCTGCGAGACGATGTAGCAGCGGCTGTCTCCCATCTGGCCTTTCAGAAAACAATCATGATTCAGTCCACCGAGAATCGAAGTTGGGGCGAGTTTTGATCGAGACCAACGAAGTGGTGCGGGCGGAGGGACTTGAACCCTCATGGGCCGTTTAAGCCCTGCGGATTTTCATGCCGTCTACGGCTTTCGCCGCCCGGACGCGGCTTCCGTGAAAGCTCGCATCAGGTTTGCGGTCTGGACTATCCCTTCACCCTCCTCCGGAAGGTCCGGAGCTTAGGTGCTGCCCGTCTAGTCTCTACACCTTCCCGGTTGCTGTTCTCCGGGCTTGGCTCGGGATTGCCATTTGAGGTTTCCCCGACTTTGAGCAGTTCTGCATCGCCGGTTTCCCAGGCGAGCACTCAAGTTTTCCTTAAGTCCGCTGCGTATGCCATTCCGCCACGCCCGCGCGCGGCTGTTTCATTCAGTGATTCTAGTGATAGGGCACGTTGCTCCGCCATCCCGGCAATTGAACCACGTGCAAAGAAAAGAAGAAAGTCTAGCTTAGTTGACGGTTTCAGGCTTTGCAACCGCCGGTCTACGCTTTACTTCGCTTTCGCTTGGCGCCGTGCCGGAAGCATTGCACCACATGGTCATCCACCATTCCCACGGCTTGCATGAATGCGTAGCAGATGGTCGATCCCACAAAACTGAAGCCACGCTTCTTCAGATCTTTACTCATGGCGTCCGACTCGGCCGTGCGTGCCGGGACGGGATTTTGAGCGTTCCGCAAATTTACTTTCGGACGGCCATCCACAAATTGCCACACGTAGCGGTCAAAGCTGCCGTACTCTTTTTGCACCTCAAGCATTGCGCGGGCATTTTTTACCGCGGAAGCGATCTTCAGCCGGTTGCGCACGGTGCCCGGATTTCGCAACAACTGCGCCATCTTCCGGCTGTCATAGCCAGCCACTCGCGTTGCATTGAAGCCGTCGAAGGCAGCTCGATAATTTTCCCGCTTGTTGAGAATCGTTTCCCAACTCAGCCCAGCCTGCGCGCCCTCAAGAACAAGAAACTCAAAAAGCTTGTCGTCGTCATGCACCGGTACGCCCCATTCCCGATCGTGATAGCGAATCATCAATTCGCCGCGCGCCCAGGCGCAACGCACCGGCTCGGATTTTTTCCCTGCTGTGGGTGCCATTGGCGGCTGCGATTTATTCCAGCGACTTCGGATCCGACAGGTTCTTCGGCGACTTTTCATCCAGCAGCGATACCAGTTGCCGCGCGCACGCCGGAATTGCCACCTTCCGGTCTACAATAATTTCCCGGGCGGTTAACTTTCTTCCATAGAGTTTTTCGTTGGCGTTGCCATCGGATCGTAAGGTCGAACCTTCCAGCGATATTCCGGCGAACAATCCCTTGTTGCGCGAGTAGGAAAGAATTTCCGCATTCATTACGATGTCAGTGGCGCCCTCTGCCGTACGACCTTTCGGACCAGCGGCGGCCGAGGCATCCGCGCCCAGCTTCACTTTGCTCGATAGTAGCGAGCGCGCACCCTTGGGATTCATTACCAGCAAAACAAAATCCGTAGACTGCCCACCCAACTGAAAGCCGATGCTCACTCCCTCAAGGGCGTAGAGTGCGGGCGCTCCCCATGGTCCGGTGTAGTGTAGGCCGCTGCGGCAAATCATTACTCCACGGCCGTAGCTGCCACCGACGCCGAAGGCGCCTTTCAACACCGAAGGCAGAATCACGATGCACTCCGCCTTATCCAGCAAGTCTTGCGGAATGTCGTCGGGAATGTTGAGGATCTCCTTCATCACCTCGCCGGCGTCCTGCACACGCTCTTCTTCTCTCACGTCGGAGCCGAATCCGAGGGATGTGAACATGCACAAAGATATGAATAGAACTGCCATCTTGCTTATATTCTTTCGAATCAGCTTCATCGCTGTCGGTTCCTCCGCGGTTTTGTCAGCTGCACTGGATATCCGTACCATATTACGCCGCTGGTAAGGTTACATTTTATTAACCTGTTGCCTGCCCACGGCGCTAGGCGTCGAGAAATGAGTGGTTTGCAGTATAAGCCGTCTATAACCGCGGACAAAGACCTTCTGCCATGACCAAATGAGTGCTCCTTTTGTAACTTGGCGCTGGGCACGCGCCCGCTCTAGAGTCGGTACATAATCTGGAGAAGGCCCGCCCGTCATTCGGCATCTGGCGTGCATCTAATGAATAGGAAGTACATTTTGAGCCCGGTGGGAGTGAAAATTTTGGACTTCTCAGGCATGAAGTACATGCCCGGTAGCGCGTGTGTTCTGGCCTTGGTGGCCGCGTTGGCGCTCTCCTGCCCGGTTTTCGCCCAGTCGGATTCGGACTCCACTTCCTACGCCAGCAACACCGCAACTCCCGCTTCATACGAAAATCCGTCGGCCGCCAATTCGACCACGGCTTCAACTGCGGATGACCCGCAGTCCGGCGCGATGCTCACCATTCGTAAGCGCGTCTACGAAGTGAATGTTTTATTTATCGCCACTGACAAGCATGGCAAATTTGTCCGCGATCTTGGGCAGAACGATTTTTCTATTCTGGACGATCACAAACCGCCGCAATCCATTCTCAATTTTCGCCGCGAGACTGATCTTCCGTTGCACCTCGGCTTGCTCATCGACGTGAGCGGTTCGGTTCACAGTCGTTTTGATTTCGAGCAGGACGCCTCTGTCAGCTTTCTACAGCATTCGATCCGCGCCGGTTTTGACAAAGCATTCATCGTCGGCTTCAACAATCAGAGCCAGATGACGCAGGATTTCACCGACAACGTACAACTGCTTTCCGATGGAATCCACCGGCTACAGGATGGTGGAGGAACAGCGCTTTATGACGCCATCTACCGCGCCTGCAAAGAAAAATTTCTGAACGACCGTCCCGATCATCCGACACGCAAGGCGATCGTAGTGGTCAGCGATGGCGAGGATAACCAGAGCGAAATCTCCCGCGCGAAAGCAATTGAAATGGCGCAGCGCGCCGAAGTCATCATCTACGCTATCTCCACCGACGACAGTGGTCTGATTCTCCGCGGCGACAAAGTGCTCGAGCAACTGGCGGAAGCCACTGGCGGCCGTGCCTTCTTTCCTTTCAAGATGAAGGACATCACACACTCCTTCGCCGCCATTGAAGACGAGCTGCGCAGCCAGTATGTCGTCTCCTACAAGCCGGCGGACTTCGATGCCGATGGCCGCTATCGCTCCATCGAGATTTCTGCTCTTAAGAAAGACCTGCAAGTCCGCGCCCGCAAAGGCTACTTCGCCCCGCAGCAGTAAAAAACCATTGTCATTCTGAGAGAGCGCGCTTTTTGCGCGAACGAAGAAGCTAAGCGGGCCGCGCGACTCGCCCGCGTTTCTTGCGGGCGAATCAATCGCGCGTTTGGCTCGCATCCTTGATCCGCTCTACGCGCTCTTCTGCATCTCTTTCTTCCGCACCTGATATGTTCCCGGCGTTGTCCTCGCCGAAATTGCCAGGCGGTTCCAGGCATTGATTGTTGCCACCGCAACTGTAAGGTCGGCTAATTCCTTCTCGCTGAAAACCTTGCGGACATCCTCATACACCGCGTCCGGCACATGTGTGTCGGCCACGCGAGTCACCGCCTCGGTCCACGCCAGTGCTGCCCGTTCCCGCTCGCTGTAGAATGGCGATTCCTCCCACGCACTCAACTCGTACAGGCGCTGGTCGCTTTCTCCAATCGCCTTCAGATCCTTCCAGTGCATGTCGAGGCAGTAGGCGCAGCCGTTGATTTGTGAAGCGCGCAATTTAATCATGTGCAGCAGCGATACCTCCAACCCACACTCGTGCAAATATTGTTCAAGCCCGAGCATGGCTTTGTATGCGCCGGGAGCAACCTTCATGTATTGAATGCGTTCTTTCATAGGAAACCTCCTTTTTCAATTTTAACTCTCTGTTTTGGTCGCGGGCAGACACGCGCTGTTTCAGGATTTTTTCCGTGCGCACCCCTGCGATTCTGGGAATTTGGTACTTCCCGCCTTCTGTGTTAACTTCCGTCTAAATCGCATTTCCGCTTGGCGGGAGCCAATTTATGACAGGCATCATTCTCATCGTAATTCTGGTGGTCATCGCTGTCGTCCTCATCGGCATGTACAACAGCCTGGTGCAGCTGCGCGTGCGCTGCGACTCGGCGTGGTCCGATATCGACGTGCAACTCAAGCGCCGCCATGATCTCATCCCCAACCTCGTCGAAACCGTCAAAGGCTACGCCACGCACGAAAAAGGGACGTTCGAAAACATTGCCAAGTTTCGCTCGCAGGCGATGCAGGCAACCACTCCCGAAGGCATTGCTGTGGCTGAGAACCAGCTTTCCGGCGCGTTGAAAAGTCTGTTCGCCGTAGCCGAGAATTATCCCGAGCTGAAGGCCTCGGAGGAATTTACCCAACTTCAGGGCTCGCTCAGCCAGACGGAAGACGCGATTCAGAACTCGCGCCGCTACTACAACGCTGTGGTGCGCGACCTGAACACCAAGATCCAGTCCTTCCCCACAAATATTATTGCCGGCATGTTCGGCTTCTCCGCGCGCCAATTCTTCGAGACCACCGACGCGGACCGCGAACCGGTCGCCGTCAAGTTCTGAATGGAATGAAACCGCACCTCTCCAGCTTTCTCCGAAGCGCAATTCGCTCGGCGGCGCTGAGCCTTTGCTTCTGCCTGATAGCAGCGCCGCTTTTTGCCAGGTCGTGGCGCATCTCAAATTTTCAGGACACCATCACCGTCAATAGCGATGGCACCGCGTTGGTGAAGGAAACCATCTCCGTGGTTTTCGTTGGAGCATGGCACGGCATTTATCGAACGATTCCCATCGAATATCCGGGACCGGACGGTACGAATTATCAACTCTTCCTTGAGATCGCCAGCGTCACGGAAAACGGCGCCAACCTTAAATACGATTCTTCCACTACTGGTTCCGGCGCTTACCGCCGTCTAACCATCCACATTCCCGATGCCATCAATTCCACGCACACGGTTGAGATTGCCTACCGGGTGCGCAACGCCACGCGCTTCTTTGATCAGTACGACGAGTTCTACTGGAACGTTACCGGCAACGATTGGCCGGTGCCCATCGATCACGCCGTGGCCACGGTGAACTTCCCCGGTTCGGCGAACGAAGCTCTGCGCGCACAGGCCTTCACCGGCGTTTACGGCTCAACCGAGCACGACGCAACCGCGAAAATAGAAAATTCAACCGCGGAATTCGAAACCACCAATCCTCTGCCCATGCGCGGTGGCTTGACCATCGATGTCTACATTCCCAAGGGCATTCTGACAGCGCCGAGTGCTTTAACCAAAATATTCTGGTTTATCGGCAGCAATCCGATTGTGTTTCTGCCTCTGGTGACCTTCGCCGTCATGTTCGTTTTGTGGTGGACTGCCGGGCGCGATCCTGATCCCGGCATGTCCGTCGCACCCATGTATGATCCGCCACCCGGCATTTCGCCCGCTGAAGCTGGAACACTGCTCGACGACCGCATTCATCCCCGCGACATTACATCGACCATCGTCGATCTTGCCGTGCGCGGCTTCATCAAAATTGAAGAGACGGACGAGAACGGCCTGCTTTTCCATCACAAGGATTACATCTTCCATCTATTGCAGAAACGCCAGGACTGGAGCGGCCTCGCTCCCCATGAGCGCGTCATGATGGAAAACATTTTCGTGGGAGACGTGCCGGACACGCGCCTGTCGAGCCTGAAGAACCGTTTCTACACCGCCGTTCCCGTGGTCCGCGAGGACATCATGTCGGCGCTCAAGCAGAAGGGAATTTACACGCTCGATCCCGAGTCCGCCAATGGCTATAGCGTCGGTGCGGCGATCTGCATTTTGATTCCATTCGCCATTTTCCAGTACATGAACTGGGCAGATTTTTTCAGTTCCATGCCAATGCTAATCGGCTGCGCGCTCATCAGCGCCCTGATCTGGTGGGCCTTTGCCCGCGTCATGACGGCCAAGACGCTCAAGGGCGCGCGCACTCACATTGCAGTGCTGGGATTTCAGGAATTCATGAACCGCGTCGACGCCGATCGCTTGAAAACCATGCCGCCGAATACCTTCGAGAAATTTCTTCCGTACGCTATGGCTCTCGGCGTCGAACATCATTGGGCCCAGGCCTTCGCTGGCATCATAAAAGATCCGCCGACCTGGTACGCCGCGCCCGCCGGATACGGCTACGGCATGATGTTCAATCCAATCCTGTTTTCGAGTTCTATGCATGGGATGGCGACGGATATGCACCAGGTATTCGTCTCCGCACCGCGAGCGAGTTCTGGCGGATCAGGATTCGGGGGTGGTGGAGGATTTGGCGGCGGCGGTGGATTTTCCGGCGGCGGGTTCGGCGGCGGTGGTGGCGGTGCCTTTTAGCGGCGCGAGGGCGTGGCGCCTATGGCAGCTTCGCGTACTCTCCCTTCGCTTCTTTTAGGATGGAAACTTCGGGGTCGGCGTCTTTCCAGAGGGTGAAGAAGTCCTGGTACCCAGCTTTTGCTTTGGCGGAGTCACCGGCCATCGCATAAGCGCGAGCGATTTGAAGATGAGCCAGCGCTCCGGTCACAAAATTTACAACGACGCCGCGGTGATCCAGAACTTTCTGGAACTC
>JBAUVJ010000630.1:0-1742 GCA_049583165.1 Candidatus Sulfotelmatobacter sp. | reverse complement strand
AAATGCCGTTCGTGCTGACGCCGGGCTGTGGGATCTCATTCTTTTGCGCCGCAACGAAATAACCGCCGAACTGGAGGTTGTGTTTGCCGATGATCTTAGTGACGTTATCTTTGTAGGTATAAGTGGGATTGGAATTCAAAGGGCCATTGGGAAGATATCCTGGGTCCTCATTAATACCGTTGTACACACCACCATTCAAGCTAATTCCCGGCACCTTGCCGCCAAAGCCATTTTGAAATAATCCCAGCGTCATCCCGGACGGACGTTGCCAATTTGGACCGATAAGGTTGAGTGTGATGTGGTCGGTCGTATAGCTGGCCACAAACTCATTCAACAACGTCGGAGAAGCAGTGGCTGTAAGGCGCGCAACCATGCTGACACCGGGACCAACAAAATTTGTCTCGACCGTAGGAAAGCTGGTTCCGCTGGTCCACAACGGTGTGGGATAGATCTGCGCCCAGGAATCATGAATGTAACGGAAAGACGCCCGAACTTTATCGTTGACGTTGTGATCTAACCGAAACAACTCCTCCCGCCAATGAGTGGGGAGGGAAGGATCCTGGAGCCATTGGTTCGCGCCAACGTTCGGTACGGGTATTAGATTCTCCAACGCCCCTACCGTAGGGTTTGCCGTGCTAAACGGAATCTGGTTGTTGGCGTACGTATTGAAGAGAGGGTCGCCGGCTGGATCGTTAGTTCCCGTCGCTATTCCTGGGCAGTCCGTAAACAGCGGTGCTGCCATATTCGCGCTGGTTGGACTGGTGCTGCGCTGAAATGGCGTGCCGGCAGCCGGACATAAATCGCTAAAGTTGCCTCCGCGCTCCGCCATGGACGGAACCGTAGTCTCCGAAAATCCGCTGGGGACGATGTCTCGCCGCCACTCTTCGGACCAGAAGAAGAAAGTCTTCTGCCGGTCTTTGTTGTAGTGGCCGGGAATATAGATCGGACCGCCGATGGTGCCGCCGAAATCATTCTTCTTGTATTCTGGAACGGTCGGCAGGAAATATTGAGTGGCGTTGAAGTCGTCGTTGCGCACGAATTCGTAGATATCGCCGTGGAAATGGCTTGTACCGGACTTAGTTTCAATCTCGACGGTACCGGAGCCGTTTCGGCCGTACTGCGCGCCGTAATTCGATGTTTCCACTTTGAACTCAGCGATGGCATCGATGCTGGGATAGACATTCAAGGAGGTGTTGCTGCCGTTGTCAAGAGCGTCACCGCCGTCCATTTCCCAATTGTTGTATTCGGTTCGACCGCCGTTCACGCTAAACGCTACGTTGCCATTCACTCCAACCTGGGCTTCGTCCTGACCCGATTGATTGGTCACGCCGGGAACCAGGGTGATGAGCTGAGTGAAGTTGCGGCCGTTCAGTTCAAGCTGAGTGATCTCTTTTCCGGTAACCGTGCCACCAAGATCGGAGGATTGGGTTTCGACTTGGGCCACTGCCGCGCCTTCGACGATGACTTCGGTAGTGGTGGACCCGACTTGCAAAGCGACGTTCAACCTGGCCTTCTGCGCGACCCCTAAAATTACTCCTTTCGCTTCGTACTTCTTGAAACCCGGTGCGGTTGCGATGAGGTCGTAGGAGCCGATGGGCAAGGAACTGAAGAGGAAGTCGCCGCTGTCGTTTGTGGTGCCGGTACGAGTGATGCCGTGTTCGGCGTTCTTCACCGTGATTTCAGCCTTGGGTACGGCGGCACCGCTGGAATCGGCGACCGTGCCGGTGATTGAGGCTGTGTCC
>JBAUVJ010000629.1:0-15111 GCA_049583165.1 Candidatus Sulfotelmatobacter sp. | reverse complement strand
ATCGTTCGTAGCGTCGTAACCGAAATACTGGCCGATGGGATTCTTGTTGTGCAGAAACTCTTGGACAAAGGTCCGGTTCACTATCGCAACCGGGGGACTCGTTTCCGTATCGCTGGCAGCGAAGTCTCGGCCGTCGAGAAGCGGAATTCCTGTTGTTTCCAGAAATTGCCGGCTCACTCGCCTTTCCTGCGCGTCGGTTTCACCGTTCGAGTGAGGGACGCCCGGAAGATAGATATCGCTGGCATCTTCACACCCGATCGCCAGGCCGCAACTAGCCAACGACGCCGAACGAACGCTTGGTATCGACTCCACGCGCCCGATCAGCTGCCGGTACAAGGAAGATAGTTGCGTCTGACTGTAACCAGCCATGTGCGTGTCCAGCCAGACCGTCAAAATGTGATCGCGATCGAAGCCTGGATCGATCGCACTGAAATTGCGAAGAGTGCGAAGGAACAGGCCCGCACCAACTAGAAGAACCAGGGACAACGCCACTTGAGAGGCAACGAGGATCCGCTTTGATGACCACCCCATTCCCCTGCTCGCGCCTGAGGATCCGCCCCCACCAGCCTTGAGGGCTTGGACGGGTTCAACTCGCGTGCCCTGCATCGCAGGAGCTAAGCCAAAAAGTATTCCCGTCAAAACCACAACAATCGTACTGAAAACAAGGACTCGTATATCCGGTGCAAGACTCAAGGGAATTGGTGTGGCTCCGCTCGACGCCCAGCTTGGGAAAATTGCACTGCACCAATAGGCGACCGCTATGCCAAGCAACCCGCCAATGATGGATAGAAGCAAGCACTCGGTCAGGAACTGCCTAAACAATCGAACCCGGTTGGCTCCGATGGAAAGCCGTACGGCGATCTCGCGCTCGCGAGCAGCCGCGCGTGCGAGAAAAAGATTGGCAAGATTGGCGCACGCGATCAAAAGCACAAGCCCAACCATTGCCATCAATACGACCAGTGGCTGCGAAAATCTCCGGCGTAGTGTGGATAAGCCCCGGCCACCAGGCTCAAGTTCCAATCGAGCGCGAAGGAAAGCCTGGCGTTCTTCAGGATCTTTTATTCCCGCTGCATCTCGTTCCAGATCACGGTGAAATACCTGATTGACTGCGACGACCGTCATGGGCAGAGCGCTGCGGGTTTTCATGCGCACGATCAACTGGAGCCACCGAATATCCGGCTGAGGTATCCAAGCCTTGTCCATTTGGGCCGCTTCGCTTTCGCTATAGTGTTGGGCGTAGTGGACCGCTGACTGCATAGTCACTGGCAGCCAGAAATCCGGCGCCGTGCCCGCTCTTACTCCAAAAAAACCTGGAGCCGAGACTCCGACAACTTCGAACGGCATTCCATTTACCAGTATCTTGCGTCCAATCACGCGTTCATCCCGCCCGAATCGCCGCTCCCAGCAGCCATAACTAATTACTGCCACCGCGCCGCCAGCCATCACGGCATCGTCGTCGGGTCTCAGCAGGCGTCCGAGCGCAGGGTAGGTTTCGAGGGTCTCGAAATAGTTCCCGGAAACAAGTTGTCCTTGCAGCATTTCGGGCTGGCCGTTTCCCACGCTCGTGTAAAAATCGGCTGGCCACGTCATTGCCGCGATGCTGGCCGACCGCGGCATGGCGTCTCGCACATTCTGAAACATCGGATAAGAAAACCGCGTGTTCTCTGCAAATCGTTCGCTTTGCTTGACCAAGAAGAGTTGTTCCGGCTTCGGCACGGGCAGAGATTTTAGGAGAACCGCATTGACCAAGGTAAAAATGCCGGTGTTGGCACCAATGCCCAGAGCCAACGTAAGCACAGCAACCAGAGCGAATCCCGGGTTCCTGCGCAACTGGCGCAACGCGTAGCGTAGATCTTGGAACAGTCCAGTCATAGTTGCCTCACTCGTACCTCAGCGCCACCATGGGATCCACGCGCATTGCCCGCCGTGCCGGCAGGTAGCAGGCAAACAAAGCAATGCCGCACAAGAGGACTGCGACGGCCACAAACGTGATGGGGTCAGTCGGTGTTACTCCGAAAAGCATGCTTGCCATCAGGCGCGTCAGGCCGAGGGCGGCAACAACTCCAATTGCGGCTCCTATGAGTGTCATTCGAGCGCCGTCGCCCAACACCATTCGCGACACATCACGCCGCCGCGCTCCCAGTGCCATGCGGATGCCGATCTCCCGCGTTCGTTGGCTCACGACATGCGAAATTACGCCGTAAATACCCACGCTCGCGAGCAGCAGCGCCAGAACCGCGAAGACCGCGAGCAAGATCATCGAGAATCGCTGCGAAGCCACGGAGTCGGAAATGATGGAGTCCATGGTTTGTGCGCCGAAGAGTACCTGTTGGTTACTCATCTGTGCGCTTATATGGCGGATGGAATCGAAAATCCCGGCTGAAGCGCCACTCGCCCGCACGATCACGGTCGATCCAGAGGGCGCATTCGCAACAAAGTCGTCTGGCATCTGCAGGCAGGGGAAATAGAGATCGGAGCGAAGCGACTGTTGGTCGTCCGTGCCCAAGCCCCACTGCTTGACGTGCCCGACCACGCCGACGATCTCTGCAGGCCGGTTGAACAGGTTCAGGTTGATGCGCCTGCCGACGGGGTCCTGGCTGGGGAAATATTTCTGGGCAAATACTTCGTCGACCACAACCACGAGCGGCGAATGTTGATTGTCCTGGGCAGTAAAGAACCGGCCATGCAGTAAGGGAATATCCATGGCCCGCAGATAGTCGGGTTCGACGATGTAGTCGAGGGCCCAGTTCAGGTCGTTCTCGTTTGCCGGTTTTGGCTGCCCTTCAGGCCAGAAAAGCTGCTCGTCGTCGCTACTCAGGGGGACCGCGCCCCAGGTTTGCGAAACCGCCTCTACCCCTGGAATGGAGGCGAGCTTGTCGTCGAACTCGCGAAAAGTGGCTTGGATCGCATCGGGTTTTGCGTTCATCATCGAAGGCGGAAGCGACACCCCAAACGTGAGCACATTGTGCGGATTGAAACCAGGGTCAACCCTCCAAAGTTTCGTCAGACTGCGAATGGTCAACCCCGCACCGGTCAGCAGCACAAGGGCCAGCGCCATCTCGGCGATCACGAATGCTCTCTGCGTGCGATGGCGCGTTCCGCTCGTTCCACGGCCACCCTGCTTGAGCGACTCATGGAGATCAGGCCGTGAGGTCTTTAGTGCCGGCGTCAGGCCAAACAGAACTCCGGCAAGCACAGAGATAACTGCGGTAAAGATAAGCACATGGGCGTCAAGTCCCACCTGTTCGGCGCGAGGCACAGCCGCAGGCAGCATCCCCAAAGCCGTGCGAGTTCCCCATGCAGCCACGAGTAAACTCAGCGCCCCGCCCGCCAAAGCGAGCATAGTGCTCTCCGTCAGGAGTTGGCGGACCACCCGTCCCTGGCTCGCACCGAGGGCCGCTCGTACCGCGAACTCGCGCGTCCGGTGGGTCGAGCGCGCCAGCAACAGATTGGCCACGTTTACGCATGCAATCAGCAGCACAAAGCCAACCGCTGCCAGAAGCACAAACAGGAATGATCGGACACCGCTAACCATTTGTTCCTTGAGTGGAGTCAGCTTCGCGGTGATGCCTTTGTCCGCCTCCGGAAACGCCTCCGTAAGATCACGCGTGACTTCTTCCATGTCGGCACGAGCTTGTTCGATGGTCACTCCCGGTTTGAGCCGGCCGATGCCATGGATCCCCAACCCCGCGCCGCGCTGCAACAGCAGAGGATTACTCCACTGCCCGATCGGTACATACACCTGGTCGTAGCGGAATCCTGGAATGACCAAGTGGAAATCGGCGGGAATTACTCCCACGATCGTATAGGGCTTCGCGTCGAGAGTGATGTTTTTCCCGAGGATATCCGGGGCCGAATTGAACTTGCGCTTCCACAGTCCCGCGCTGATGAGCGCGACCGGACCGGCGCCGACCTCATCCTCACCCTGCGCAAAAGTGCGGCCAAGGGCAGGTTTCACGCCCAGTATCTGAAAGAAATCCGAGGAGACAAACTCTCCGCCAATCTGTTCGGCCTCGCCGCTGCCGGTCAGACTGAAGGCGTCACGGCGAGCAACGGCGATAGAAGAAAACGTGTGGTTATCCTTCTGCCAATCCCGGAAATTCGGGTAGGAGAGGGAGCCCCCTTCGAAGTGAGGCTTGTTTTCGTGCAGCGTCACCAGTTGCTCTGGTTGCGGAAAGGGCAGAGGGCTCAACAGCACGCCATTGATCACGGAGAACAGAGCCGTGTTGGCTCCAATGCCGAGGGTGAGGGTGAGCAAGGCAACGGCAGTGAATCCCGGGTTCTTCCTCAATTGCCGGAACGTGTAACGAAAGTCTTGGATCAGTCCATTCATTTTCTTCCCTCACTCGTAACGCAGCGCCACCATGGGATCGACTTTTGTCGCGCGATAGGCGGGAAAGATGCTGGCGAACAACGAAATGGTTACCAGCAACACTGCCGCTACCAGGAAAGTCAGAGGATCGCTGGGTTTGACGCTATAGATGAGGCTCGATAAGACTCGCCCCAACACCAGCGCGCCGGCAGTTCCCACGGCAACGCCGACCAAAGTTGGCTTCAAGCCCTCGACCAGAACCATGCGGAGCACATCGCGAAGACTGGCGCCCAGGGCCAAACGAATTCCGATCTCCTGTATCCGGCGCTTTACGCTGTACGACAAAACGCTGTAAATGCCGACTGCGGCCAGCAGCAACGCGAGTCCGCCGAACCCGCCCAGCAGCCACATGTTGAAGCGTTGTTGCGATATGGAATTGGAGACCAGGTCGTCCATGGTCAGAATGTCGCGTACAGGAATCTCGCGATCCACCTCGTGCACCGCGTTCTCCACAGAAGAGACAATGCTTGTCGGTTTGGTCGTCGAGCGCACCACTAGCGTCATTGGAACTGAATTCCATCCGCCGGTCGACGGCATGGAAACCTGATCCAGTGGCATATAGAGGGTGGCGGAGGGACGCGTCTGATCTAAACTGTCCAGCTTCACATCGCCCACAACTCCCACCACCTCGCGGACAGCATCGGGGAAGAAGGTCATCGTGAGGCGTTTGCCGATGGGATCTTCGCCAGGCCAAAATTGCTTGGCCATGGATGCGCTGATGAGAATCGCTGCTGGCCGTCCCGCGACGTCTGCGCCGGTAATGTCGCGACCGCGCAACAGTGGGATGTGGAGCGAAGGGATGTATCCCGCACTGATAAGGCGAACATCTACCTCCGGTTGATCCGACATTGCCTGGGCTGGGCGCCCTTCGATTGCAATGGGTTGATGTGATCCATTTCCGTTCAGAGGAAGGTTGTCAACTACTCCGGCGGACTCCACACCGGGCAAGGTCCGCACCCTCTGGAGAACGCGCTCGAAAAAGCTGATCTCTTGCTCCGCGGAGGAAAACTTGACTCTTGCCACGGCGAGTGTCATGGTCGACACGCCGCGAGACTCAAAGCCTGGATTTACAAGCTGGAGTTGCTGAAAGCTGCGAATCATCAATCCTGCGCCGAACAGGAGCATGAGCGACAGTGCAACCTCCCCGACCACGAGAATCCTCCGCGTACGATGGCCGCTCGAATCCGAATCGGTTCGTCCGAGTCCTTGCTTAAGCACCTGATTCACATCCGCTCGCGTCAAGCGCACTGCGGGGAGCACCCCGGCGACAACGCCGGTAAGCAAAGAGATGAGAGCAGTAAAGCCAAGCACAGGGAGGTCCAAGCCGACCTCGACCTGGCGCGGCAGGTTGTCGGCCAGGTAGGCCATGATCAGGCGCACCCCAAAATGGGCGCAGCTCAAACCGATCGCTCCCGCGGCTATTGCGAGAAGCACACTCTCGGTCAGCATCTGGCGCAGCACGCGGGCTGAAGACGCGCCGAGCGCGGTTCGTATGGCAATCTCTTTTTGCCGGCTGAAGGTTTTAGCCAACGCTAGATTCGCTACGTTGACGCACGCGATGAGAAGAATGAAAGCAACTGCGCCTAACAGAACTAACAACGCCGGTCGCACGTCACTCACCAGATCCTCGTGCAAGGGCACGACCACGGCTCCCCAACCTTTATCGTCCTCGGGATACAGTTGCTCGAGGCGGCTGGAGATCGTGTTCATCTCGGCTTGTGCCTGCTTGACGTCAACGCCGGGCTTGATGCGCGCGATGACTACATAGTTGTGGTTCCCGCGGACAGCCCGGTCCTTATCAGTCCAGCCTGTCGGCGTCCACATCTGTGCAATGTCGGGAAAGCGGAAAGAAGGCGGCATGACTCCGGCTACAAGGTAACTCTGGCCATCCATGCTGATGTTGTGGCCAACGATGTCAGCTTTCGCGCCGAAGTGCTCCTGCCAGAATCGGTAGCTGAGAACCACCACGTTGGAACGCCCCGGCGAATCTTCTTCCGCCGAAAACACGCGGCCCAGCATTGGTTGAACGCCCAACGTCGTAAAGAAACTGGACGATACCGCGCCGGAGTCCACCTGCTCAGGCTGACCGCTGCCTGTAAGGGTGAACTCGCGGTACGTATAAATCGCCATATCCTCGAATACGTGGTTCTGTTTTTGCCAGTCGAGGTAGTTCGCCGGCGAGACTGTGAATGTGGTCATCCCCGGGAAACTTTTGGCCGGAGGAACATGCCACACGCGAACCAGCCGGTTCGGGTCCTTGAAGGCCAGCGGACGAAGCAGTACGCCGTTGACCACGCTGAAGATTGCTGTGTTCGCGCCAATTCCAAGAGCCAAGGTAAGAATGGCCACCGCAACGAAGCCTGGGCTTCTTCGCAGTTGCCGCAGAGAGTACCGAATGTCCTGGATTAGTGCGGTCATTGGTGTTTATCTCCTTCACTCACTCATAGCGCAGCGCCACCATGGGATCGACCTGGGCGGCGCGCCGTGCTGGAATATAGCTGGCCAGTAGAGTCACGAGCACAAATAACAACGAAATTCCCATGAAGGTGGCCGGATCAGCAGGGCTGACATGGAAGAGCAGGTCCCTGAGGATGCGGGTCAACACGAATGCAGCGCAGACACCGAGGGTAATGCCGACAGCGGAAAGGACGAATCCCTGTCTAATAACGAGCGAGAGAATATCGTTGCGTCGTGCCCCCAATGCGTGGCGAATTCCTATTTCCCTTGTTCGTTGTGCGACCGAATAGGAAATAACTCCGTAGAGTCCAATCATCGCAAGCAGAGTCGCAGCGCCGGCGAATCCTCCAAGCAATCTGACCATCAGTCGAAGCTCTCCCTCCGAAGCTTCGACCACTTCGTCCATGGTTTTGATCTCTGAGGCTGGTTGCTCTGGGTCCGTCGCCAGTATCTGTCTTTGAATAGCAGCGGCGAGTGCCAACGGATTAGCGTCCGTTCGAACGACAAGCGCGGCTGACGGATTGGGAACTTGTGCCCGAGGACGATACAGGCCCGGCGCGGGATCCTGGTCTTTTCCTTCTTCGTGTATGTCGGCTGTTATGCCAACGATCTCTATCGGCTGACGATTGGAGCCCATGAGCAAGTTCTGACCGATCGGATCCGCGCCGCCTGGATATTCTGGCGAGAAACGCCGGGCCAGACTTTCATTGATGATTGCAACTGGGACAGCGTGGAGACTGTCGTGGGCTGTAAACTCCCTGCCTCGCTTTAGGGCAATTTCCATCGTGCGGAAATATTCCGGCGTGATGAGTTGCAGGATGCTGATCGGCCGCTCGTTCAGCTTCATCGGTTGACTTGCCGCCAATTGCACGGGGACGCCTGCCCAGCCCGTGAACGGAAGCGTAAGACTTGCCGCAGCATTGCGCACTCCAGGAAGTGACTCTACATGCTTCACTAGTTGCTCATAGAATGCAGCCCTTTTTTCGTCCGTGTCATAGCGGGTCTGCGACAGATCGATGCGCATGGTGAGGAGATTCGACGGTTGAAAGCCCGGATCGACTCGATACACTTGAGCCAGACTCTGTATCAAAAGCGTTGCCCCGATCAGCAAAATGATCGACACTGCCATCTGTCCCATTGCCAACAGGTCTCGCGGGCCAAAACATACTCTCGTTTTCGAGCGCGGCAACCCTGTACTCTGGCTGCTTCCCCTTAGAATCCCGGCGAGGTCGACACTCGAAGCCATCCGCGTCGGTATCAGCCCGAACAGCACGCCGGTGATAGTTGATAGCGCCACTGCAAACGCGAGGACCATACCATCCATATGGATTTCGCTGGCGCGCGGGAGATCAATAAGAGTCATATTTTTGATCGCGCTCAAACTGGCGGCGGCCAGAGCAATGCCAATCACGCCACCAATTGACGCCAGCAGCATGCTCTCAGCGAGCAGTTGACGCATGATGTGCCCGCGTCCGGCCCCGATCGCAGACCGCAGAGCGAATTCCCGCTTGCGGGAGGCCGCGCGAGCCAGCAGCAGGCTCCCAATATTGGCGCATACAATCAGCAACACCAGGCCAACCGCACCGAACAGCATCCATAGTTTCGAGCGAATATCGGAGACTAGGTCATCCTTCAAGAGCAGCACACTCTCGGGTGAGTTCGGTTTTCCATCTAACATCCCTGGGTGAGCCGCGGCGTATTGAAGCTTCAGGGTGGCTAGTTCCGCACTTGCTCGTTGAATGGTTACACCCGGATTCAGGCGGCCGAACACTTTTAACGTTGGACTTAGAGGCCGTGATTGGGGGCTTATCTGCAACAATTCTGAGGATTTGGTCACCCAGAGATCGAGAGCGGGAAACGGAAATTGAAAGTCTATTGGCAGAATGCCAATAATTGTGTGTGGTGCGCCCGCCAGAACTATGTTCTTACCGATAATCTGCGGATCCCCGCCAAACTGCTGATGCCACAATTTCGCGCTGATCATGGCGGTAGCCGGCGCATCATGCTTTTCCTCCTCAGCAAGAAAACTGCGTCCCTTCAGCGGACTTGTTCCGAGGATTTGTAAAAAGTTTGCTGACACACGCGCACCGTTCAAAACTTTAGGCGCACCGGCGCCTGAAAGGACCATTTGTTCCAAGACGCCGGCATAAGACCCAAGGGCGCTGTAGGATCGGCTCGCTACCTTCATTTCGTCAAATCGCACAGGGGTAACTTGCTTCGAAAGCAACACAATCCGGACCGAATCACGGTACTCGAGTGGCCTGAGCAGGACCCCGTGGATCACAGAAAACATCGCTGTTGTGGCGCCAATACCGAGCGCCATAATGGCCACGGAGAAGAGCGTAAATCTCAAACTCTTGCCAAGCCGCCGAAGCGCGAAACGAACATCCTGGACGAGCCCATTCATGCGGATGTATCCTGCATCAGTTTGTGGAGTTCTTCTTCCGCCACCACCTTGCCGTCGAACAGATGTACTTCCCGTTGGGCATGTTTGGCGAAGCGCGGGTCGTGGGTCACCATGCAGATGGTGGCTCCCTCGCGGTGCAGATTCTGGAGCAACTCCATCACCGCGTCGCCGTTGCGCGAGTCGAGATTTCCCGTAGGTTCATCGGCCAGAAGGATGGAAGGATGTCCGGCGAGTGCGCGTGCCACTGCTACGCGCTGTTGTTGTCCACCGCTGAGTTGGGAAGGGTAGTGGCGGATGCGATGCGCCATGCCCACGCGTTCCAGCGATTCCATGACCCGCGTCTTGCGATCGGCGGATGGCATTTTCTGGCGGTAGGTCAGCGGCAATTCGACATTTTCGTAGACTGTGAGATCGCCGATTAGATTGAAACTCTGAAAGATGAAGCCAATTTCCTGATTGCGAATGCGAGAGCGCTGGGCAAAATCCAGATTCTCGGCTGGTTGGCCGTTCAGGCAATAGCGCCCGCCGGTTGGAGTGTCCAGCAAGCCAATAATCGAGAGCAGTGTGGACTTGCCGCAACCCGATGGTCCGGACATGGCGACGTACTCTCCTTTGGAAATGGACAGATGGACTCCGGAGAGTGCGTGAGTCTCGACCTCATCGGTGTAAAAGATTTTTGTCAGGTCTTCGATTTGGATGAGTGGCTGTTCTGCCTTGGTCATAGTTGTTTTTTCCTCAGTCGTCTACCACAACTCGTCTTCTGCTAGTCGTTTTCTGCTAATCGTCTCTGGTTAATCCAGCCGGATGCGGTCGGTGTTGTCGGAGCGCGACATGTCGGACAGAATGACTGTGTCGCCTTCATGCAATCCTTCGAGAATCTGGATCGAATTCACGGAAGCACGTCCAACTTTTACCGGAACCCGAACCGCGCCTTTACCGTCGGAATCAAGTTTGAAAAGGCTGATTGTGCTGCTTTCCTGGCCGAATGCTGGACGCCCGACGTAGAGAACATCGTTAAGACGTTCGAGGTCGATGGTTCCATCGACGCTCAAGTCTGGACGCGCGCCTTTGGGGAGATTGCCGGTGAGCTTTACATCCACCGTGACAGTGCCATTCTGAACTGCGGGATCGATCCGCGTGACGGTGCCGGCCACAGTTCCGTTGTGCGTATCAACCAGCGCCGGCTGCCCGATCTGCACATCGCGTGCCTGCGTCTCGGCTACTTTAAGCTCCGCCATTAAATGGTTGGGTTGCACGATCTTCGCTAACATCGCGCCCGGCAGCACGTGCTGACCTACCTGTAACGGCAAGTCAACCAGCACGCCTTCAATCCCCGCACGCACTCTCAACGCATCCAACTGCCGCTGCTTGAGCTCGGCTAAGGCGCGAATCTCATCCACTTTGGCCTGCTCTTCAGCCATTTGCGATTCGATTGCTTTCTGGTTGATATCCAGCCGCTCGTCTTCAATGTTGTTGCGCGTGGTGAGCTCATCGGCTCTGCTTTTCGAATTCTTGTACGCAAGTCCAGAAATCACACCCAGATCGTAGAGGGCCTTGTCCGTATCGGATTGGAGCCTGGCCTGGCTATAATCAGCAGTCACCGTCGCGGCCCCCGCTTTTTGGTTCATCAGATCGCTCTGTAACCTGACGCGCAGACTCTGATACTCCGCTTCCACAGCTTTCAACTGAAGGTTGGCATCGACCGCTGCTTGCTCCACCTGCGGGTTGCTCATCTCTAGCAAAATGGAATCCGCCTTCACTTGCGAGCCGGGAAGCAGGCGAATACGAACAACCGTAGCATCGGTCTCCGCGGGTATTTGACGGGTGAATTCCTGGCTTGGAATCAACGAACCGAGTCCTCGAACCTGGCGGAGCATTGGGCCGCGCTTTACGGTATCGGTCCAAACAGTACTGCGTTCAACCTCGGGTGCCGCCGGCTTAAGTCGGGACACGGCAAAAGTGACGCCCGCGAGGAGCACAATTCCGACCGCCAGCCACACGATCTGCCAGCGTCGCTTTTGCTGCTTGAATTCAGGTCGGGCGATATCCATCGCTACAAATTATGCAAGTCTCGGGCCGCGGGCAAGAGAGATCTATCCCGTTCAAAATGTTATGCGTGGAGCTATGGAGCCACTTACTATAAGCTCGATCTTGTCCACTAACAAAACCGGGTGTCCGTTACCGGACAACTCCTGAACGGCTATCTTGCGTCAATCCGCTCGCAGGGCCTTCATGGGGTCGATGGAAGCTGACCGGTGCGCGGGAAGCAACGAGGCCGCCAGAGCCAACAACAGGACGAAGATTGCAGCGAGCGCTAGCACCAGCGGGTCAAACGGGCTCACGCCAAACAGAAACGATTGCAGCAGATGCGAAGCTGCGGCCGCACCCAGCAATCCTATAACGCAACCTGTGATGGCAAGTTTGGCCGCGGAGGCAAAAACTAGGCCCAAGATGCCTGATCGCTGCGAGCCCAAGGCAATGCGGATTGCCATCTCCTGCGCGCGGAGCGCGGCCGAGAACGCAATGACGCTATAGATACCGAGGGCGGCCAACAGCACCGCCACGATAGCAAAGGTGGAGATGAGTGCCGTGTTGAAGCGGCGTGGGGCTTCGCTGTCGGAAACGGTGCGCTCCATACTTTGGACCTGGTCGAGCGCCAACAGGGGATCAATGGAGCGGACCGTGGCGCGGAGAACATTTGCCATTTGCTCAGGCTCCAAGGCAGTGCGTATTGCGATGTAGCCGTTGCTGCCTGTCGGGGGATCCGCAGGCGAGGCCAAAGAGCCCAGGGATTTTTCAAACTGTTTGCCCGGCTGATAGTACTGTTCCTTGCTTGGCGTGTCGGGCGAGTTCTCCTTCACGTCCGCGACTTCGCCCACAACGGTTATCCAGGGGGTCTGCATCTCAGGCGTGCCCATGCGGAGGCGCTTCCCAATGGGATCCGAACCGGGCCAGTAGTGGTCGGCGAGCTTGTGGTTGATGATCGCGGCTAGTTGCGTGTCCTCCGTGTCCGAGGGTGTGAAGAGACGGCCGGCCAGCAATGGAATTCCCATCGTCTGCAAATAATCGCCTTTCACCGTTACCGGCGTGGCGAGGTTCATGTTGGCACCCGGGGGTGGGACGTAGCCATCGGCGACAAACGTCGTGTTGCTGTTGTTGCCCGAAGCCGGCAGAAACGACGTGAGTCCCAAGGACTTCACGCCGGGAAATTGCTGCAGGCGGCGAATCAATTCGTCCTGGAATTCGTCCACCGCCGCCTGGGCTGCGTATTGTTTCTGGGGCAGAGAGTAGGAGGCCGTGAGGACGTGGTCTGGGCGGAAGCCGAGATTGACGGCACGCATCTTCTCAAAACTGCGCAGCAGCAAGCCGGAAGCGGCGAGCAGCATTAGCGCGACGGCAATTTCCCCAACCACCAAAACGGAGCGCAGCCGCGCGTGGCCGCCGCCAGCCGTCCCAGTGCGTCCACCATCTTTGAGCGCTTCATTCACGCTGGTCCTGAGGGCGGCAAAAGCCGGGGCGAGTCCGCAAATTAGGCCGGTAAGCACGGCAAGGGCGATCGCGAACAACACTACCCGCCAATCGAGTCCGATCTCATCGATGCGAGGCAGGGTCTCGGGCAACCGGCTTACGCCCACTCGTAACGCCACGGCGGCCAGACCCAGACCGAGCAGGCCTCCGCTCACGCTCAACACCAGGCTCTCCAGAATCGCTTGACGAAGCAGCACGGCGGCACGCGCTCCAAGTGCCAGGCGCATGGCGACCTCGTGACGGCGGCGGATGGCGCGGACCAGCAGCAACCCCGCGAGATTGGCGCAGGCGATCAGCAGCACGACAACAATGGCCAGAAACAGAGTACGCACCAGTTGGCGTGCCTGTTGCACGGTTTCCTCGTGCAGGGAGCGCACCACCGCGCGTATGTGCAAACTCGACATGGAGGCGGGATAGTTGCGCATTATCTCCTGAGCCACGCGTTCCGCATCGCTCTCCGCCTGCATGGCGGTGGTTCCCGGCTTCAGCCGTCCCACCATGTTGAAGTTCCATGAGGACGCACCTCCGGTTGAAAGCTCCTGCTGGGTAAAGCTCATCGGAACCCATAGCTGGCTGTTGTTCAGCTGTCCCGGTATCAGCGGGAATTCGAAGTTGCGGGGCATCACGCCAATCACCACGTAGGGCTTGCGGTCGAGCAGAATCTTGGTTCCCAGCACCCGTGGATCGCCGTGCATCCGGTTTTGCCAGAGCGAGTAGCTGATTACCGCCACTTGCTCCTTTTGGTCATCTTCCTGCTGCGTGAAGAATCGGCCCATTAGAGGCGCGACCTCCAAGGCGGGAAACACACCACCCGAGAGCCGGGCCGCTGTGATCTGCGCCGGGTCGCCGATACCCGACAGTTCGTAACCCGTTTGCGTATATCCACCGAGACTCTCGAAGCTGTGCGTATCTCGTGTGTAGGCTCGGATGTCCGGAGCAGTGACCCCGGCCTCGCCATTTCCTCCTACATCCGCACCTTGCAGAATGTCCGCTAACGCCACCAGTCTCTCGGGATGCGGAAATGGCAGCGGGCGCAGGAGTACGCATTCGACGATGCAGAAGATGGAGGTCGTAGCGCCGATTCCGAGCGCGAGCATCAAAATGCCCGTGGCTGTAAAGCCGGGCGACTTCATCAAACGGCGGACTGCGATCCGTAGTTCGTGGAGAAGCATCGTGATCGACTCCTTTACTGAATAAGCTTGGGATTAGAGCACTCAGGCATCCAAAGAAGTCTAGTCCCAACTGACTGTGGCCTTAGCGCTCTAGACGGTGGCGTGCGGATAAACGGCCGGCGAAGGCGTCCGGATTCGAAATACCGTGTCCGAGACTGGACAGCGTTACAGCGGGGCCACCTATAAGATTAATTGCGAAGATAAGAAGGTGCCAAAAAACATTTTGTCTTTCCCGAGCATATGTGTATTGTTTCGCATGGGAGAAGACACCCGTGTGCTTTTCAGCGACAGCAAACTTTGTTGGCAGCGGAGTTCTGGGCGTAGTAGGGGCCGTTACATTGACCAAGGTAAAGCACAGGCGCGAGCTGCTTTTCGCGTCTCTGCCCCTGCTATTTGCCCTGCATCAATTCATTGAGGGGTTTGTCTGGCTGGGGTTGGATGGGATTCTCTCGCCCACGGTAGCGCACAACATGGCCGCGGCCTTCATGCTGTATGCCCAAGGGCTGCTCCCTTTTCTGCTGCCCCTAAGTGTCTTGCTATTTGAGCCTGACGCGAAGAGCCGCCGGCGCATGCTGCCATTCCTCGCGCTCGGTGCAGCAACCACCCTCTATATCTTGTGGGCGCTGACCGCGTTTCCCACGCAGGTCTACATCAGGGCAAACAGTATCGTCTACATCAACCAGGCGACAAACAATATGGCGGTCGCGGTGTTCTATGTGATTGCGACATGCGGTTCGTTATTTTTCTCGAAGGTCAGGGATATGGTGATCTTCGGTGCGGCCAACCTGGCAATTCTCTTGGTCGTCATGGTTGTCAAGCGCTATGCATTCACCTCGATATGGTGTGCCTACGCGGCCGTTGCAAGTGTAATCATCCTCGCCTACTTCTGGAAAACCGTTAAAATCCGCCCATTCTCATACGCGGTCGCGAAGCTCAATCACATTTAATACCTCCAGCCTACGTTTTGTAATCGACCCACGGCAACCTATCATGGCGTGGAGCATCAACGTAACGTGACAGAAGGCCTACCAGTAGAGGACCGGAGAAGCACAGCCGCGAACGGCGGCTCCGATTGGCCGCAAATCGAAACCTACGGCATTATCGGCGACTGCCGTTCGGCGGCCCTGGTGTCGCGAGAGGGTTCCATCGAATGGCTCTGCTGGCCCAGGTTCGAT
>JBAUVJ010000628.1:0-26932 GCA_049583165.1 Candidatus Sulfotelmatobacter sp. | reverse complement strand
CCCTTTGCCATGATCATAGTCGCCGGCCTCATTCACGCCGGCTTCGAAGACTGGCTTTTTGCTCCGGGATCGTATCTCTGCGTTTTCTTCTGGGTGTCGGCCTTTCTATTGATCGATCTAGCGGCGGCGAACCCGGGCGAACGACTCCCTCTTACGCAGCCGGTTCGAACCTTCGCTCAGGCGAGTGGCTTCCGCGAGTCAACCAGATCAGCCTGACGCTGAACATGCAATCTTTCCACGACGCCAACCGTTCAGATATTCATAGGCTGGGCAGCAAGTGGACGGCGCTTTGTCTGGTTTTAGTTCTCATTGCCGGCGCTGAATTCATGCTGAGAGGCCCAGTCCGAGCCGTTCAGACGGCAACCGGGTTCAATGACTTTCTGTCGCCCTATATACAAGCGGGTGCATTCGTAAATGGCCAGGACCCGTATAGCCCACAGGTGCTGTTGGGGCTGTGGCCTGCGCAGGCCTTGCACTTTCTCTTTCTGCCTAAAGAAGTGGCCAATGGAACCCTGGTGGCCAATCGAGGGATACCCACGGCATATCCGATCACCGCTTTGGTGCTTCTCGCGCCATTCACGTTTCTTTCGTGGAATTTTGCTTATGGCGTGTGGTTTGCCGTGAATTTTGTTCTGTTCGCAATCATGTTGTGCGCACTGGTAGGGCTGGCGGGATTTTCTTATCGTGAGCCGTCGGCGATTTTGCTGGTTGCCGCGACATTGGCTCTCGCGCCATTCCACACCGGCTTTGTGACTGGGAACGTCACGCTGGCCGCGGTGGAATTGAGCGTGATTGCGATCTGGAGCGGCCGGCGTCACTATGACACAGCCGCCGCAGTTTTGCTGGCCATCGCCGCAGGCCTCAAACCGCAGATCGGACTCTGCTTTCTCCTTTACTATCTATTGCGCCGACGCTGGCGGATCTGCGGGATTGGATTGGCTTTACTGGCGGGCGTGGCGGTTCTGGGCCTGTTGCGGTTAGAGCTTGGCCATACTCCCTGGCTTTCTAACTATCTCAACGACAACCACGTTCTGCTGGAAACTGGAGTGCTCGGCAACTTTACCGCAATCAATCCGACGCGGTTCGGGCTGATTAATCTTCAAGTGGCCTTGTATCCGCTCTTGGGCAGCGTTCCGGAGACGAATGACCTCGCCGTTGCGATTGGCGTGAGTCTCCTCGCGGTATGGGCCCGCTATGTGTGGACCAGAACGCGTGAAATCGAACCGCAGGACGATGGCGAATTGCTCGATCTGAGCGCGGTCGCGGTGATCAGCCTGCTTCCTGTTTACCATCGCTTCTACGACGCTACTTTGCTAGTTCTAGCTTTATGCTTGACGTTTGTCTTTTTCCGCAAAGATCGCTTCTTCGCGATCACGTCGTTGCTGCTGATGCTTCCTTTCCTGGTTCCGGGAGGAACGTTGCTGGAGACGATGCAAAGGAGCGGACGCATTCCACAGGCGCTGGCCAACCATTGGTGGTGGCAAGCGTTAGTGATGCCTCATCAGGTTTGGATGCTGTTGTTTCTCGCCATTCTATTGCTCCGCGAAATGAGCGGCTATCAGCGAGGACCTTATGCAGGCTCGGTGGTCATCGAGCCGGCGCGCTCGTAGACAGCTAGTTACGCTGGCCGCCGGGTCAAGGTGCATTCCGCGGCCGCTTTCCGATAGAGTAGTGGGTTCCCATGCTCGATCTGAATTTTGTACGCGACAATTTGCTTCGGGTGGAAGAGATGCTGCGGCAACGCGGCGCGGACCCGGCTGCCGTCCTGAAGGATTTCCACGCCGTGGACACGCAGCGCCGCCATGCCATTACCGAAGCTGAGACCATGAAGGCTCAGCGCAACAAGGCCTCGGAAGATATTTCTAAACTGAAAAAAGCCGGCCAGGATGCCTCCGTGGCCATTGCTGAGACAAAAGATCTGCGCGAGCAGATTCAGGCGCGGGAAAAAGCTGCCGCCGAGCTCGACGCTCGCCTGCATTCGATTCTTGCAGGCATCCCGAATATGCCGCACGAAAGCGTTCCGGTCGGCCATAGCGCGGAAGACAACGTCGAAATCCGGCGTTGGGGTTCACCGCCCAGATTTGATTTCACTCCCAAGCCACATTGGGACCTGGGCGCGGAGCTCGGCATTCTCGACCTGGAACGCGCCGTCAAGCTTACGGGCGCGCGCTTCGCGGTCTACTGGGATCTGGGCGCTAAGCTCGAGCGCGCGCTGGCGAATTTTATGCTCGACCTGCACACGCGCGAGCATGGATACACCGAAGTTCTGCCGCCTTATCTGGTCAATTCCGAATCCATGTACGGCACCGGACAGCTGCCCAAGTTCGCCGACGATTTGTTTCGCGTTCCGCATGGCGAAAAAGATCTCTGGCTCATTTCCACGGCCGAAGTGCCGGTCACGAATTTGTATCGCGATGAAATTCTCGACGCGGCGCGGTTACCCATCTCGCTCACGGCGTACACTCCATGTTTTCGCAGCGAAGCGGGATCCTACGGGAAGGATGTACGCGGCATTATCCGCCAGCATCAGTTTCAGAAAGTCGAACTGGTGAAGTTCTCCAAGCCGGAAAACTCCTATGAAGAGCACGAAAAACTGACACGGAACGCCGAAACCGTTCTGCAAAAGCTTGGACTACACTATCGTACGGTGGCGTTGTGCACGGGCGACATGAGCTCATCCTCGGCAAAGACGTATGACATTGAAGTCTGGCTGCCGGGGCAGCAGTTATTCCGCGAGATTTCTTCCTGCTCGAATTTTGAGTCGTACCAGGCAAGGCGCGCGAATATCCGCTACCGTCCCGAAGGCAAGAACAAAACCGAATTCGTGCATACTCTAAATGGCAGTGCCTTGGCCGTGGGCCGCACCTGGGTGGCGATTGTAGAGAACTATCAACAAGCCGATGGAAGCGTGTTGATTCCGGAGGTGCTACGGCCTTACATCGGCACGGAGAGAATTACGCCGAAGAAATTTTAGCCGTTAGCTGTTGGTTTTGGCTAAAGGCCAAGAGCTAAGAGCCGAACGCTGCTTCACCATTGCCAAGAAAGGACTCGGTCATTAGACTTGCAACGTGTTGAAATCAGCGCGACCACGGCGAGCGCGCCTTCTCTACCCATGAGGGGCGCCTGGCGCACAATCCGCAGCTATATTTTTTGGCAGCACGAGCGTGGCACACTGCACTACGACACCATGGTCACGCTGATCCTCCTCTTTATCTTCGCATCGCCCTACTGGGTTAACTTCAACGACAAACCTGTCCCCAGCGATCCGCATCTCACCGATGTGGTCGTCACGCCCGCTGCGAACGGTGGCTTACTCTATGAGATCTCAGGCAGTGCGGTTTCGCCCGGAGACGATGCTTCCGTTCGCAGTCAGCTATTGCACATCATTGAGCCGATTTCGGGCGCGGTATCGATCGTGAAATACGACGCGGTTAAGGATCCCAAGGGAAAGATACAGAGCTACCGGGTTTGGGCAAAACGAGAATAGTGAGACCAACTCGCATGATCTCCATCGGTTTTCTCTGGCTGGCGGTGCTGGGCTTTTCCTTCGCCCAGAATCCGGCACCTACAAACCCGCAGTCCGTAACTCTGGAAAGCGTCCTCCACAGGATGGACGAGACCTCAGCTCATTTCCAAACTGCACAGGCCGATTTCGTTTGGGATCAATACCAGAAAGTAGTCGATGAGACCGACACGCAGAAGGGCACGGTTTACTACCGGCGGTCGGGGAATGCCATTGAAATGATGGCCGACATCAAGGACCCCGATCCGAAGTCCGTCCTTTATAAGGACGGCAAGCTTCAGGTGTACCAACCGAAAATCGAGCAAGTCATGGAGTATTCTGCGGGCGCCAACCATGAGGAGATCGAAAGTTTTCTGGTTCTGGGATTCGGGGGCAGCGGCCAGGAGCTGAAAAAATCCTTCGACGTTACTTACCAGGGCGAAGACAATATCGACAACGTCGCCACGGCGAAGCTCCAGCTCATTGCAAAGAGCGATAAAATTCGCAGCAACTTTCCAGAGATTATCCTGTGGATCGACCTGGACCGTGGCATCTCCGTGCAACAGAAACTCATGCAAACTCAGGGTGATTATCGTTTGGCAAAGTACTCAGCAATAAAGGTTAATGCGAAAATCGGCAACGACGTGTTTCGTTTGAAAACCTCGGGCAAAACAAAATTCGTCTCGCCTCGTGGCTAAGTGGTTGAATTTGAAGGGGAAGAATGTTGTTCTGAAAAATGCACTCAGGGCGCTATACTGCCCTTAGAAATCCTCACTTGAGTCTACGCATGGCGAAAGTCTTTACCATCCCAGTCCCGCCGAAGTTAGGCCGTCCCGCAAAAAGAGAACGCACGTCCGATCCCCGCTACGTCGATGGGCAGCGCCTCCTGGTGGAGGCGATGCGTTATCTGGCGCAGAGCGACCCTGTAACCAATCGCCCAGCGATCGAACTCATCTCCGAGCACGTGCGCACTCGCTTCCGCATGAGCGACTCGCCGCTGTCCTAGCGATCCGCCCAGCGTCATCATCCTGCTCGTCTCTGCGCAGCGCTCAGAAAATGTAGCGCAGCATGAACTCCATCACCCGGGGATTGGAGAGCGTGGAGCTGAAGTTGCCGAAGCTGCTGCTGGCCGAAAGCTGGTCGTTGCCGTTCAGTTGCATGGTTCCCACATCGAAGCGAGCCGAGTTGGTTACGTTGAACATCGACCAACTCAACTTCACCAGCTGGCTTTCTTTGATGGCCCAGCTTTTTGTCACCGTCGTATCAATGTCAAACGTCCCGGGACCTCGCAGGCCATTCCGTAATCCTCCTTCGCCGGGGTAGGCCGGACGGAAAAGGTTGATCGCCGCATTTGGGTTGGTGGAGGCATCCGTAATGCCCGGATCCTGAAACACATTCGGCCCAGTGCCGCCGCCAGACTGGGCCACGATGAAGCTGCCCGTCTTCGGTCGCGCGCTACTGACTGGCACGGCCGGAGTCTCCAAGTCATAGTTGGTGGCCCACTCAGGGCTGATCAGGGAAAATGGATACCCCGTGGACCAGCGCCAGAGACCGGATAGGGTCCAGCCGCCAATCACTGAGTCGGCAACTCTTCCCATGCCGCTACCGAAATGCTTGCCCCGGCCGAAGGGCAATTGGTAGACCCAGTTGGCATTGACGATATGAGTGGTATCGAAATCCGATACCGCGCGGTTCTGCTGCGGCAACCAGGAATTGATGATCTGGCTGGCGAAGCCGCCTCCTTCGAAGGTACTGACGCGTTCGGCGTTGGAGCCGTCGTCAATGGATCTGGAGTAGGTGTAATTCAAATCGAACTCCAAACCGCCAGATCGATGGCGCAGGCTGAACTGGCCGGCGTTGTAGTTGCTGCTGCCAATGCTCCTCCAGGCGTCCATGGAAGAGAACTGTTGACTGTAAAAATTGTAGGGAGTGGGGCCCGCTTGGCCGGCAAGCGTTGAGCAATTAGGAAGGCAAAACGCGTCCGCCAGTTCGAGGGCAGTGGTTTCATTTCCTTCAAAACATGCGAACAGGTCATACATTGCCTGGGTTGCGGTGACATTACCGGGTACCGCACCCTGGCTGGGGCCGCAGGGCGTTCCCACATTATTGGTGGCAACACCTAGTTGCGAACTCGACGGGCCAGCGGCGCCTGGAAAAACATTTTCCCAATACTTAGTACCAATCGTTGCGGCGCTGATGTTCTGAATCGGAGTTCCCTTGTAATAATTCCGGGCCAAAGCCTGCGCTGCCTGGAAGTAAGTAGTGTTGCTTGCCGGATCTCTTAGATTGGTCGGTTCCGCCAAGTCTTCTTCCTGCAAAAGACGATGCGCCATGCGACCTACGTAAGAAGCTTCAAAGACAAAATTGGAAGGCAGTTCTCGAGTAATCGAGAAATCGATGACGTGGGAATAGGGAGTCTTCAGCTTGTCATCCAACCCCCAGGTAATGGCGAAACCACCCGGAGTGGCCGCACCGGAAGGCGAATAGACGGGAAATGGACCCGTTGGGGGTGCACCGACGAGCGAACAGGGTGGAGTGTTGCAACCGTCGTTGCTGCTGGTCGGGATGGTATAGAGTCCCGAATAGCGGGCCGAGCCATCCACGGTCTGAATTCCGGCGGGATTCACCTCGGCTGTGGTCAAGCCAAACGAGCCCTCGCGGTCGAAGGTGTTGGTGATGCCTTCCCCGAAGTGATCGAAATAAAGGCCGTAGCCCGCGCGAATGGAGGTTTTTCCCTGCCCTCCCCACAACCACTTGGAAAGGCCGGTATCTCCCGTAGGGGAATATGCGAAGGCGAAGCGCGGCGCGAAATCCTTGTAGTCGTAACTCCAGTAAGGCTGCTTGCCATTGGCCTGGCCGGACAACTGGAAGCCGATCATCGGATTGTAGACCTGTCCAGCCGCAGCAGCAGCACCGCGCTGATTAAACCAATCATGCAGGCTGATGGTGGGTGAAACTTGGGTGCCCGTGGTTTCGTAAGGTGGCTGCAAAATTGTATAACGCAAGCCGTACGTTACCGTTAGATTGGGTTTGAGTTTCCATTGGTCCTGGCCGTAGATCTCATATTCGTGATTACGGAAATGGCGCGGGACAAGTTCGCCTTGGGGAATCACGTTCAGGTTCTTGGTTAGCTCATAATTGGCGTTGACCTGGGTGATCAATCCAGTCAACGCGGCCATGGCGAAGTCGTAGTTTGCGCCGAAATTGGGATCGACCGCTGGATACCCCAGGTTAGGGTCGCCGGTGGCGCTGGACTGATATCCAAATGCTGCTGGATCCAGGCTGCTGCCTGTATTTGAGATACCGGAAACATTCAGCCAATAGACGTTGGTCAGCGCACCGAAGAAGTTCTGCTCGTTCGATTCCCGTAGATTGTCAATTTGTCTATAGTTTCCACCGAATTGAAGGATATGGCTGCCCTTCACTTTCGTGACATCGTCGACGATATTTTTTACCGGCACGTGGGTATTGATGGTGGGGGTAAAGCCATAAATATTGTCCATGCCGCGAAAGTCGACATAGGGCTGAGTCTGTAATCCGGAGATGTTGATGAGCTGGCTGATGTAACCGAAGTGAAAATTATTGATCAGCGTGCTGCTGAGGGTGGCGGTATAACCCACCGTGATGCCTTTGTTGTTGTCGTGTTCGGTCTGCGCCTCGGGCTGTCCCGGAAACTCCTCGCCCCCGTCGCCAGTGATTGTGTAGGCTGTCCCTACGTTGCGTTCAGCTTCCTGCTCGTTGTCCATGATGCCCTTAACGAATAGGGTGTGGTTGCCGTTTTTCGTGAGGTTGTAATCCAGCTTAAAAACATAATCATTCAAACTCGAAGGCAACGGCGACGGAAATGTGAAGCCTTGAAAATCGAGGCCATCTCCTACCGTTTCGGTATTGGGTTGTGGATATAAATTGAAGACGGAGCCCGGGCTGGAGTTTGGATTGCCTTGAAGGTACGCCACAAGCGGATTTGCGCCGGGCCCTAGTGGACAGGTGCCATTTCCTGAGCAGTTAGGATCCATGGAAGCGATTTGGCTGGGGTTCAGCGTCGCGATGAGCGTGCCATTTATGGTTTGCACGTTGGGATTGGAAGCCACGCAGTTGACGGTATCGTCGACACTGTCACAGGGATAGCTCATGTTCCCGGCGCGCAGCCCCAAGCTGGGAACAACGCGCGTGACCTGCAAGTCTTCGCGTTTGCGCTGGCCCTCGTAGGCGGCGAAAAAGAACAGGCGGTCCTTGATGATGGGTCCACCGATATTCGCTCCGAAAGTATTGCGTAACAAGAACGGCGCGGTATTGGGCTCATCGGCCCCGATCTGCGCGGCCTTGTTGAACCAGTCATTGGCAGTAGTAAAAGTGGGGCGGTTATAGGCGTAGAGCGAGCCATGGAAGCGGTTGGTACCGCTTTTAGTGACCTCGGAAACTTGTCCGCCGGAAGAGCGGCCTGCATCCGCATCGGAATTGCTGGTGGTCACCTTGAGGTCTTGCACAGCGTCGAGGGGTTCGCGAATCGCACCCGTAAAGGCCGTGCCCAGAAGTTCGTCATTGTTATCGACGCCGTCTAGGGTAATGTTGGTCTGGTCGCTGCGCGCTCCATTCACCGAGCCCGCCCGGCTGTCGGACGCGCTGGCGATATGGGTGCTGTTCCCGGTAAATACCACGCCGGTTTGCAGGCTGAGAATACCGGCAGGATCGCGCCCTTCGAAGGGAAGGTCGGCAATCTGGTCGGCTCCGAAGGCGTGCCCCATGCTCGCATCCTGGGTATTGACCAGCGGGGCGGAGCTGTTAACTTCTACCGTAACGGTGCCCCCGGTCACCTGAAGGTTTACGTTTAAGGTGGCGGGAGTAGCTACCTGGAGTTCCAGGCCGCTTTGTTTTAACTCAGCGAAGCCAACGGCGTTCACGATCAGGTCGTATTTGGCGGGCGGGAGCTCGAGAAACTGGTAGGCACCTTGGCCGTCGCTCTTGGCGCTGCGAACAAATCCCGTGGCTGGGTTGGTAAGTGTGACTGAGGCTCCGGCAACCACCGCGCCTTTGGCGTCATAGACCGTGCCACGCAAGGAGGTTGTGGCATTTTGCGCGAGCGTAAGCGCGCTGACCGCAAGGAGAAATCCGACCAGCCGAGTAACTACACGTGCCTTAATACGCATAGAAAGTTTCCTCCCCGCTTTGGGGTGTTCAAAATGAAATTGGTCCAGGCAAGGTTTGAGACGAACGTGAGACCCTGGGGACCTGATGGGGCGTTATTGTGCAACTTCGAGGCCACAATGATCAAGCAGAATCTTCAGGTGTTTTGCGATTGTGAAACGTTTGAATACGGCTTTTCACAGACGGCTTACCAGATTCTGGAGCCTGTTTATGCGGGTTTTCGATCCGTGCAATGCGAATTACCGATGTGAATTAGCGATGAATAGGGCTGCTGCGAGCACAATGACAACCGGATAACATTCCAGTGTGTAGCGAGGCTCTGGATTCTCCAGGGTGCCAAGAAATAGCGAACGCAGGAGAAGGAACGAAACGAGTAATCTAGCGCCGGAAAATCGGCAAGCCCGCCACAGGCCGGCAGCTCCGGCCACTACGTACAACAGATTCACCACGCCGAAGATGATGCTGACCGCGAGCCATCGGCGCTCGTCATTGAACTCCCACCAGCGAGGGTCGGGAGGAAGCAATTCGGTTCGCGGGCGCAGCCACATATCTGCGATCCGCATGGCCGGGAGCCAGATGTAATAACGCAATGGCGCGGCATGAATGCGCGCAGTTGCAAGCGCGGCAAAGCGGGCATCGAGTTCCGGAGTTATATCGTGGTCCCGGTTGTAATCGGCGAAGAGCTGCGCGGTTTGCTGGCGCTGTTGTTCCGAATCAAAGGCACGGTGTGGCAGCCGGCTGAGGTCGATGGCATCGCCGGGAACGTTCCAGTAGATCTCCTCGACCGAGGCGTATTCGGCGATCCAGGTTTTGGTCCAGCGATTGAATCCGGTCGTAAGGGGCTCATCGGCATCGTTGGCGTAACGGGGCGCGAGCGGCGAGAAACGGTGCAAAGTGTGGAGATTGCGCAGCGTCCACGGAACTAATGGGGCCAGTGCACACACAGTCAGAATTGCTCCGACGCGCAGGATGGGAAGCACACGGGGCGTACTTGGTTTGTGCCCGGCCATCGCCTTCAGCAGGAGTAAAAGCAAATATCCCCCGACCGCGGCTAGAAGAATTCCACCGTCGGGGCGCAGTAGCATGCTGGCGCCGATCGAGAGACCACAGCCGATCCACGCAGAGGATGATCTCAAGTTCCTTTCTTGCAGAAGAGGCGGAAGTCCGCATAAGGCGAAATCCAGCGCGAGCACGGTAAAGAAAATCTCCAGATTTTCCGTAAGAGCCGCGGCTGCATAATTGGCGAGGAATGGACATACTGCGGCAAGCATGAACGCGGCTTTCGCGGAACGCTCGGAGAACACACGCCGCGCCACGTCCGCGACCAGAAAGCACGTTCCGAGGTCGAACAAGGCCTGAATCAGCAGGACCGCGCGAAAGTTGCTCCAACCGAAGATGGCGAAAACAGCCGCCAGAAAGGCTGGATAGCCGGGCAGTCGAGAAAGTGTCGGCATCAAATGGCCGGAGTTCGTGATGCCGAAAACGCCATACTGAAGCCAGTTCATGGCGATATCGGCGTAGAGGCGCGAATCGTCGACGATGCCGGGGAAATGAAGAACAAAAACCAGCCGCAGCGCAAGTGCCGCCAAACTCCCTGCCAGAAAAAATCGAGCATCCTTGCGCAGAAGTTGCAGCACGTTGAGAATATAGCGCGTCGGTCAACTTCGCGCCGGGAACGCGCATCTTATCCAACAATCAGTTCTAATAAGCAGAGCTTGCCGGTGTACCCTGTGTGGCCACCCGAGAATTGACCGGCTGCCGCTCGCGGCATACGATAAACCCTTAACTCTCCATGGCTGAACCTGTCTTTTATGATCCGGAACGTGCCCGCTGGAAACGTCTGCGCCGGCTGGTCGACGTTACAGTCGCCGCGCTCACGGCCCTGATTATTTTCTTTGTCTATACCACGTTGCGGGACGAGCGCCTGCCGGAACTCCTATTTTCTCCGCAGAAGCGCGCCTTCAAGGCATTGAAAGAGAATGAAAAAGAAAAGGCGCGGGACCGGCAAAAAAAACTCGCCAGCCGCTCTCACCGGAAGTCGAAGCTGCCCGGCTCCGAGGTCACATTAAATCAGGAAGAAGGCATCCGGGCGGCATTCTATGTTCCCTGGGATGCGGCCAGTTATTCGTCTCTGCGCGATTTTGCCCGTCAGATCGACTTGCTCTATCCCGACTGGCTGCATGTGCTCACCCCGGATGGCCGCCTGCAGGGAGTAGACGACCAAACCAATAGATTTTTTGACGTGGTACAGAACAATCGCGCCCGCCCCGTCGACGACCGCGTGATGCCGTTCCTCAAAGCGGAAGACCCCAGCATGGAAGTCTTCCCCATGGTGAACAATTTCAACGGCACCGAGTGGGTGGGAGATATCACCGGATTTCTCAATGACCCAAACGCTCGCGCCGCGTTCCGCAGGCAGGTTGGAATCTTTCTTTCCTCCGACCGTTTCCGCGGGCTGATGGTCGACTTCGAAGCCTTTCCTGACGCCGGGCAACCGGGCTACATTGCCTTGCTGAACGAGCTCTCGTCCGATCTTCACGCGCGCGGCATGAAGTTATATGTCAGCGTGCCCCCTCACAGCAAGGAGTTCGATTATGCCGCCATCGCCACGCCGGCGGATGGCGTCGTCATCATGAACTATGACGAACACTATCCCGGAGCGGCATCGGGCCCGGTCGCCTCGCAAGACTGGTTCGTCGACAATCTCAAGTTCGCATTGAAAGCGATCCCCAAGGAAAAGCTGATTTGCGCTATCGCCAACTATGGTTATGACTGGGTACTCAAGCCGAAGCAAGGCAAACTTCCGCCGGAGGAGCATGACAGCTCTGTGAGCGCTCAGGAAGCTTGGCTGGCTGCGCGCGACTCCGATGAAGACGTCACCTTCGATGACGACGCTTTGAATCCTCACTTCAGCTATCTGGATGAGCGGAGCGTACAGCACGACGTTTGGTTTCTCGATGCGGTCACAGCCTTGAACCACATGAGGGCCGCGCAAACCCTCGGCATCAAGACTTTTGCGTTGTGGCGGTTGGGCGGCGAAGACCGTTCGCTGTGGCGGGTTTGGGACGTTCCCGGCGATGCCGGCGCCACCGATAAGCTCAAAGACGTTCCTCCCGGCCAGGATGTGGACATGGAAGGCCAGGGCGAAATTCTTCGCATCGAGGACCGGCCGACTCATGGTACGCGCGATCTCACCATCGATCCCAACACAAAACTGATCACCGACGAGAATTTCCAGAACATGCCGGAGCCTTACCGTGTCGGGCGTTATGGGTACAGCCCCAACGAGGTCGCGCTCACATTCGACGATGGTCCCGACCCGGAATGGACGCCTCAAATTCTCGACGTCCTCAAGCGCGAGCATGCTACAGCTACGTTTTTCCTGATTGGCATTCAGACCGACAAGTTCTCAGGAATTGCCAAACGTATCTACAACGAAGGCCATACCATCGGCAACCACACCTTCACGCATCCCGACGTGAGCAGTATTTCTTCAACGTACATGAAGGTGGAGTTGAATCTCACCGAGCGGCTTTTCGCAAGCCTGATGGGAATCCGCGCCACACTGCTGCGCCCGCCCTACGCCATCGACGAGGAACCGGACACCGCCGACCAGGTAAAGCCTCTTGAATTCGCCCAGGACATGGGCTACATCACGGTTGGCAACCGGATCGATCCCAACGATTGGAGCGATAAGGTGCCGGCCGGGAACGGCGCCACGCGCAGACACACGGCTGAAGAAATTTCAGACTATGTGCTGGCGCACCTGCCTCCGTGCGGCGCCAACGACCTGCGCTGCGGCAACATCGTTCTGCTTCATGACGGCGGCGGTGATCGCTCCGAGACGGTGCGGGCGTTGCCCATGATTATCGAGGGAATTCGTGCCCGTGGATATTCCGTGGTTCCGGTCTTTCAATTGTTCGGCAAGCAGCGGGCCGATGTGATGTCGCCGTTAAGCACGCCACAGCGTTGGGCCGCCCGCCTTGATGGGCTGGGCTTCTGGCTCTTCGAGGCCGGCATCGTTGCCATCACAGGGATATTTTTTCTCGGCGATCTCCTGATGACTGGACGTTTGATTTTCATTGGCACGGCCGCAATTTACGATCGCCTGCAAGAGAAAATCTTCGGCAAGCCGGCGGAGGTCGCGTCCTACAAGCCGAAAGTGGCTGTTCTCATTCCCGCCTACAACGAAGAAAAAGTTATTGTGCGCACCATCCGCGCCGCGCTCAACTCCGATTACCCGAATCTGCGTGTAATCGTGATCGACGACGGCTCCAAAGATCGCACGTTGGCAGTGGCGCGGGCCGCATTCGTGAGAGAAGCAGCCGCTGGAAAAGTCCTCATCCTCACCAAACAGAATTCGGGCAAGGCTGAGGCACTCAACTACGGCATCGAGCACATTGAAGATGCCGAACTCTTTGTGGGCATCGACGCCGATACAATCATCGCCAGCGACGCAATCTCACGACTGGTGCCGCATTTCATCAATCCCAGGGTCGGCGCCATTGCGGGCAACGCCAAGGTTGGGAACCGCGTGAACCTGTGGACGCGCTGGCAGGCTCTCGAATACATCACCAGCCAAAACTTCGAACGCCGCGCGCTGGATGTTCTCGGCGCAGTGAGCGTGGTACCGGGAGCGATCGGCGCATGGCGTGTTTCCGCCGTGCGCGAGGCCGGCGGCTACCAACTCGACACCGTGGCCGAAGACGCCGATCTCACCATGGCTTTGTTGCGCCGCGGCTACCGCGTGGAATACGAAGACATGGCCCTGGCCTACACCGAAGCTCCGACCAATGCGAATGGCTTGATGCGCCAGCGTTTCCGCTGGTCGTTCGGAATTCTGCAAGCGGTTTACAAACACAGCAAAGTATTCGCACGCAAAGGAGCTTTGGGATTCGTCGCGCTGCCCAACATTGTGATCTTCCAGATTCTGCTGCCGCTGGTATCGCCGCTCATCGACATCATGTTCGCCTTCGGCGCGCTCTGGTATTTCATCCAGAAATACTTCCATCCCGATTCCACCGATCCCGCCAGCTTCCGCAAACTCGTGGCATTCTTCTTCGTGTTCCTGGTAATTGATTTCCTCGCGTCGGCGCTGGCGTTCGCGCTCGAGCGGCGCCGTCCGGATGACAAAGAAGACATCTGGCTGCTGAGCCAGGTCTGGCTGCAACGCTTCGCCTACCGCCAGTTGTTTTCAGTGGTTTTGTTCAAGACGCTGAAACGTGCGCTGGAAGGCCGCAAATTCGCCTGGGACAAACTGGAGCGCACCGCCGCAGTGAAGTATGTGGCGTCTGAAACTCGGGATCAGGTAAACGTGCCGTAAGCACCCTGTGGTTTGAGATTAATCGCTTGTGGGTGTTGAAAAAGCCCCCCTTTCTCAAAACAGCCGGAATTTCAGGGATAGAAAATGTCTAGGAAAATCGAGGAAGTCGTCTGTCGGGCGTCCTAAGCAAAGTTTTTCCCTGCGCTTTCGCGGGAGTGAGTTTTTCAACACCCACGCCTGTTAACAACAGTCAAGCACCTTGGCTATACTCGCTATGGAGAATCAGGCCAAGACTCATGGCACCAGCTACAACGCATCATCAATCACTCCCATTACAACAGGGGTTTGATCGCATTGGCGCTATTGTCGCCGCCATCAGCGGAATTGCCGTTGGCTGCTTTTTTGCCTACCAGTTGACGCTTCTTCCGTCTGGTTATCTTTCCGTCTACATCAATCTCGAAGTACTGGCTGTGGCAGTGCTCTTCGCTCTCGTTGGAGCCTCTTTACTTTTTTACCGGCGCACGCCATGGTTGGGACCCGGCCTGATAATCGCGGGGCTACTCACATTCGCAACCTACGCAGTAGGATGCAGAGTTCTGTTGAGATTTGACCTGATCCCATGGTATCCGCCCGCGATTCACCTTGTTTCTGGAGAGCGCGTGGTGATTCGCCTCAAAAGCGGAACGACCGGGCCGCAGGTCGAAGCGTTCGTGTCCTCAAAGTTGTCGTTCCTGCCAGATTGGTCCGACGCAATGGAACGCGTGCCATCCGTTGGGACAATCGAGTCGATGGGGTTGGCGCTGAATATCGACGACACTGTCTATAGTCGAGCAGAGAAATCCCCACTAGCGAGGAGGATGCTAGCGGATGCCGTGAGCGCCTTCATGGTCTGGATGCGTCGCGATTCCCGGGTGTCATCAGTTGAGCTACAGAGCGCACACTAGTACGGCTGCCAACTGTTGATAGCATCGCCATTACACTCATCGGCGGGTGGATAAGTGTCAATAGCTATCGAAATAGCAGCGGCGCGAACTCGGCCAGATTCCGTCGCCACACCATCCAGGTGTGCATCCCCGGCGTCTCGATCTCGGTTGCCTTTACACCCTTGGTCTTGAGCCATGCCCGCAGGTTTCGGTTGATGGTTATCAGGTGGTCCTCAGTGCCGCAGGCGATCCATAGCAGATGCAGTTGTTGATTCGCTCCCGCGTCGAGAGAAGGAAAATCTTTTTGAAAACCTTCGGGAAGGCCTCCCGAACTGAAAGCGCCGACCCAGGAAAATTTGTCGAGGTTATTTAAACCGGTCAACAAAGATTCCGATCCGCCCATGGATAGCCCGGCAATCGCGCGCGCATTGCGATCCTTCGTGATCCGGTATTCACTTTCCACTTGCGGCATCACTTCCGTAAGCAGCGCCTCGCTGAACTTTTTAAAATTGGTATCGCGCAGCTCCGTGTGGCTCCACGCATTCCAACCTAGGTGGACAAAATCCATGGTGCCGTAACCCAGCGGCATCACCACGATCATTGCTTTAGCCTTGCCCTGCGCGATCAGATTGTCGAAGATCACGTTGGCGTGGCCCACGGCCGTCCAACCGCTGGCATCGTCACTGAAGCCGTGCAGCAGGTAAAGCACGGGATAAGTTTTTTTCGCCGTCGGATCGTAGCCCGGCGGAGTGTACACGTAGTAATCGCGGTCATCGCCCGCCACCACAGACTTGTAGAAGTGATGATGAATCTCGCCGTGAGGAATGTCGTTCAGCTCCCAAGGCAGCGAAAGCGGTCCGGGAACGTGGACAGAATTCCTTGGGAAAACCAGGTTTGGGACGAGGGAGGGATTCGACGGATCGAGCGAGCGCACGCCATCGGCGACGAAGGAATAACCGTAGTAGTCGGGCGCGGGCGGAGCTGTGGTCACGCTCCACACGCCGTCATTGTCATTGTCCCTCTGCATCTCCTCGATATCTTCCTTGCCCTCGAGTTCCAGTTTCACTGCCTTCGCATTGGGCGCGCGGAAGCGAAATGTCACGGTGCCATCGGCATGTACGTCAGGGGATACAAGTGGTGCGGGCGGGGCTGGAGTCGTCGAAGGTTTCACTTGTTGGGCCGTTACGAACCCGGTGAGGAGGAACATCAGAGCAAACAAAAAAATAGAAGATGAAGAAAATCGCATTGGACCTCCGCAGATTTTCCGTCGGTTCTTTGCAAATGAAACACACCAAACCAGATCGTTACCGATTCTCTCCAGCCACTTGCAACCGCGTGTCCGCCTTGTGCAGCGCATTCAATGAACGCTCCACGTCCACGGTGGCGTCGCCGCCGGTCAGCCGCTCCTCGGCCCGGGTTTGGGCTTTGCGCGCGCGCTCTACGTCGATCTCAGAAGGACGCTCTGCAGTTTCGGCAAGAATCGTAACTTTATCCGGCAACACCTCCGCGAAGCCCCAGGCAACGGCGAGATGTTGCTCCTCTCCTTCGTTGCGATAACTAATTTCGCCCACGGCCAGCTCGGTGATCAGCGGCGCATGGCCAGGCAGGATTCCTAGATACCCATTCTTGCCGGGAATCTGAACCTCTGCCGCCGCCGTGTCGACAATTTTCTTTTCCGGCGTGACGATCTCGAGTTGGAAAGTATCTGGCACGATTTTGGGAACCGCAATTGGCAATTAGCAGTTAGCAATTAGCCGTTGGAATTCTTTCCATCCACATGGCTCTATCTCACAACCGCCTTTGCTAATTGCCAATTGCTAATTGCTTCACTCGCAACTTGGTACTCGCTACTAGCAGTCCTACGCTGCCGCCTTCATCTTCTCAGCGGCCTCCAACACTTCCTCAATCGGTCCCTTCATGTAAAACGCCTGCTCGGGAATGTCGTCATACTTGCCTTCGACAATGGCCTTGAAGCCCTTCACCGTATCGGCGATTTTCACATATCGTCCTGCTGCACCGGTGAACTGCTCGGCTACGTGGAACGGCTGCGAGAGGAAGCGCTGAATTTTTCTGGCGCGGGCCACAGTAAGTTTTTGGTCTTCGCTGAGTTCGTCGATACCGAGAATCGCGATGATGTCCTGTAGATCTTTATAAGTCTGCAAGGTCTTCTTCACCGACTGGGCCACGTCGTAATGTTCCTGGCCAACGATGCGCGGATCGAGAATGCGTGATGTGGAAGACAGCGGATCGACCGCCGGGTAAATTCCAATTTCAGTCAGCGCGCGTGAAAGCACGGTGGTCGCATCAAGGTGAGCGAAAGTTGTCGCCGGCGCCGGATCGGTCAAATCGTCAGCGGGCACGTAAATTGCCTGCACCGAAGTGACCGAACCCTTCTTCGTCGAGGTGATGCGCTCCTGAAGTTCGCCCATTTCCGTCGCCAAGTTCGGCTGATAACCTACGGCGCTGGGCATGCGGCCGAGCAATGCCGAGACTTCCGAGCCCGCCTGTGTGAAGCGGAAAATATTGTCGATGAAGAGCAGCGTGTCCGCGCCCTCGGCATCGCGGAAATATTCCGCGACGGTTAGTCCGGTCAGCGCCACGCGCAAGCGTGCTCCGGGCGGCTCCGTCATCTGGCCGTAAATCAGCGCGGCTTTCGAGTGCGCTGGATCGCCGGGCTTAATCACGCCCGACTCCGTCATCTCCAGCCACAAGTCGTTTCCTTCGCGCGTGCGTTCGCCCACGCCCGCAAACACGGAGAAGCCGCCGTGGTTCTTGGCAACGTTGTTGATCAACTCCATGATGACGACGGTCTTGCCTACGCCCGCACCGCCGAACAGTCCGATTTTTCCGCCCTTCAGGAACGGCTGAATGAGATCGACCACCTTCACGCCGGTTTCGAACATCTCCGCAGTCGTGGCTTGTTCGTCGAACGCCGGGGCGAGACGATGAATCGGCATTCTCTCTTTGTATTCGACCGGGCCAAGTCGATCCACGGGCTCGCCGATCACGTTCATCACGCGACCCAGCGTGCCGCGGCCCACAGGCACAGAGATTGGGCCGCCCTGATCGATCGCATTCATGCCGCGCACCATGCCGTCGGTGGCTTCCATCGCGATGCAGCGCACGCGCCCTTCGCCGAGGTGTTGCTGCACTTCGAGAATCACGTTGATGGGCGTGGGCACGGTGAATCCGTCGCTCACCACTCTCAACGCTTCGTAGATGGGCGGCAGATGGCCTTCGTGAAACTGCACGTCCACTGCAGGTCCCGCAATTTGTACGACATGTCCGATGTTTTCAGCCATAAGTTTTCAGCTCTCAGATTGAGCAGTCAGCATTCAGCACTTGGCATTCAGTACTTTAATTTTTGCGCCGCTCTCAGCAAGAACCCAGAATGGCTAAATGCTGAGTGCTGACCGCTGAATCTCTCTACATCGCCGCCGCGCCGCTCACGATCTCAATAATCTCTTTCGTGATCTTCGCCTGCCGCGCCCGGTTCATCACCAGCGTGAGCGAGTCGATCATGTCGGTGGCATTGCTGGTGGCGGAATCCATTGCCGTCATGCGCGCGGCATGTTCAGCCGCGGCCGATTCCAGCAGCCCGCGAAAAATCTGGATGGCAACATACTTCGGCAACAGCGCGCGGAACAATTCCTCCGTCGATTGTTCGTAGATGTAATCCACCTGCGCCGAGCCGAATTGCGATGCCGCCTCATCGCCGGGACGCTCGCCTCGCATCCCAACTCCCGCGCTGATGGCCGCGTCCTTGGCTTTCTTCTTCTCTTCTTCCGTCATCTCTTCGGAGAAACGGACCGGCGGCTCGCCAATCTGTTCAATGGGAAGAATCTGTTCCACCACCAGCCGCTGCGCGATCACCGACTTAAATTCGTTGAACACGATGTAGACCGCATCGATCTCCTCGCGCGTATAGCGCTCGATCACGCTCTCCGCCAGAGTTCGCGCTTGAGAAAATTCCAGCTTGCCGAGAACCCCGACATGTTCTCCCGTGATTTGCACCGCGCCGGCGCGCTTTCCCGCTTCCGCTCGAGACTCCAGCGATTCCTCGGTCTCGCTCAGACTGCGCGTCTGCACTGCCGCGGCAGGATAGCGCCTGCGCAAAAAGTCCCGTCCTTTGCGGCCGATCGCTTCAATGTCGATATTTTTTCCAGCCTTCGATTCCAGGAATCGGCTGGCTGCCTTGGTGACATTGGCGCTGAAGGCGCCCGCCAATCCTTTGTCGCCAGTCACTATGATCAGCAAGATATTATTTTCCTGCCGCTGCGCCAGCAGAGGATGCTTCGGCTCGCCTGTCTCGGGATCGTAAATCTCGGCTCTCCCTACCAGTGACTTCAACACATTGGTCAACATCTGGGCATACGGACGCGCCGCCAGCGTGCGATCCTGCGCCCGCCGCAGCTTGGCCGCCGAGACCACCTTCATGGCCTTGGTAATCTGTCGCGTGTTCACGACGCTGCGGATACGGCGACGGATGTCGAGAATATTAGGCACTGTATGTGCTTTCCTTAAGTTCTTAGCAATTGGCAATTAGCAGTTAGCAGTTAGCATTCAGCGCTCAGCATTCAGCCGGGATACGTACGTTCCGCCAAGCTCTGGCCTATCTTTCTAAATGCTGAGTGCTGACTGCTGAATGCAGGTGCTAAATTGCGAACTGCTACTTCGCTACCGCTTCCCTCGACGCCACAAACTGCTGCTTCGCCTGCTTGATCAAATCGGTCAGCTGCGCTTTCAGGCTGTCGTCGAGAATCTTCTTCTCCATGATCGTTCGCAGCAGGCCGGCGTTGGTCGCGTCCACATACTTGTAAAGCTCTTTCTCGAAGTCGCGGACTTGATTCACCGGGAGATCGTCAAGAAAGCCTCCGGTACCGGCGAAGATGATCAGAATTTGTTTCGAGAACGGCAGAGGCGAAAATTGATCCTGCTTCAGCAGTTCTACCAACCGTTGCCCGCGATTCAGTTGGGCTTGCGTGGCTTTGTCCAGGTCGCTGCCAAACTGTGCGAAAGCAGCCAGTTCGCGATATTGTGCTAGTTCCAGTTTCAGAGTTCCAGCAACCTGCCGCATAGCTTTAATCTGAGCGCTGCCGCCCACGCGGCTTACCGACAGTCCCACGTTCACCGCGGGACGCACGCCTTGATTGAACAAATCCGTTTCCAGATAAATCTGGCCGTCAGTAATCGAAATCACGTTGGTTGGAATGTATGCGGAAACGTCGCCTGCCTGAGTTTCGATGATCGGAAGAGCGGTCAGCGATCCGCCGCCATTCTTGTCGCTCAACTTTGCGGAGCGCTCCAGCAACCGCGAGTGAAGATAAAACACGTCGCCGGGATACGCCTCACGTCCCGGTGGACGCCGCAACAGAAGCGAGATTTCGCGATAGGACGCCGCATGCTTGGATAGATCGTCAAAGATCACCAGCGCGTGCCGTTTGGTGTCGCGGAAATATTCCCCGATAGCGCAAGCCGCGTAGGGCGAGATGTACTGCATTGGCGCGGGCTCAGATGCCGATGCCGCCACCACGATGGTGTATTCCATCGCTCCGGCGTCTTCCAGAATCTTGACCACCTGCGCAATCGAGGAGCGCTTCTGCCCGATTGCGTTGTAAATGCAAACCAGGTCGTTGCCCTTGCTATTGATAATGGTGTCGAGCGCGACGGCGGTCTTTCCTGTCTGCCGGTCGCCGATGATCAACTCGCGCTGGCCGCGGCCCACCGGGATCATGCTGTCGATGGCCTTCAGCCCGGTCGCCATTGGTTCGCGCACTGGCTGCCGGTCGATGACGCCCGGCGCCAGACGCTCCAGAGCAATGAACTGATCGGTGGCGATTGGACCTTTATCGTCGATCGGCCGCCCCAGTGAATCCACCACGCGCCCAATCATCGCATCGCCCACCGGCACGCTCATGATGCGGCCCGTGCGCTTGACTTCGTCGCCTTCTTTGATTTCAGTGTACTCGCCGAGCAGCACCACGCCCACCTGATCTTCTTCCAGGTTCATGGCGATTCCGGCTACGCCATGCGGGAATGAGAGGAGCTCGCCGGCCATCACCTTGTCCAGTCCGTACACGCGCGCGATGCCATCGCCTAGGGTGATGACGGTGCCGGTTTCATCCACGGAGATCTTCGATTCGTAGTTCTCGATGTGCTCGCGGATCAGTTTAGTTATTTCGTCTGCTTTGATCTGTGCCATAGAATCTGCTCTTGAACCTTAGGTCACCGCGTCAGCAATTCGCCGCTAGCAATTGGCAATTAGCATTTAGATCTTCGACTCCATCTGTACTCCGACTGTTCGCTAATTGCTAACTGCCAATTGCTAATTGCCGCTTATCTCTTCCCGAATCCTCTCCAGTTGCCCCTTCACCGAACCATCGTATATTGTGCTGCCCACTCGAAGCACCGCGCCGCCCAGAAGGGACGCATCCTGCGCATAGTGTGCGCGCACTTTCTTGCCCGTCAGCTTTCCGACCTGCGCCTCGAACTCTCGCTTCTCCGTGTCGCCCAACAGGCGGGAACTGGTAATGATCGCCTCGACGAATCCTAGCCGGGCATCGAGTTCTTTCTCCAGTTGCTGGATCACCGGCTCAAGAAAGTGCATGCGCCGATGATCAATCAGAACAGCAACCAGATTTCTTACTTGTTTTGAGATCCCATCCCGCACGACGATCGCATCCAGCACCTGGCGCTTCTGCTCGGCGGGGATGGCTGGATTGTCCCAAACCCGCCGCAACTCCGGACTTTCGGCCAGCAGGGCGGATATAGCGCGCAGTTCCGCAATGGCGCGGTGCACATCGAGCTTGTCCCCGAGAACCACATCTGCAAAAGCGCGGGCGTAGGTGCTGGCAACCGAGGCCACGTTATTCCCCGCCCTTTCCCGGGGCATCGTTCGATCGCGGTGAACCGGATTTTGCTGAATCTGATTTTGCGGAACCCGATTTCGCGAGAGACAACACACCTAATTCCCCGGCAAAATTTCGCACCAGAGCCTGATCCGTGGCCGCATCCACGCGAATTTGTTTCTGCGCCAGCGCAACCGCCAGGTCGGCGGCATACGCAGTCAGCTCGCGCCGCGCCGCCTTCACCGCGGAAGCGATCTCTTGCTGCGTCGATTCCAGTAACTTGCGCGCATCTTCTCGCGCGGCGGCCTGAATGCGGGATTCTTCCGCGGTCGCTTCTTTTTCCGCGGCATCGCGCATCATGCCGATTTCCACATCCAATTTCATCAGGCGCGATTCAATCTCCGCCAGTTTTCGCCGTGCTTCTTCGCTGGCCTTCTGCGCCTCCCCCATCGCCTTCTGGATCGCCGCCGTGCGCGCGCTGAATACACCGGGCAGATATTTGAAGCTCGCCCAGAGAATGATTCCGGCAATCGTGGCAAAATTCAGCAGCACGCACAACAGGTAAGCACTGCCCGTGCTCAGGCCCGTGTGCCGCGCGATGAATTGTACGGCGGCAGATTGTTTGAACTGCGCTTTGTCGTCTGTTTCCTCACCTGCGGCTTCCCGGGTCTCGCGCGAAAGCTGGCGAGCAAAGCCGGGCTGTCTCGATGAACCGGACGACGATAAACTTGATGGCGACGAATCCGGAGATTGCCGTGGCTGCGGCGGCGAGGCAGGCTGCTCCTGAGCGCAAAGCACTGCGCCTAGCCCTGGCAAACTCACCAGCAGCAATGCAAGTAGACTCATCCGGATAATTTTCTTGCCGTGCCCCATTTTGATCTTCGAAACCTTCATCTTCGAAATCATTTTAGAAAAATTGGCTTGGGATTCATCGGCCCGCCCCGGCCGGCTCCAGCACCCGCTGCATAATCTCCGCTGCCAGCATCTGTACTTGTGGCTGCAGGCCGGCTTGCGCGGCTTCGCGATCCTTCTCGATATCCACCTTCGCTGCCTGCACCTGGGACTGGGCCTTCGCGCGCGCTTCGTTCATCGCCGCGGTGCGCGCGTCGAGCGCTGCCTTGCGCTGAGTTTCCTGCGCACGGAACAATGTGGTTCGCGCCTCACGCAGCCGCTGCTCGTACTCGGCGGTGCGTGCCTCCGCCGCGGCAATGTCAGCCCGCGACTTCTCAACCGCCCCTTCGGTTTTGCCGCGGCGTTCATCAAGAACGCGGCGCAAAGGCCGGTGCACGATCATTGTGTAGAGAGCGTAAAGCAGCGCCAGCAGAATTACCGTCGGCACGGCTCCAAGCAGTAATCCGCCTAGTTGTCGTAGCGTTTCATCCATTGACAGCTGCGGTACAGGGAAATGAGGGCTATGAAAACTGTTAAAGTTAACATCCGAGGGAGTTTATGTCAACGCAGCGAGGCGGATTTTCGCCCGGGTTCCACGGCTTGAGTCCGGCGTTCAAAACGGGAAAATCAGACTGGGCATCCTTGTTTCACGAGCTTGCAAAAACTTGCAACTAATCCTTGACTTCCCCTCCAAGAGGACTAGCATAGAACTATCACCTCCGATCCAATTCAGGATCGAATGGGCCGATAGCCAAGGAATGTCACCGCTTCTTGGTTGCCGGCCCATTTAAATTGCAGGTTGCAAATCCGCCCACCACCAATCCGGTCATATAATCGACACTTCGCCGCGCAATTCCAAATCCTGGGGAAGCGAAGTGAGAATCGTCGTTTGGAACTGCAGGATGGGTTTCGGGAGGAAACGCGAATTACTAAACGATCTTCGGCCCGATATCGCTGTGATCCCAGAGTGCTCTCGCGAGGCGATTCTTGCTTGCAAGGATGACGGCTTTACAGCCTGCTGGTGGGGACAGAACAAACACAAGGGACTCGGCGTACTGGCCACAAGCCCGTGGAGACTGGAGGCAGGAAGGCGTCCTACCCAGAAATGGATTGCGCCGGTTTGGGTTCAAGGTCCGGTGAACTTTCTGCTGATTGCGGTCTGGGCATGCCCGGTCGGCGGAATTAAAGAGAAGAATTACGTAGGACAGATCTTCGAAGCTGTGACCAGGCATCCTGGCTGGTTCGCCGATAACCAGCCTGTTGTTATGTGTGGCGATTTCAACAGCAACGCGATATGGGACCAGGGGCGAAAACGAAATCATTCGGGGATGGTTAAACTTCTTGGCGACAGAAACTTATGCAGCGCCTATCACGGTTTCTTTTCGGAAGAGCAGGGTAAGGAAAGTAGATCCACATATTATTTTTGGCATAGAAAAGAGCGATGCTTTCACCTCGACTATATATTCGTGCCCAATAGCTGGATGCCCCGGCTGAGAGAAGTGGAAGTGGGCACGTACGAGCAGTGGCGGCCCACCAGCGATCATGTGCCGATCGTTGTCGATATTGCCGAATGGGTTGATAGCCAAAGGATGTCACCGCTTCTTGATTGCCGGCCGATTTAAGTTGCGGCCAGCTTCCGATAAATATCCGGCGATCTTCAGCGATGTTGAGAAGTAGGTCTGGAACTTAGATAGTCTGCATAAGGCCCAGCCACGTATGCCAAAAGGTTCTCACCTTCTTCGGCTGGTGCGCGTTCGCCACGTTCGCTTTGCGAAAGTGACCACGCGATTAAACGATGGAGGCCATCTATGTGTATCAGGTGTCCGTGGTAATCGATGAACCCCGCGTAGTCGTCGTGCTCTACCGGGGTAACGCTAAGGAACACGGGCGTTAGTTGCCGCCCATTCCAGTAATCAATCTTGCCCCAACAAACCGGGTTGGCAGATCGATACGCATCGATCGACATGTCCTGTATTTTTTTCGCGGCCGCAAACACAGTCATGCCGGTTCTCGGTATCAGCCCAACCTTGCCGCCCTCGGAGATGTGGTGCGGAAGCATGATATTCAAGACATCCTCGCTGTCGAGCGACACAAGCGCCCATTCGGCGCCGAATTTCTTGTCTGCTTGTATCAATAAACCGCGAGCATGTTCATTGGTGTTGTCAGTCCGAATGGGATGTTGTTGGTCGAAGAAATCGAGGACTTCTGGAAATGAAATGGTGTTTCTCAACACTCGTTCACCACTCGTTCACCGCTCGCGCTTCGTCTCCGAAAGCCGCTTGCCCGGTCTCTCGACGGACTTGAACTCAGGCACGACGAACTGCCTCACTCTTCTCACTACTGACTCCGGCGCTTCCACCTGCAACTCAACGGCCCCATCTTTGTAAGCCCGCGAATAAATCCGCGCCTTGGCTTCCAGCATGGCCAGCGCCTTCCCTTCCTTCTGCGGGACGCGCAGATGCACGCGGCTGACCGGGTCCTCATCGATCATCGCGTCGATACGCGCCAGCAGACGATCCAGCCCCGTGCCCTCCGCCGCCGAAACATATACCGTTTTCGCTTCGTGTGCGACATCATTCATCAGGCTCTCGGCCACTTCCATATCCAGCAGATCGACTTTATTCATCACTCGCAGGCGCGGCTTCTTCTCCGCTTCCAGTTCCTTCAAAACGATCTCCACCTGCGCATCCTGCTCGGCCGAGAGCCGGCTGCCAGCGTCGGATACATGCAGAATCAGTGAAGCTCGCTGCACTTCTTCCAGCGTGGCGCGAAAGGCCGAGACCAGCGTGTGCGGCAGGCTGCGAATAAATCCCACCGTATCGGACATCAGTATCTTGCGTTTCGAAGGCAGCACCACGGCCCGAATCGTCGGATCAAGCGTGGCGAACATGCGCGGCGAAGCCAGCACCGCGGCCCGCGTGAGTGCATTAAACAGCGTCGACTTGCCCGCGTTCGTGTAACCCACCAAGGCGACGGTCGCCACCGGAGCTGATTCCCGCCGCTGCCGTTGCTGGGCGCGGATGCGGCGCACATTCTCCAGTTGTTGCTCCACGTGGCGAACGCGGCGCGCAATTTTCCGGCGGTCGGTTTCCAGTTGGGTTTCGCCAGGGCCACGGGTCCCGATGCCGCCGCCGAGTTGCGACATCTCCACGCCGCGCCCTGCCAGCCGCGGCAGCATGTATTGCAACTGCGCCAGCTCCACCTGCAACTGGCCTTCCCGCGTCCGCGCGTGCCGCGCAAAAATGTCGAGGATAAGCTGCGTACGGTCGATCACCCTCCGTTTGACAATCTTTTCGATATTGCGCTGCTGAGAAGCCGTGAGATCGTGGTCGAAAAGAAGCAGATCGGCATTGACCGACGCGGCCGCACCTGCAATTTCCTCTAGTTTGCCCGCGCCAATCAGGGTCGCGGGATCGGGCCGGTCGCGCCGCTGCAAGATTTCTCCGACAACCTCTGCGCCCGCGCTCCCCGCCAGCGTGCGCAATTCGGCCAGAGATTCCTCGGCGTCGAACTCCGGAATGCTGGGCTTATTGGCGACGGATTTGCCCGAGCTATGCGCCGCGGCGACTGCTTTGCCATCCGCGCCCGACTGAAGAACGCCCGACTGAACCGTGGCAGCATCCCGAGCAGCCTGCGCTTGCGCCGTTACCTTGGCTCCGCCACGGCCGCGCGTTCGTACGTCAAGCCCAACCAGGAAGGCGCGCTCTTGCGCATCCTCCGCCGGCACGGGCGATGTACCGAGAGGCGGACGACCGTGCGCGGATGCGGGCGCTCGGTCGCGAGTCTTTTTGGGATGGGACTTGCGCAAACCGGAAAAGCCTTACCCTTCGCTACCGGAAGCGCTCGCCGCGACGGCCGCTACCGGCGTCGACGTGGTACCGGGTGCGGCGGCTACTTTTCCGTCGGAATGCGGAGCATGCGCGCTATGCGGCAGCGTCCGGCCCATCACCACCGTCGAGATGGCGTGCTTGAAGATCAGCTGCTCTTGCCCGTTGGCCTCCAGCACCACCGAATACTTGTCGAAGGAGCGAATGCGGCCGGTCAACTTCACTCCGCTCAGCAGATAAATCGTGATGCTAAGCCTCTCTTTGCGGGCAGTATTAAGGAAGGAATCCTGGATGTTTTGCGCCGGCTTGCTGCTTTCCATAGCCGATCTCCTTAGATTCTTTTGAACTGCAACCTATCCACTTGATCCTTCGGCATTCACCTCCGGATCAATTCAATGCAACAGCGTTTTCCTGGCGGCTTTCCGCCAGGGAATACGGGGGGACAATCTGCCAAGTCCGCGCGCCCGGTTTCCCAAGGTTGCGCCGCCCAGCAGATAACTGCGAGTACAATACGGCGTCCCCTGGAGCTTTTC
>JBAUVJ010000627.1:0-2577 GCA_049583165.1 Candidatus Sulfotelmatobacter sp. | reverse complement strand
GTCTTGTTCTATCGGCATGTAATCGATCAGCTCAGCCATGCCTTCTTCGGCAAGAAATCGCGTGAGCAGAATGTTTGTCTCCGGTAGATACAGCTGACGTACGCGAAGATTCGACAGCTGCGGTCGAATTTCAAAGCGTCCACCCTTCTCGCAATCAAGTAAGGCCGCAAACACGGTCGGGGAATCGAAATTCGGGTAGCAGAGGAAATCGATCGAGCCATTCATCCCAACTAAGGCAATCGACTGCATGTTCCCGATTACGCCGTAGTTCTCAATAGGTTGAAAGGTCATCTGCAATATCTCCGGGGTCCGACTGTCACGTTATCGACAGAGTTTCGACTACGCATACAATGATGCACCAAACTGGAAAGAGATTAAGGGTGTATTGTGGCGAGGTGCCGCGCGCCCATTGCATACTATAACGTGGATCTTTCTGAGACCAACTGGCACGAGCTAGAGGTTCATCCCCAGCGAAATCGAGAAGAGCATGCCGCCCAGGCGGTTGAGACGAAACGAGAAGGCGGCGAATTGGGAATTCGCAGGAAGGGTCAACTGCCGGTAAGAGTGCCGGTAACGTTTGTTCGCCTTCTGTTCCATCCGGCCATTTCGCGATCCTCGACTCGATCAATACTATTTGGGATTAAGGGAAGACGGTATCTCGGCAGTTTGCCACTCTTTAGGCGAAAAAAACGGTATCTTCCATATTTATGGCACATACGAAATAATCATGTTTATGAAGCAAGAATCGATTCGGACGACGGTGGACATTCCGGCGCCCCTTTACCGGAAATTAAAGGAACAGGCGGCGGGAACTGGTTCTTCGATTCGTGATCTGGTTCTTCTCGGTGTGAGACGTGTGCTCTTGCAGGCACAGCGGCCGAGGCCAAAGCGGGTCGAATTTCCTCTGATTGTTTCCAAAGGACCACAGGTAGACCTGACGAATGAGCAGATCTATGAACACATTGAATTTCCTTGATGCCAATGTCTGGCTGGCGCTCCTGTGGAGCCGGCATGTACATTCCGAGAGAGCCAGATTCTGGTTTGAGCAGGCCGGACAGGAGCAATTCCTTTTCGGTCGGTTCACGCAAATCACTGTTCTTGGGCTTCTCACAACCGAACGGATCATGGGAGTGGACACAAAATCTATGGCGGAAGCCTGGAGCCTGTGGGACCGGATCTGGGCTGATGATCGAGTTGTTTTCGTGCCCGAGCCGGAGAATATCGAGAAGGAGTTCCGCGCGCGATTGTCGAATGCCCAGTCGCTCTCCAAAGGTCTGGGCAGACGCCTACGTGTTGGCTTTCACCGCCGTGGCAGGCTTGAAGTTGATCACGTTTGACCGCGCTCTGAAGTCGCGCGGCAACGATGTGCTCGTGCTATAGGACAGCCAAGCGGATGCGCCTGTGCACCGCCTGAACGTCATCGGATGAAAATGTCGTGAGTCCCTTTCGCCAGCCGCGATGACTTTCGGTACTAACAGTGCCTGCGCAAATAGCGAAACATGTTGCGCAACGACCTTATCCCGGTACTGCTGTACGCCCTTCAGCAACTCTCAGCATACGAAAAAAACTGATCTTCCATGTTCCGCGAGGTCGGAAATGTATTAGAGTCGGCTAGTCGGCGGAGCACCGGCGGATTGGGCCGGGGCGCCCGAGAGGAAACCAGCCATGAAGTCGCCTCTTTCCTTCCAAACACTTTTGGTGGTTTGTCTGGTCACTTGCTATTTCTCCGCCACTGCCAGCATTGGCCGCGCTGCAGTCACGATGAACAGCGAAGCAGCCGCAATCTCACTCTCGAAAGATGGAGCCGCTTCATCCTCTGCGGAGTTACTGATCCCGGGTCCGTTGCGCTCGTTTCTGCGCATGGCGGGCATTAGTCAACAGATCTCGCCTGGCGACGTCCTCCCAAAACTGGCCTGGAACGTATCCACTATGGGTTATCAAGCCGGTGATCGTCCAACCGAGTACTTGATATTGCTTACTCGCTACGTCAAGCAGGCGCGGGAATTGGCAGTTTTAGCCGGGAGCGAAGGCGTGATTCGCGTTTCCAGTTGTAAAGATGTGGCGCCGCTTCTTCATATCCTCGGCTACCGCGTTGCATCCGACTGCGGAAAGCCTGGGACCTCACTGCTGACGGCGGATGCCGAGAGAGCTTTTCTTACAATCGATTCAGGGTTCCCTCTCACTGAACTTGAGCAGACTCTGGAGGGAGGCAAGTCTTTCGAGTATTCGTACTCTTCCACTCGTGTTCCGTTGTTGTTCAGCGAGCGTGACTGGACCGCTCTTGGCAAGAAAAATCGTCGGGAGCCTAGTAGGGAGTTGGTGGACGCGATCCTGAGCGATCGCTCGATCGCCCGATTGTATTGGGGCCTTTCGAAAATGGATCCGGAAACCAGGGTCTTCTTGCAGCGCAATATTGGAATTCGAAAGCTGCTCCCCTACAACGCCGTACTTGATTTCTATGGAAGCCACATTTGCATCCGCCACGGACGTGTCCTGGTGCCCGGAGGGACGGAGGCGGACTCTACGTGGGAGGATTTAGCAGGCACAAGCCCGAACGCTCCTGCAGATTTCATCCTG
>JBAUVJ010000626.1:0-9665 GCA_049583165.1 Candidatus Sulfotelmatobacter sp. | reverse complement strand
GCGAAGGACTTGATAGTGGGCAAGCAGATCGGTTTGAAAGTAGGGTTGGGCCAGCGAGCTACTGATGGTTGCATCAGTGGCGAGTCCCCATGACTCGACTAAAACCAGCACTACATTGGGCATCTGCTGGCCGCTTCGTTCCGTGCTCAGGCCTGCGGAACGGAAGGCTGCGGCTGAGGCACTTGGAACGAAAGATGGCTTTGTATCGGAAGCGAGCACGTTTTGGCTCACTACAATGCTTTTAATCTCGTTGCGCGCCAATCGAATCATGGGAACACGAGAGAGCAACAGCTCGCTGAAGTAGCTCGACTTCACCGAGTCGGTGCGGAGCTCCAACCGAAAGGGATTTGGCATCTTCCCAGTTCCGCGAAACGTAGTTACGCAGTCCACAGATAGAGATATACAAGCAAAACCAATTAGACATGCTGCGACAATCCAGCGGTCATTCCCGCGGATTTTGCCAACCGGAAAGAACGCCGCGATCGCAGCAATCAGCACGCTGAGAACAATCACTGCGATCACCAAAAGGAATCGGGTACCCGAAAGCAAATACAGAAAGCTAGAGCTCCTCAGACATTCCGCAGGGGAGATGTAAAAAGTTTGGCTCACGCCGCAAATGAGATCTGCGGCGATTACCAAGAGGAGCAAAAGCCCGGCAAACATTCTCGGCACAAAAAGCGCGATCAAACCAACTCCTGCATATTCGAGACAAAACAGTCCGTTGCGCATCAGCCCGAGCAGCGGGCTTGCGGTCCAAAAGGGGACGTTGGCAAATACTGTGTAAAAGAGAACCCAAGAAACTAATGTGCCGATACGGCGCGTTGCCAGTTTTTCCAAGATCTAGGGTGCCTCCTCAGTCTGTCCCAAGCGTTACGCCGGGAAGTATATAGCAAAAAGGAGCTTATCCTAATATAAGAAGTTGAGCGGGTAGTGGCTGAATCAGCCACCACCAGTTGAGCGGGCGAACTGGAAACACTTCAGGCGATCGACTTTAGGCACATGAGAGGGCTGCGGCAGGCATAGACCCGACCGACAGGGCTTATCAAGCAAGACGCAGGGAGAGGAAATAGCTGCGATTCGAGTCGAACAAGGTCACGGATGTTTTAGCTAATCTTGCAAGATGCGGATGCGCGAACCGCTCTAGTCGCCCGCTTGCGGACTCGCAAATCGTGCGGCATCGCCGCCATGGGTGTTGGAGGAGACAGAGGTTTTCTCGTGTCCGCTGCCGCGCAGTAGATATTTCGACAACGTCAGGAAGCCTTTCACGTTGCGCTGCAACTCGCGCCGGTCCTTCAAGGATTGTTTCATCTTGTAAAAAATATAGGAAGGGCTGAGATAGAAGCTGCGGCGCGCGCGGTCGCAGAAGCTAACCAGTTGCTCATGCGTAATGTTCGGCAACGTGACCACGCTGTTGTGGAGGCCGTCTTTCGTTAACCACGCGCCCCAGTCTTCAATCTGAATATAATTTCGTTTCTTGGCCTCCTCGTAGGCGGTTGTGCCCGGGTACACCATGATAGGAAAGAATTGGGCGGTATCGGGCTGGAGCTTCTTGGCGAAGCTGAGCGTCTTTTCCATGCTCGCTGGCGTCTCATTCAGATTGCCGACCATGAAGCAGCCATGCACCATAATCCCCGATTCCCTGCAGCGGCGCACAAAGCGATGGGCCTCTTCGTGATACTTCGCGTCGCGACGATCATCGTTATTCTTCTTCATGCCGTTGATGACTTCCACGTCGCCGCTCTCAAACCCAACGCAGAATAGACGCGCGCCAGCCTTGTGAAGCTTCGAGAGGAGTTCGCCTTCCGCACCGATATCGGCGCGGCAATTGGCATCGAACGGCAATTTGTTGCCGCGGCGGATCAATTCATTCGCCAATTCTAGCGTGCGCGGCTTGCTGATGATGAAAGTGTCATCCTCCAGCATGACCGTTTTAATTTCTGGCATTTCACGGGCGACGAAATCGAATTCATCGGCCACATTCGCAACCGAGCGGTAACGCATGGTGTGCCCGCTGAACGCTTGGGGATAGACGCAGAACGAGCAATGATAGGGGCATCCACGGCTGGTATCGAAAACCACGAGGGGCCACAACGAATGGCCATAAAAATAGTCCGGGGTGCGCAGAAATCGCTTGTAGACTTCGGAAACGAAAGGCAGTTCATCTAGATTCTTGATGGCTTCGCGCTGCTGGTTGGTGATGATCTCTCCGCTGGCGGCACGGCGCCATACCAACCCATCAACTGCGGAGAGATCCGCCCCACAGGCCTTTGCAGCCAGCCAGTCACGCACGGTGTATTCGTACTCGCGTATGGCAACAGCCTCCAAGGCGGATGACATGGCAAGCGTTTCCTTGGGGAGGGACGACACATGGCGCCCAACCAGCAGCACATGCAGAGAGGGTTTTGCGGCGACCAAAGCCTCAATAACGTTCACGTCATTGAGAATGCTGGGCGTGGAGGTATCACAGACCACAGCTTCAATATTCTTGGCCGCGATGCGGTCGATGACCCCCTGCACGCTGTAACCAACGGCAGGCGCATCGACGAAGTCCACGTCATACCCGTTCTTGATCGCAACCCCGGCGGCGTGCGCCAGCCACTTTGGGTAGTACAAGGTTCCGCTCTTGGTAACCGCAGGACTACGCTGTTCACGAGAGAAGCGGGGATGAAAGGGTGGATTCAGAAACAAAACATGCATCGTGTCGTCAAGTATACCAAAGCTCTATTGAAACAAAGGATTTACTTTGGTTACCAAAGGAATGCCATCGGGATCACGCGGCACGAACGGTACTCAAGCTCACATCGGAGGAGACGATTTCGTAAGAGACGATTAGGCCGGTTCCTGTTTATCTTTCCAATGCAGCCTGATCTTATCCAACCGCTGCCGGTTCTCCGGGAGTTCTAAAGTCCGCAAAAAGCGCCGCCCCACGACAAGCCAAAACACGCCGACAAAGAAGGAGAGAATCGTCATTCCTATTACAATCAGCGTGCGATGCGGCGAGGATTTTTTATCTGGAGGCACAGCCGCGTCTACCACCTGAATGATCGAACCCTCGCGCGCTTCATCGAGTTTGGCCACTTCGAACTCCTTGGCCAATAACTCGTAGACAGTCTCCTGGTACTTAAGATCACGATAGCGGCGGAGATATTCCATCCCCGCTTGCGTCACCCGGCCCTTGGAAAGATTTATGTCCGATCCGGTATCGCTCTTCGACCCGGCTACGCGTTCGAGTTGCGACTGGAGAGCAGCCAACTCCTGCTTGGCGAGGACGACGTTGGGATTATCGTCGGTAGCGAATGAGCGCATCCCTTCGATTTCTACCTGCTTGGCCACCACCTGAGCACGTAAGATAGCCGCAGATTCGATCAGAGCTCGTGCCTGGCTATCGATTTGCAGCACGCCAGTGGATTGCTGAGTCTTTGCCATGGCTTCTTCAGCAGCGGTCAGATTATCCTTCGACTGCTGCAATTCCTGTTGAAAAAACAAACGGCGACGCGCGGCCTCCGTGATCGCCAGCGACGCAGAGAGCTTGCGGAATTCATCCACGTAGCCATTGGCAAGTTCGGCAGCCCGCCTCGGATCGTGGTCCTCGATCGTGAGCCGAATCAGCCCATCTTTAGTCCCGGCAACAATCGTACTGCGGCGTTCTAACTCCTTTCGGGTAGATGACATTTTCTTTTCATGGTACTCATTCATCAGACCGAAACGCTGGATCATCCCGTCTTCGACCGTGCGACTCTTCAACAACGAGACATACATATCGGCCGGATTCTTAAGGCCGAGACCACCCCCGGCCAGCGTGGCCAGCGACCCCAGAGCGCCTCCGAGTTGTCCCATCAACGAAGAAGCAATCGATGAATTCTGCGCGGGTGGAAGTAGAACGACCTGCCCTTCGTACCGGACCGGCAATAGCAGGGAGATCACAATCGCGAGCACCGCGGCGATGAGGACAAAACGAACCATGAAGCGTTTGTTCTCGGCAATAATGACAACGACATCGAGCAGAGAAACCTCGGTTTCGTTTTGAGACGGGTCTGTGCTCCTCTCGTAGGAGAGCGGTTCGTGTTGGATCTCTGTTTGAATCATGGTTGACGAATCCGCGACTCTGCTTTTTGTCGCGCGTTCTAAACAGTGATTCTATCAGGCTCTTTCAAACTCGATCTTGCATCTTAGGGAACCTGTAGGCAAGGGCGCGCATCCAGTCTGCCATGTTTCTCCGAGATGCTGATCCGTTTCGTGCTAGGTTTGAGAGATTCGAAATCCTAGCAAGGAATACTGGAAGTGGATCTTCACCGGTTTTACAGATACCCGCACTTGCAAATTGCGCGAACGCGAGGCAGTGTCGACGCAGGAAAAACTGTGAGATTGCACGCCGAAGCCGTGGTAACACCCTGGCTTCTGGCAGCGCTGGTCCTCGCCGGAAGTTTGATGGCATCGGCGCAAACACCGACGGATGAGAAACCCGCGCCTGCTTCATCTCCCAAACCGGAAGTACAGGCTCTCGATCTGTCGCCAAGCCCGGTCAACTTGAAATCGTTGCCGCGCAACCTTTTCCAGGATCAGAAGAGTTTCTGGTGCACTCCGTTTCATATAAACACTGCCGAGCTCCACTGGATCGTTCCCGTGGCTTTTGCCGGCGCAGCGCTCGTGGCCAGCGATACGGCGATAGAAAAACACGTTCCTACGAACCCGACGACTGTTTCACACGCGGTCACCGCATCTAATGCCGGGCTCGCGGCCATGGGAGCGGTGGGCGCAGGAATGTTTTTGTGGGGACACCTGGAGCATAACGATCAAAAACGCGAAACCGGAATTCTCAGCGGAGAAGCCAGCGTTGACGCATTCCTCGACACAGAGATCTTTGGATATGCTCTTGGACGCGAACGCCCTTTTTCCGGTGACGGCCGTGGACGCTTCTTTCAGGGTGGCGATTCTTTCCCTTCCCAACATGCGGCTATCAGTTGGGCAATTGCCAGCGTGATAGCCCATGAATATCCCGGGCCCCTGACCGAGTTGCTGGCCTATGGGTTGGCGGGAGGGGTCAGCGCCGCCCGGGTTGTGGGGCAGAAGCATTTCGCATCGGATGTGGTAGTGGGCAGCGCGCTGGGTTGGTATCTCGGCCGGCAAGTGTTTCGCTCTCATTCTGAATACAGCGATGCGGAAATTGCCAGATGGGGTACGTTTAGCAAAGGCGAAGAAGATACTGGCCACGAAGCGCGGAATATGGGTTCGCCATACGTTCCCCTGGACAGCTGGGTCTACCCTGCCATAGATCGTCTAACCGCGCTCGGCTACATTCACAGCGGCTTCGCCGACATGCGGCCGTGGACTCGAATGGAATGTGCGCGCCAGGTGAAAGAAACTTCCGACCGTCTGGCTGAAGACGAAACGCAGTCGAGCGAAGCGGCAAGCATCTACCGCTCTCTACAGAATGAATTTTCCCGAGAAGTTAGCTTGCTGGCTGGCGGAGATAATACTGAAGTCCGGCTGGAATCGGCCTACACGCGCAGCACTGAGACCGTCGGCAAACCGCTAACGGACGGCGATCACTTTGGTCAAACAATCATCAATGACTTTGGCCGGCCCGAGGAGCAAGGATTCAACAACGTTTCGGGTTTGTCAGGATGGGCTACGGATGGGCCGTTTGCAGTTTACGCCCGCGGCGAATATCAGCATTCACCCTCAGCTCCAGCCCTGCCATTAACGGCGCGCGACGCCATATCCCAAGCCGATTTCATTCGCATCGGTGGCCTTTCCTCGCCCCTCCCGGTGCCACCCGACACGTCAACCCAAGCATTCAACCAAGGACGATTCCTGGATACCTATGTCGCCTTGAATCTCTCCGACTGGCAGCTTTCTTACGGAAACCAGAGCCTGTGGTGGGGGCCATCGCAGGGCGGCTCTATGATGTTTAGCGACAATGCGCAGCCACTCCGGATGTTCCGACTCAACCGGGTCACGCCTTTCACCCTTCCCAGTTTCTTAGGTCTACTTGGACCCATGCGGGTTGAGGCCTTCGTCGGTCAGTACTCAGGATACGAATTTGTGGATACCCCATCCGGACTCGTCGGCCAGTACGGGCAGTCACTGAATCCGCAGCCGATTGCTCACGGTGAGAGAATCAGTTTTAAACCAACCTCCAACCTTGAAATTGGACTGTCCCGGACCACCGACTACGGAGGCCCCGGCTATCCCTTGACCCTGCATTCATTCTTGCGAAGTGTATTCTCGACGAGTAACACGTTGGCTGGCAACGCCAGCAAACCAGGAGCGCGCCGGTCGGGGATGGATTTCAGTTACCGGATTCCCGGACTGCGGGACGGCATGACTTTTTACGCCGAAGGCCTCGCCGAACATGACGAAATCACGCCGATTTTTGGTCCTGACGTCGCGGCTTGGTTGGCAGGGATATATGTTCCCCGGCTACCCAGGATCCCGAAACTTGATTTCCGGGTCGAGGGAGGCTACACAGATCCTCCCAATAGCGGAGGCGATGTGGCATTCGGCGCCTTTTACTGGGATGCGGCATGGATCACCGGTTTTCAGAATGCTGGACACTTGATGGGCAGCTGGATGGGACGCCAGGGACAGGGCGCTCAGGCCTGGACCACCTATTGGTTGAGTCCTCGGAATAAACTACAATTTGGGTATCGTCACCAGAAAGTCAGCGAGCAATTCATTCCAAATGGCGGCACGCTGGCCGACGCGAATGTCCGGGCTGAGTTTTGGCCGCGATCCAGTTTTAGTTTCTCCGCTTCCGTGCAATATGAGATGTGGAATTTTCCGGTGATCGCCTCGACCAGACAATCGAATGTGACCTCCGCCCTTCAGTTGTCGTTCTGGCCGAAGGCATTTTTGCGAAAGGCCTCAACCCAATGATCGCAGAGATCCGGCGAGTGCGCACATCCGGAACTGGTCAAACATTTGTTGATTGACCCCGCAACTAATTGTTGTATAGTGGGTTCACATTTCTTACAGAACAGGGGCAAAAGCCCGGATTTCATGGGGCAGTGGGCCGTTTCTGCTCCGATTTGTAGACGCGCCCGAGTGAGAAAGACCGGGCAAATTATGAATGACGCGTTCATTCATCCGTTCCAGTTCGGACTCGACAAATACAGCGACAATCACCATGCCGAGGAAAATGCCCGTTTCGGCATTAATTTGCTTCCGGCATTCCCATGATCAACAGTGGAGTTGGCAAGATGTGAGAGACTAGCGCGGACAGAATTGCTTTACCGGGCCCTGGTGCAAATCGAAATACGTGAAGGATCAGAAAATGATTTCACGGGTCTACTATTACAACATTTTGCTTCGCATTCTGGTCTACTTCCTTCCTCTGTTCGCCTTCGGGAGTTCTTCGTATATACGATTTGGCAATGCATGGTTGCCGCACGTAAGTGACGTTGTCCCGCTGCATTATCTAATCCTGTTTTTGTTTACTGAGTTCGTGTGGATTCTTGGCGCCAATTACCACAAGCTTTCGTCCGTAACTGATTTATTCTGGGAGTACACGGGAATCCGGGCTGGGTTTCTCGCTTGTTTTGCCACCCTCTGTCTGCAAACAGCGCTCCTCGTTTTCGTCAACCAGTTAGTCATCTCGCGGACTTTCATCGTTCTAAGCGACACAATTCTCTTCGTCTGCGTGGTGGTGGCTAGAAACTTCTTCCGGCTGACTTCGGCGTCATTGAGTTGGCCGCATGGCAAGTGCGAAAAGATACTCGTCGTCGGAACCGACCAATATGCACGAAGAAGCGTCAGGCTTCTGCGCCGCATCCCATTTTTCCGGTGCGAGATTCAAGCTTACCTGCAGCTTCCAGGACAACCGGTGCTGGTTCAAGATGCGCCTGTGATAAGTGCTGCCGAGGCACTGCACCTTGACGCTCTAAATTTCAACGAGGTCGTGGTAGCCATACCAGCAGGACGCTATCCCCAGGTCTCCTCAGTGCTCGACAGCTTGCAGGATTTCGGGAAACCTGTCCGCGCAATCCTGGACCTCGGCCCGCGTCTGTCGGTGCGCGAAAGACTGTTCCAGGTCGGCCGGTTGCAGATGATGAATCTGGCGATCTCGCCAATTGAAAGTTTCGCTTATACAGTTCTAAAAAGGAGTTTTGATCTGATTTTCGCAATCCTGGGCGTGCTGGTTCTGAGCCCTTTGTTGCTCGTCATTGCTCTTCTCGTCAAGTCGCTTTCTCGTGGTCCAGTCCTCTTCCGCCAGGAACGAGTTGGCCGGCATGGAAGGCATTTCAACCTGCTGAAGTTCCGCACTATGCGTTGCAGCACGCCCGCCGAGAGTGAAACTCTCTGGACGACCAAGAACGATCCCCGTTGTACCACGATTGGTGCAGTTCTACGCAGGTTCAGCCTTGACGAATTGCCTCAGCTTTTCAACGTGATTCGGGGCGAGATGAGTCTGGTGGGGCCGCGTCCGGAACGGCCTTACTTTGTCGCGAAATTCAGGTCAAACATCCAAAAATACAACACCCGGCATTGCTGCCAGGTGGGCATGACCGGATGGGCACAGGTCCATGGCCTGCGCGGGGATACTTCAATTTCCGATAGGCTCAAATACGACCTATACTATATTCACAACTGGAGCTTTGCGCTCGACATACAAATTATTGCTCGCACCGTATTCACCGTTCTAAAGGAGCAAAACGGATACTAGATCCCGGCAAATGGTGAGGATTTTCAATCATCAACCATCGGCCCTTGAGCGGCATCAGAGCGATTGCTGGGGCATAGACAGGGACCGTAGGAAGAGAGAGATTGATAATGCGATTATGGGGAGAAAGAGCCGTTCAGTATGATTCGCAGTCGCCTTAGTTTTGCGCGGTTGTATTTAAGAATTCTGACTCTGTTGCTGCCGGCGTGCGCCTATTTTATCGCGGTCAAGGTGCGCTTCGGTTTCAATTTCCTTCTCTCCAGAAGCGCCCCTACGGGACTTCCCTCCTATTGGGGGATTCTCCTGCTAACCACTATCGTGTGGGCGATTGCCGCCGAGGAATCAGAACTCTGGAACGTGGAGCAGTTGTACGCTCCCGGCGGTAAGACCCGGCGATTAATCGAAGCTCTGGCCTTTACCTATGCGGTTGTGATGGCGGTTGGATTTCTCTACCGTCAGGCAAGTTATTCGCGTCTGGTCATCGCCATCAGTGCGATAGCCTTGTTCGTGCTGGCGACTTTGACCCGCATCGCTTTTCGGGTGTTTCTTGAATTATTGCGTAAGGATGGTAGAAACGAAGTCAAGATTCTTGTGGTTGGCACCGATCGTTTTGCCCGGCGTGTGGGAACGTCGCTACTGCACGGGGAAGTGCTTCCATGCAGGATTATGGGCTTTGTTCGTCTTCCGGATCAGGAAATCGCAGTGGACGGACCGGTTTATGAACTGGATCAGATTCCCGTCTTTTCCAACGGAAACTCGATCAACGACATTATCATTGCCCTGCCTGCGGCTCGTCTCAGTGATGTGCAGAGAATCGCCCCCGCGCTGGAAAAACTTTGCGTCCCCACGCGGGTCGTCATCGATCTGGGAGAAGGAGTCTTCCTTCGAGACCGTTTGATCGACCTGGGTGGAATCCATATGCTCGATCTCCGCCCCACCCTGGCGGAAACTGGTCCATATCTTTTTCAGAAACGAATATTCGATGTGAGCTTCTCACTTCTCG
>JBAUVJ010000625.1:0-11918 GCA_049583165.1 Candidatus Sulfotelmatobacter sp. | reverse complement strand
CGGCGGCACTGACGCAACAGGGAACGATCGTGGGAACGTTTCAATACATGGCGCCGGAACTTCTGCAGGGGCAGGAGGCCCACCCGCGCAGCGACATTTTCAGCTTCGGTTGCGTGCTCTATGAAATGGTGACTGGCCGCCGCGCGTTCGAGGGTAAAACGCAGCTGAGCGTGATGAGTGCCATCCTCGAAAAAGAACCCGAGCCGCTATCGAACGTGCAGCCCACCTCACCGGCGGCCCTCGACTACGCACTGCGAACCTGCCTCGAGAAAAATCCCGATGATCGCTTTCAGACCGCGCACGACGTGAAACTGCAGCTCGCGTGGATTGCGAAATCGCCCTCACAGACGGGTGCGCCTGCCCTGCCTTCGTCGAAGCTGCGCCCCAAGTTGTGGCTTGCGGCAATCGCCGTGCTCGCGTTGAGAGTAATCGCGCTAGTGGTAGCGCTTGCGGGGTCTGCGCCGCAGCGCGTGCTGCGGGTGAATCTTCTTCCGCCCGAAGGAACCCGGTTCGAAACGCTCTCATCACGCGCGGACAACGCAACAAGCGATACGTGGACGGCCAATACTGGCGATGCCGCAAACGCTTGGCGAGTTTCTTTGGCAACCTCGGCATTTCAGAGATTACAGCGGGCAAGATCCAGGACTACCGGCTGCACAGATATCAGGAAGCAATTGCTAAACGAGCCGCCGGGGCACAGCACCATGCATCAGGAAATTGTGACCCTACGCCAAGTCCTGAAAACGGCGCTCCGCCATGGATGGCTCGATCACCTGCCCGATTTCTCGGAGCCGTATCGGTCATCATCGAAGATCTCCCACCGAGCATGGTTCTCAAACTGCAGGAAGCACGTGCGGCCCGGCCGACGCTTGAAGAACTCATGGAAGAGGGACGCGATGATCAGGGTCTGGAGCGACGCCCGTGAGGCGGGACTACTCGATCGTCACGGCGAGCGAGGCAGCGCGTTTTGCTTACCTTCGGTGGTGTATCCACTTACACCCATTTCCATCCGTCTCTCACGCAATCACGAGTTCCTTAGGGACTCGTTGAGACTCGAAGGCTACTCAGAGCGGTAGCTTCATTTTGTTCAACTGCTCTTCCGTTTCCTTGGAAGGCTCCAGATATTTCTGTGTCGTCGCAAGCGATTCGTGCCCGAGCCAGGATTGGACCGTGTACACATCAATGCCTGCGCGCAGCCATCGGGTTGCGGCGCTGTCCCGAAACTTATGCAGATGCCATTCCGTTTCATCGAGACCTGCGGCCTTCGCAATCTGCTTGCAGCGGTCGGGCAGATAGCGGTAGTTAAGGTGACTCTTGGGCGATGGAGAAACCAGAGCGCAGTTAGGGGCTCGCTTGTGTTTCCGGAGAATGTCCGCTACTTCTTGCGAGAACGGAACGACGCGCTCCTCCCAGTCTTTGGGAAGGAAGTCGTATTGCGGTTTGGCGCGTACGTGGACGCGGCCGTGGGTAAGGTCGAGATCGCTCCAGTGTAGAGTTTGAAGTTCGCCCCGGCGCAGACCGGTCGAGAGCGTCAATGCGAAGAAAGCCTTGTCCCAGGCATTGCATTCGCTAAAGAATTTCTTCAGATCTTCGTCTGTCTAGGCGACGGGATGTTTGCGAAACTTAGCGAGGCGGGGCACATCCTTGACGGGGTTGCGGAAGTCGAAGGATTGAAAAAATGGTGCAGGATGACGCGGTCGGTGTAGAGCGTTGTGCCGGGATCGAGTCCTTTTGATTTGCGCCACGCGATAAATCCCTTGATATCGCGGGCCGTGATCGCCTTGACATCCGATTTCGGTGCAATATGCTCGGCGAACAAGCCCAGCCACGGTCTGTCTTTACTTGTTTGAGGATATTGACGCGTGCCATGACCGCAACTCCACTGGAAAAGTGGGCGCTATTATGGACGCTAAATGGACGCTAAGTCAATAAGCAGTTTGTTTACAATTAGTTGTGGCAGCCGGACCTGTAAGCCGAATTCTGTCCGCCGGATTGCTCCGGTGGGACGGCCATTCCTCTGGGCCACGCATTACTGCGGGGCTCATGCGACCTACCCGGAGGTTTGACGCACCGAGCCGGCACGTGTCCGAAAGCTGATTTGCATCAGGGTCCGGACTTCCTCCCTATTTGGTCTTGCTCCGTGTGTGGTTTGCCCTGCCCGCTGCATTACTGCGGCGGCGGTGCGCTCTTACCGCACCTTTTCACCCTTACCTCGACGTTGCCGCCGGGGCGGTATGTTTTCTGTGGCACTTTCCGTCGAACGGGCTTGAACCCGCCCTCCCGGACGTTATCCGGCACACTGCTCTGTGGAGTTCGGACTTTCCTCTCCCTGCGTCCGAAGACGCGGGAAGCGGCCGTCCGGTCCAGCTGCCAACATCATGATTATATATGCGATGCTGCGGGCTTCCGGTCCAATCTTCCAGTGATTTGCCATCCATTTCCAGATCGATTTGTAGCTCGGTTCTCGGTCGAGCCAACCGTCCGACTTGTCAGTCGATTGCTGTAGACTGATCGGTAGGTGGGGGCGACGAACTCTGCTTACCGCGCCTGAGCGTGTATCCATGCGTGTTGCTGAAGCCATCCGAATCGCGCTGCAATCGCTGTGGGTGAACAAGCTGCGTTCGGTGTTGACGCTGCTGGGGGTGGTGATTGGAGTGGCGGCCGTCATCGCCGTGGTCACGTTCGTCTCCGGCATTAACGATTACGTGGCGCAAAAGGTTTTTAATCTGGGCGCCGACGTTTTTATCGTTTTCAAAGTTTCTCCCGCCGTCACCAACGTTGATCATTACCTCGAGGGCGAGAAGCGCAAAGATTTGACCATGGAGGATTACCAGGCGGTGGCGGATGCCTGCCGGCACTGTGAATTGGTTGCGGCCTCCACCCGCGACGAAGGCGGCCGGGTGAAGTACGGCGAGCAATCGATCAGCGACACGACGATACGGGGCGTCACTCCGGGGATGGCGGCGATTCTGGATATCGACCTGAGCGCGGGCCGCATGCTCAACCAGACGGACGTGGATAATCATTCTCCGGTTGCGGTGGTGGGAACGGATATCGTGGAGCACCTGATGGCGGGCAGCGATCCGCTGGGCAAGGAAATCCGCATCGACGGTTGGACCTACGAGGTCGTTGGCGTGGGGACGAAGAAGGGCAAGACCCTGGGGCAGAGCGCCGACAATTACGTGATGATTCCGATCACCGCGTGCTTAAAACAATATGGGACACACGTTAGTACGCTGCGGATTGCAGGAAAAGCGGAAAGCGCGGGTGTTCCGCTCTACGAGGCGGTGGACGAAGTGCGCGCCGCGCTGCGGGCCAAGCGGCACGATCCGCTTGGCGGCGACGACAGTTTTGATATCGAGACCAACGCCAGCCTGCTCGGCATCTGGACCAGTTTTAGCCAGACTTTCTTTGTTGCGACCATCGGAATTGCCTGTATCTCGCTGGTGGTGGGCGGCATTGTCATCATGAACATCATGTTGGTCGCAGTTACGGAGCGCACACGTGAGATTGGCATCCGGAAGGCGCTGGGGGCGCGGCGTGAGGATGTACTGCTGCAATTTTTGATCGAGTCAGTTACCCTGGCGCTGACCGGCGGAGCCCTGGGTGTTCTTTCTGGAGTGGTGGTCGCGGAGACGGTTACGTTTTTGATCGGGATGCCCTCGGCGATCAAGCTATGGGCAGTAGCGGCGGGACTGATTGTTTCGGCGAGCGTGGGAGTGTTCTTTGGAGTTTACCCGGCGCGCAAGGCGGCCAAGCTGGATCCGATTGTGGCGCTGAGGTTCGAAACCTAGAGGAATTGGGTAATCGGGTAATTTTGTAATTTAGAAAAATGTAGTTTTCTGACTGAAGTGGTTTCAAATTACCCAATTACGAATTACCCAATTACTCAATCGCTAAATTACTCAATTCTTCATGATCCGCAAAGATGAATTCCGCGAGATTGTTCAGATGGCGACGGACACCATCCGTGGGAATAAGCTGCGCTCGGGGCTTACCGTACTGGGCATCGTGATTGGCGTGGCGATGGTGATTGGAGTTTCGTCGATCGGACGCGGACTGGACGATAACGTGCGCGATGTGGTCGCCAGCGTCGGTTCGAACGTCATCTTCGCCTATCATATCGATCCATTCACGTTCGGGCGCCCCACCGAAGAGATGCGGACTCGCAAGAAGTTGACTTTTGAGGATGCGGAGGCGGTCGGACAACTGCCGCATGTAAAGGCGGTAACCGCGGATATTCGCTTCTTCCGGCCGGAGTTGGGTGTGGGCACATACGCAGTCAAATATGAGGGCCGCAAAGTCAAGAACACCATTCTCGAATCGTTGACTTCTTCGGCGAAGGATGTCATCGATCTGCATCTGACGGAAGGACGATGGTTCACCGACGCCGACGATGAGCGGCGCGCTCCGGTGATCGTTCTTTGCCACGACACCGCGGAGGAATTGTTTCCCAGTGAGAGCCCGCTGGGACACGAAATAAACATCGACGGCCGGTTATTCGTTGTGATTGGTGTGCTGGACAAGGTCAAGTCGGTATTCGGCGGAGGCAAAGATCCGAACGACAATCGTATTTTCTTCCCCCTGAGTACTTTCCGGACGCTGCACCCGGAATTGAAGGATCACTGGATCATGGTCAAGGCAACATCTCACGAAGACATGCCCAAAGCGATTGACGAAATGCGCGAACTATTGCGGCGGCGGCGAAAAGTTTCATCCAGTCAGCCGGATAATTTTTCGATCTTCACTTCGGATTCGATCTCGGACGTTTGGAATCAGCTCACGGGAATGCTGTTCGTCGGCGTCTTCGCGATATCGAGCGTGGGGCTGATCGTTGGCGGCGTGGGCGTAATGAATATTATGCTGGTGAGTGTTACCGAAAGAACGCGGGAGATCGGAGTTCGCAAGGCGATCGGAGCCCGCAAGCGCGACATCCTCTTGCAATTCACGCTGGAGGCGATGATCCTCACCGCCGTCGGCGGGGTGATTGGAATTCTCTTGGGCGCGATCATCGTGTGGGTGATTCCTGCATTATGGCCCTCGCTGCCCGCCCACATGTCAATGTTCTGGGTGATCTTCGGCTTCACTTCCGCCGCGGGAGTTGGACTGGTCTTCGGCATCTATCCTGCGTGGAAGGCGGCGAATCTGGATCCGATTGAAGCCCTGCGTTACGAATAGTCTGTCCGTTGCCCAAGCATGATGCACTCTACCTTCGCCATAGTTCAGATCGCCCTAGAAAGTGTCGCGGTGGTTGGCGTGGTTTCAAGCTTGCTCTACTACCTTTTGTGTCTGTGGAGCGCATCGACTTTCCTGCGTGAACGGCAGGCGAATCATGACGACCGCGCATCAGATGCCATCGAATCAGTCTTGCCGCCGATTTCGATTTTGAAACCTCTGAAGGGGACCGATCCTAAGATTTACGAAAGTTTTCGCAGTCATTGCCTGCAGGATTATCCGGAATACGAAATTATTTTTGGAGTAAGCGATGCCAACGATCCCGCGATCGACAGCGTCAGGTCATTGCAGCGAGAATTTCCTCAGCGAAGGATTGAATTAGTTGTGAGTCCGGCGATCCTCGGCGCGAATGTGAAGGTTAGCAATCTGGCGCAGATGCTGGCAATGGCTCGCTATGAATATCTGATCGTCAACGACAGCGACATTCGAGTAGAGACCGACTATCTGCGGCGAGTGACTGCGCCGCTGGACATCGCGCGCGAGGGCGCGCGGGTAGGCATGGTGACCTGCCTCTATCGCGGAGTGGCCACTGCGACGCTCGGTTCGCGCCTAGAGAGTCTCGGCATCAGCACGGATTTTTGCGCTGGGGTGTTGGCCGCGCGTCAACTTGAGGGAGGGATTCGTTTCGGACTGGGCTCCACGCTGGCGTTTCGCCGGAGCGATTTAAAAACAATTGGGGGCTTCGAATCGATCTTGAATCATCTTGCCGATGATTACGAACTGGGCGCGCGCATCGCATCGCTGGGGTTAGCTGTGAAGCTTTCGGATGTTGTGGTTGAAACTTATCTTCCGCCTTACCGGTTTGGGGAATTTGTGGCGCATCAACTGCGGTGGTCGCGAGGGGTGCGTGACGTTCGCGCGGGCGGCTACTTCGGATTGATTTTTACTTTTGGGATTCTGTGGGCGTTGCTCGCGGTGCTGGCAAGCGAGAGTGCGCGCTGGGCCTGGGGTGCGCTGGCTTTGATATTGTGTCTGCGACTGGGCGTGGCAATCGTCGTGGGCCGTGGCGTTCTGCGAGACCGGCGAGTGCTCAAGGATGCATGGCTGATTCCGCTACGTGATTTGGTTGGGGTCGCGGTCTGGATTGCCAGCCTCGGCGGCCACACCGTGACTTGGCGGGGAGACCGTTTTCGATTGAAGGATGGCAGACTTACGCGAATCGCGCCTTAGGGGATTTAACGGACAGGTTGCGCCGTCGTATCGCGGCTGTGATCGAGGACCGATCTTACTTTTCCTGCTAGTTGTTTAAGGGTGAAAGGTTTCTGCAAGAAGTTGCTTTCGACGTCGACGACTTTGTGGTCAAGGACGGTTTGACCGGCGTAGCCGGAAACAAATAGCAGTCTCGTTTCGGGGTGCTGTGCCGCAAGTTCCTTCGCCAGTTGGCCGCCGCTGACGCGAGGCATTACAACGTCGGTGACGGCCAGATCGATCGCGGAGCCGTGATGGTTGGCGACGGACATTGCGTGCAAGCCGTCTCTCGCCTGGAGTACCGTGTAGCCGCGGAGGCTGAGAAACTCGGCGGTCGCGCGGCGCAAGGCATCTTCATCTTCCACGAGAAGCAACGTTTCGGTGCCGCGCAATATTTCATCCGGGACGACTTCTTGTGCCTCGATTGCGGCCGCTTTTTCCTGCACGCACGGAAAATAAATCTTGAAGACGGTTCCCATTCCCGCTTCACTGTAGGCCCAAACGAATCCATGATTCTGTTTGACGATGCCGTAAACTGTCGCGAGCCCAAGGCCCGTGCCCCTGCCGGAGGGTTTGGTGGTGTAGAAGGGATCGAAGATATGGGGGAGATGATCGGCGGAGATCCCAGTACCTGTGTCGGTCACGGTGAGAGCAGCGTAGCGCCCGGTCGGGATGATCGCCCGCTTGCGCGCAACGTAGGTCTCGTCGAGCCAGACATTCGAGGTTTCGATGGTGCAGTCTCCGCCCTCCGGCATGGCGTCGCGGGCGTTGACAGCGAGGTTCATGAGAATTTGCTCGATCTGCATCGGATCCAAACGAATTCTGCCCAATCCCTTGCCAGGAACAAATGTGAGGTCTATATCTTCCCCGATCAGTCTTTGCAGAGTCTTGACGATGCCGCTTACCACCGGGTTCAACTCGGCCACCCGCAGGGCTTGCGGCTGATTGCGGCTGAAGGCGAGAAGCTGCCGGGTGAGTTCGGCAGCGCGCCGCGCGGCAGCCAGAATTTCCTGGAGTTGCGTCCGCGTGATGCTTTCCGGCGCGACGGAATCCAATGCGAGCTCGGAATAACTGGTGATGATAGTCAGAAGATTGTTGAAGTCATGGGCCACGCCCCCGGCCAAGCGCCCGACGGCGTCCATTTTTTGCGCCTGCTGCAATTGCGCTTCGAGATGCAGGCGTTTGGTGAGATCGCGGCCATTGGAAACAAAATGCGTGATAGAGCCGGCGGCATCGCGTATGGCGCTGATGTTCTCGTCGAGGTAATACAATTCACCGTTCTTCTTACGGTTCACTAAAATGTTGTGGTAGACGTTGCCGATACTGATGGTCTCCCACAATTCCCGGTAGATCGCCGGCGCCTGTTGGCCTGAAGTCAAAATGCTGGGCGACTGGCCGATGGCTTCCTGGTGCGAATATCCTGTCAGAATTTCGAAAGCCGGATTCACATATTCAATGATGCCGTCGCTATTGGTGATCATGATTGCATCGGCGGATTGCTCCACCGCGCAGGAAAGCTTGCGCAAGGAATGTTCAGCTTGTTGCCGCTGCTGTTCGGTGGAGTACAGGTTCCGGGTGCAGCGGATAGTGCGCAGCAGGTTGGCGCCGTTCAGTCGCGATTTGTCCACGCAATCCCAGGCGCCTGCCTGAATGATTTCCGCGACCGCTTTTTCATCCGCCAGTTCGGTCAAAACGATGAAGGGTACGGCGCGACCGGCCTGAAGAAATTCCGCAAGAAGCTTGGTGGCCGTGGCGTCCCGGGTCTCATGTTCGAACAAGATCAGCCCGTAATCGCCTTTCTGAAGCATCCTCTTGGCCTCTTCAACGGAGGATGCGTGCTCGAGTTGGGCAGGCATAGCGCTCTGGTTGCGCTCCAGGATCTCGCGAATGAGAAAAAAATCCTCCTCCTGGTTGCCGACCAACAGCACCCTCAGGATAGTGGTGGGAGTCTCGAGTTTTATCGCGGACGAAACCACGGCGTTTCTCTCTTTTCCTCACTTCCTCCTCTTCACATCGGCACAAAGATGGAAAACTGGATGGGGAAACTAGACACATGGCAACTGTTTCATCGAAATTCTGCGATTGCCGATCATTAACCATCTCTAAACTCGCGCGTCTAACGAAAAGCTGCAGAATTACCCCTTTTCCAGCATCAAACCAGGGAACGACGGCACTCTTTTCTGCGTATCGTCTATGAGAGCCGGGCGAACATAGTAAGGCGCATCAAAAGAAGCAGAGTTGCGGAGGGCCTTATGGGGAGTGAGCCAAGGGTGAGCGGAATGTTTAACGGCGATGGGGGCGGGCATGTTCAGGAAGTGGTGCGCCAGGCTCACGAAGAGCTGCGCCAGCTTTTTAAACAACGGGCGGAAGTGATGCGCCGCATCGGGACCATTAAGCAAACCATTGCCGGCCTGGCCAACCTCTTTGGCGACAGCGTGTTAAGCGATGAATTGCTGGAACTGGTGGATCGCAAGAGCAACGGGCGCCAGCCGGGCTTTACCAAGGCGTGTCGAGTGATTTTGATGGACGCGAAACGCGCCCTGAGCGCGCGCGACGTGTGCGATCGGATCAAGGAAAGAATGCCGCTGATGCTCGATCGGCACAAGGATCCGATGGCTTCGGTTACCACCGTTCTAAATCGATTGGTGGCTTACGGGGAGGCGAAGGCCGTCGCTCTCGACAACGGTCGCCGCGCTTGGGTTTGGGTGGCCGATGGGACTCCGGAATTGGCGGCGAACACTGCGGTTCCGGCGCCCCAGTGAGTTCGAACAACTCTTAATTCTTACCGCGCTATTCTTAAAACTATCATTACTAATTGTCCGTTCTTTCCTATCCCGGCGGCAGCAGCATTCCTTTTTCCAGATGGCGCGTGACGTGGGCGTACGAAGCCGCGTGCGGGTCGTGGGTCACCATCACGATGGTTTTGTGAAAGTCCTCGTTTAACCGCTTCAGAATCTCCAGGACTTCCGTGGCGGAATGGCTGTCGAGGTCACCGGTAGGTTCATCCGCCAGTAAAAGAGTCGGGTCGCTGACGATCGCCCGGGCAATAGCTACGCGCTGCTCCTGTCCGCCGGAGAGCTGTTTGGGAAGATGGTTGACGCGCTCCTCCAAGCCGACCAATTTCAACGCGGTCATGACGTGATCGCGCCGCTGCTGGGGGTTCAGTTTGGTTAGCAGCAGCGGTAGTTCCACGTTTTCAAACGCCGTGAGCACGGGGATGAGATTGAATGTCTGGAAGACGTATCCGATGTGCTCATTGCGCCAATGAGCCGCCTGGGAGTCGTTGAAGCGGAAAATATTCTGGTTCTGCACCAGCAGTTCTCCGGCAGTGGGGCGGTCGATGGCCGCGATCATATTCAGCAGCGTGGTTTTGCCCGAGCCCGAGGGGCCCATCAGCGCGAGAAATTCGCCGGCCGCAATGTCGATGGAGACATCGTCAAGAGCCTTCACTTCAAACGCCTCGCGTTTGAAGACTTTGCTCACATTTCGGGCTTGAACCACTTTTGTTCCGGTCGCGACGTTGACTTCAGCAACAGTGCTCATGAAGTTTACCCTTTCACTTTAATTGTTTCGCCGTCCTTTAATTCCTGCGGGCCGCTGGTGATAACGCTTTCGCCGCCCACCAGGCCATCCACCAGAAAACCGTCGGTGCGCTGGCTCAACACATGAACCTCGCGCATACGAGCTTTGCCATCGAAAACAATAAAGACAACTTTCTTGCCATCCTGATCGCGTACAGCCGTAGATGGGACGAACGCACCAGATGGTTGTTTGCTTGTAGCTTTCGGCGCATCGGCGAGAAATTTCACAGTGGCGTTCATCTCCGGCCGCAGGAATACGTCGGGATATTTGGCGGGATTCAATACTTGCACTTTCACCTGCACGGTGGCTTTCTGCCGATTGGCCTCGGGAGAAATCTGTGCGATCTCGCCGTCGTAGGTTTTATCAGGATAGGTATCCGTGGTGACGATGCCTTTCTGTTTGGGGCCAAGACGGGCGAAATCGGCTTGCGCGATGTCGAGCTCAACCTGTAGGTCGTTCAAGTCGGCGAGGGAAACCACCGATCCCTGCGGACCTCCAGCTGCGGCGCTGGCAAATTGTGCGGTGATGAGCTCTCCTTTTTCCGCGGTGCGATCGAGGATGGTTCCGGTGACGGGGGCGCGGATCACGGTAGCGTCGAGTTGCGATTTCGCGTAGTCGGAGAGTCCCTGGGCCTGCGCCACGGAGCCGCGGGCGCGGGCGATCTCCTCGGCACGGGGGCCAATCTTCATTAACTGAGAAGCTTTGTCCAGGGAATTCACGCGCTGCTGATCGGAATCAAATTTTGCGGTTGCATCGTCCAGCGCCTGGCGAGAAACCACGCCGCCGGCGGAAAGCTCCTTTGTGCGGTCGAGAGTGAGCTTGTCGTTCACCAGGGTGGCGCGGGCTTCGTCAAGATTGTGTTGAGCTTCCTGAATTTCTTCGGGGCGCGATCCGTGCTGAAGTTCGTCGAGGTAGGCGCGAGCATTTTCCAACGCTCCTTTGGCCTGCTCGTAGGAAGCGCGAAACTCTTCGTCTTCCAGGCGAACCAGCACCTGTCCTTCTTTCACCTGATCGCCTTTTTCCACGCCGATCCAGGCCAGGCGACCGGTGACTTTCGAATTCACATTGATGGTGTGATGAGCAACGATGTAGCCGGTAGCGGATAAGACGGTGCCACCAACGTCGCTGCTTTCGGCCGCGGCACGGGTTACCTGCACCTCGGGAACGTCGCCGGCGAACATGCGGTAAGCCAGAGTACACAGGCCTAGTATAACTACGATCGCGATTCCGATCACGATGTAGCGGCGCGCCCAGGTGGGCGGCTCGCCAGCGCTCGATCCGCGCTCGGTGCGGTCGATGCGCAAGCTCTGCAGGTCTTCGTGTTTTGCGTCAATCGGCATAAATATGAGTACGAATATTGCGATGGTCCGGTTTCCAGAAAATTACGAATCAACCACGCAGGGCGGCGAGAATATTTTGCCGCGCCGCATGCCACGCGGGAAAAAGTCCGCCAAAAAATCCCATAGCTAGTCCGAACAGAATTGCATATCCCGCAACCTGCGGCGTGATTTGCAGGCTGAATACTACCTCGCTGAAAGTCACGGCATTCGATGTTCCAGTCTGAAGGCCGTTGAAAGGCAGCATCAGCAGAATTCCCGCCACCGCTCCCAACATGGCGAGCAATAGGGATTCCAGCACGAACGAAGTCAGAATCGCGGGCCGCGAAAATCCCAGCACGCGCAAAGTTGCGATTTCGCGGCCGCGATAGGCGACCGCTGCATACATTGTATTCATCGCGGCGAAACTCGATCCGATGGCCATGATAATGGCGACTACGATGCCGATGTATTTGATGGGAGCGCCAGAGCTGGTCTGCTTCGCGTAGTAATCGCTCTCCAGAGTTCCCTCGAGCTTGAGGCGTTGATCGTCGCTGACACGATTCTTCAGCGCGTCGGCGGCGATGGGATCGGTGG
>JBAUVJ010000624.1:0-7937 GCA_049583165.1 Candidatus Sulfotelmatobacter sp. | reverse complement strand
GGAATGCTCCATGCCACCGCCCGCTGGTCCGCGCGGAAAATGGTAGAGAAACATATAGCTGTCGAACGGGCGATCAGACATCCAACTGGTGGCCGCGGCCACGATTTTGCGCAGCATGGCGTCGATCTTCTCCATATCGTAATCGCTGGGCTCGGCGTCAATTACAACGTGATAATGTCCGCCGCCCTCGTCGACATTTGATTCTTGAAATGTTCCGATTTCGAAGGGCGAGTCGACGAGGCGATCATAGTTTTCGGCGGTAAAGCCGCCGTCGGCGGAAGACGCGAGCGGAGTGGCAACATGCCATCCGTTGGGAATCTGGTTGAAACGCACGACCATCGGATCTTTTCGCGCGTCGACCGGATACATCAGAATCTGCGCCAAGTTGAAGAAGGCATGATGCGGGTTCAGTTGCGCGCCGAAGGGGCCGAAGGAATCGACATAGATCTGATACTCGACGATGGCGCCGCCTTGTGCTCCTGAAATCTGCCACCGGCTCTTGTCGAGTTCGCGGACAGGGAGTGGGCGTCCAGCGCGGTCTTTCGCGCGCAGCCAATTTATGAACTGCGAGAAGTCGCGAATCTGATACAAGGCATTCCACACAGGAAGCTGCAATTGGCGCTGCGCCGCTCCTTCGGGGATCTGGATTTGTACTTCCACCAGATGCTGCTCGGGGTTCACGAGAGAGATGGTGTAGTTGGTGACGGCGTAGGAAGGTAGGGCTGTCGATAGAATCAGCGCGATTTGAGCAATCCGACGCGAAACGCCCAGCGCCGGGATGAAATGTCTCATACTTTTCCTACCGCGTTTGCTGAATTACTGGTGACAGTATCTCCCGCCAGAGCCTTCAGGCGCGCCGGCAATTTCTCGTAAATTCCGCCGAAGCCGCCGTTGGAGAGGATCGCGACCACATCGCCACGGCGCATCTCTGGGGCGATAGTCGCGACAATTTCATTTGCGTCAGCGATCAGACGGGCGTGTCTGCCGTGTTTCTGAATGTCCGCGGCCAGCGCCGGCAGCTCCAAGCGTTCGTCCTCCGGTATCAGGTCCGAGCGGAAGACGCCGGCGATGATGATTTCGTCGGCAACCGCCAGACTGCTCGCCAAGTCGGCTTGCAGCACGCGCCGCCGCAGTGTGTTCGAGCGCGGCTCTAAAATCGCCCAAAGGCGCGCGCCTGCATAACGCGCGCGCAATGCTTTCAATGTCCCCGCAATGGCCGTGGGATGATGCGCAAAATCATCGATGATGGTAATGCCGTTCACCTGCGCTTTCACTTCCAGGCGTCGTTTTACGCTCTTGAAACTCTTCAGCGCTGCGGCAATTTCTTCTTTAGAAATGCCGTAGGCCGCAGCCATGGCAGCGGCTGCGATAGCGTTCCACACGTTGTATTCGCCGGCCAGAGGAAATTCAAGCTCCGCCCAGGGACGATCCGCATGGAGAACGGTCCATGAAGTTTTGGCTGCGCCGAATTTTAGATTCGTGATTTTCCAATCCGCACGCGCACCCGATCCATAGCGCTCCACCGGACTCAACGATTTGCTGAGGCAACGTTCCAGGCTGGGGCTTTCAGTGGCATCGGCGGCGGCCCCATCGAAAGCGATTATCCGTCCGCGGCGCGGAATCAGGTTCACCAGCCGTTTGAACGCAGTTTCGACTGCATCAAGATCTTTATAGATATCGGCATGATCGAACTCCACCGACGTGAGAATCACCGCATCGGGAAAGTAGTGTAAGAATTTTGGGCCTTTATCGAAGAAGGCAGTATCGTACTCATCGCCTTCCAGGATGAAATGCTTGCCTTGTCCCAAATGAAAGCTGGAGCCAAAATTTTCGGCGATGCCTCCGATTAGAAACGACGGCTGCATGCCTGCTGTGTGGAAGATCCAGGCGAGCATCGAAGTAGTAGTGGTTTTTCCGTGAGTTCCAGCGACCACCAGCACTTCCTTGCCGCGCAAAAATTCATCATGCAGCAATTGCGGCAGCGAGCAGAACGGAATGCGCTGATCGAGCATGTGTTCCAACTCCACGTTGCCGCGCGAAACCGCGTTGCCGACAACCACCAAATCGGGAGCAGGCTCAAGATTGCGCGCGTCGAAGGGCTGGGCCACTGGAATTTTGAGGTCGGCCAGAAAATCTGACATGGGCGGGTATGCCGCGGCATCTGAACCGGTCACGTAAAAGCCGCGCTGCTTCAGCATTCCTGCCAGTGACGCCATGGCGGTGCCGCAGATGCCGATCAGATGAATATGTTTTGTTTCGTTCATTTTCCCGTTTATGCGTTCTTCCTGTTAGCTTGTCGTGGCCGGTTGCGAGACTGCCGCTTCCAGAACCTTCAGGCTTACCCGCCCATCAAGCACCGTTAGCCCGGCTCGCACTCCGATTGGCAGCGTAAAATTCCCCTCGGTTACATGCCCTGAACGTACGCCATAGGCAACTGGAACCCCCAACTTCCCTACGATACGCAAAACGACTTCTTCCAGCGAGTAACCTTGGTTCAGGGATTGCAGGCAGTCCCGCATCTCACCGAAAACAATGCCGTGCACGCCTTTGAATTTTCCAGCGAGTTTCATCTGCATCAACATGCGGTCGATTTGAAAAGGTTTTGCGGCTACATCTTCGATAAACAGAATCGTACCTTCGGTCTTGATCTCGTAAGGCGTCCCGAGTGAGGCGACCAGGATCGAGAGGCAGCCTCCATAAAGAATTCCTTCCGCCGAGCCGTCCACCAATCCGGTCGCTCCGGAACTCGCTCCCAGGTTGACCTCCCACGCGGCAGTGCCGGACAACGCCGCCTGCCAGGAAGCGCGGTCGACGCCGTCTTCGTGTGCCCAATCTTTCGCCACCATCGGTCCGTGGAAGGTGACGAATCCTCCCGGGCCACAAAAGTATGTGAGCAGCGCAGTCAGGTCGCTATAGCCGACAAAAATCTTGGGATGCGCCTTAATCTTTTCGAGGTCCAGCGCTTCCAGCAGGTAGTTCGCGCCGTAGCCGCCGCGGGCGCAAACAATCGCCTTCACCTCATCACGCGTAAACATGGTCTCCAATTCGCGGGCCCGGCGATCCAAAGAGCCGGCGAAGTACAGGTCCTGATCAAGGATGGAATCGAAATAAAATGGCCGGTAGCCCGCATGCTGCAAGGCTTCGCATCCAGCTTCTAAATTCTCTCGCTTGACGTTGCTGGCAGGCGCCACAATGCCGATAGTATCTCCGGGCAGGAGGGCGGGCGGTTTCACCAGCGAAATTTTGGAGGAATACATGTCCGTCAAGAGCCTGTGTCGAATGTCTTATCAAATCAAAGCTTTATCAAACTAAAGGCCGTCATGTGGAAACATAAATCCGTTTTTCGTGCGGACCCAACAGGTCAGCTCAGAAAAAACTCTCCGCGGCATACCAGACGCGCCGTGCCGCGGAGATATACCTTCTTGTTTTCCCAGCGCACTGTCTGCGTACCGCCCGGAGTGTGCACGTGGACCGGGGATTCCGCTTTGCCGGTCGCGATCGCCGCGACCGCCGAGGCGCATGATCCCGTTCCCGAAGATTTCGTCTCTCCTACGCCACGCTCAAAGAAGCGCACCGTCACGTCATGTGGTCTATCCACTACAACCATCTCAATGTTTACGCCTTGCTTGAAGATTGCACTGCGCTGCATTTCCGCCGCTAGCGTCTGCCAGTTGCTGGGAAACTCAGGGACGAACGAGACGTAGTGCGGATTCCCCATCGAGACGGGAATACCGCGGGCATCTCCGCTGGCAAGGTCTATGGCCAGCTCGGCTCCGACGCTGGCCACGCCCATCTCAGCCTCAAACTCGTATTCGGATTCGTTCCGGCAGGTCAGCGTGCAGGCCTTCAGACCGGCTCCGGTGTGGATTGTAATTCTCTCTTTCTGCCGCTCTGCGCAAACGTAGGCCGCCACGCACCTCGTGCCATTGCCTGAGATTTCGGCCTCGGAGCCGTCAGCATTGATCAAGCGAATCTCTACGTCGGCGGATGGGTGAGGGTACATCCACTCCACGCCATCCGCACCGACTCCCTCATGCCGATCGCACATGCGACGCGAAAGCGCTGGAATGTCGGCAGAGGCCGGACTGCCTTTCAGAGCTGTGGAGTCGAGAACTCGGGAGTCGACCAAGAGGAAATCATTGCCGCATGCGCTCGCTTTCACAAACGGAATCACAACAGGCTGGCTCACTCCAATTCCACCGGGCCCAGCGAAGTGGCGCTCCCGAGGACTGCGGAAGCTTGCAGGTCGCGGAGCAATTCTTTCTGCTCGCGGTTGCATCCGGAGACGTCGAATTGCAACCGGACGTGCTGGCCGGTGCTGCCGCTCAAAACGTTTTGCATCATGCGGTGGCGGCGCTCGAGAATGCGGTTTACTTCCTGGGAGATTGAATCCACGCTCAAGCCGGTTACTTCGTATGTGTTCAGCAGCGTCTTCAAATTGAATGTGAGTTCGAGATGGCCGAGAGAAAACAGCGCAGCCAGAACCACGCCAGTGGCAAAAATTGCCGTGAGGTAAAGGCCGCCGCCAGTGGCCATTCCGACGGACGCGACTACGAACAAAGTTGAGGCCGTAGTCAGGCCGGTAGTCAATCCGCGGGTGTGCAGAATCGATCCAGCGCCGATGAAACCGATGCCAGGAATAATCTGCGCCGAAATTCGGGTGTGATCACCGAGGTATTTCACCGCCAAAGCATCGGACAAAATGGTGAACAGCGCCGCGCCAAAGCAAATGAACATGTTGGTGCGCAGGCCGGCGGGCCGGTGTCGCAATTCGCGCTCCAGGCCGATGACGCCACCGAGGACCGCCGCCAGCACCAGCCGCGCTAAAGAAGTGGCGACGATTCCGCTCGCCATCTCGTTGCGCAACAAGTCGACGATATGTTGCCAATTCATGGTGTATGGGAAAGACCGATGATGGCCGGATTTTATCACCGGCGCGCGTCAGCCTTGCCGGCAGTGGCGTTAACCGGCGTGATTACCGCGCGCCGCCTTGCGCAGAAGTCTGCGGCCGGGTTTGAAAGATGACGGCAGCAGGCTGGCCGGTGGTGTGAATCTCGACCAATGCTGTGAGATGCCGGTCCTCCGCCGCTTTCCACGCCGGATCTCCCTCGAAGCCTACGACATAATCGGCGTACGCCGCGGGATTTGCGAGAGCACGCTCCCACAGGCCTGCCGCATCCGTGGGTTGTTTCCACACGCGGTGATTGCCTTCGTTGATGGTGCGGCGGAGCGGAATTCCAGCCTGCTCCAGCGCTCCGACGTGCTGCCCTAAATACATCAGCAGATCGGAATTCGGTGGCAGCTTTGTGATCCAGTCTCCGAGTTGCCGATCGAGCGCTATTCGGCCTCTGCTATTGATGTCGGCTTCCCGATAGCAGATGGGCTCGGCGCGCCAGATTGCGGCATAGCTCGATGCCGCGAGCAATAAGATTCCCAGCAACGCGGTTGGATCCGACCAGCGGCGCCAGGCAACTTGGTTGGGCGCAAAGTTGGTTACGGATTTAATTAGAAAAGAAATTCCCAAGGGCGCGAAGACTGCGAATGCCGGAAGAAGCTCCAATCCATAGCGCACGTTGTAGATGGAGAATGGCCACCACGACGGCAGAAAAATTGTGACGCTCCCGTATGCGACAGAAAGCGCGTAGAAAGGCAGCGGCGCCCACAGCAGCAGCGCGGAGCGCCCACGTCCGCGAAATGTCGTGGCCAGGCTTCCCAATAAAGCCAATGCCAGCCACAATCGTCCTGGCCAGTCGGATTCGCTTACATTCAATTCCGCTGCTTTCAAAAAATATGATCCGGCCGCCAACATATTTCCTTTCGCCGGATTCACAGTCGCGGTGTTGCGCTCGATTGCCTTGGCAGAGTACGGCCCGTTGGCAAACTCCAAGGGATTGCGATAAACAGCTGCGTTATATGCCAGCCAGAGAATCGGGCCGGCGGCGGCGATCAAAATAAATTTGGCCAGTACGGTCGCTGGACGCTCGAAGAATCCAGCACCATTCTCGCGAAGCTTGTTGTTGGAGCCTGCTGTCGTTACAGTACGGATTATTACGGCGATCACGAGCAGGACGGCGAGAAACCATCCGTCATAACGCGTCAAAGAGGCCGCCGCGAGGCATAGCCCGCACTTCGTGAGGGCCTTCGGATTTCCTCGCACAAATTCGGCGAAGCAGGCAACCGCCCAGATAAAACAAGCCAGGTACAGGGACTCGCCCATGGCAGTGGCTTGCATGTAAATCAAATTCGGATTCGCCGCGTACAGCAGTGCCGCGCTCCAGGAACCGATGCGAGCTGTATAGTCTCCTTCGCCGTCGGGGCCAAGCGCCACGCGCACCAGGCGGAATATTCCGAGCACTCCGAGCACGAACGCGGCCATCGATGGAATCGAGCCGCCCGAGCCGCTTTGCCACATCTGCTTCGACACGATGAAGGGCAAGATCAGCAAATGCGGCAACGGCAGCCACACCGTTCCCAATTGCAGGAGACCGGGAGTTCTTGAATCGAAGACGCGGCGCGCGATGTTGATGTGAGCCACGGCGTCGCCGTAGAGCAGCACGCTTCCGTCGCGATAGTAGAAGAGAAACGAAAATACTGAGATGAAGATCGCGAGCCACATCAGCCTCACGATCTCGATTTGGGGATGTGGCTTTGCGGGAGCGGGTTGCGGCTTCATTCGAGATGGGTAAGTTCGCGGAAGATCTGAAAGCGAGCGTCGATCTCTTCGCGGGTCAAAGATTGCAACCGCTCAGTGCCAAAACTTTCCACGGCGAACGACCCCATCACTCCTCCGTAGAATAGAGCACGCTTCAACACTTCGCGATTCAATTCTGGTTGCGACGCGACGTAGCCCATGAAGCCACCGGCAAATGAATCTCCTGCGCCCGTGGGATCTTTTACTTCGTCGAGTGGCAGGGTTGGCGCTCGGAAAGGATGGCGCCCGAGTCCAAATGCGCCCTCGCGGAAGAAAATTGTTGCGCCGTACTCGCCGTGCTTGATCACCAGCGCCTGCGGACCCATAGCCAATACCTTTTGCGCCGCGCGCGGCAGATTCTTCTCGTCCGCCAGCATTTTCGTTTCGGTATCGTTGATCAGTAATACGTTGACCAACTTCAATGTTTCGGCCAGTTCCTTGCGCGCACCGTTTATCCAGTAATTCATGGTGTCGCATCCCGTAAGCCGGACGCTATTCATCTTTCGCCGCACGTTAGCCTGCAACGTGGGCTGGATGTTGGCGAGAAAAAGAAATTCCGTGTCCTCGTACTCTTTCGGAATTTGAGGATGAAATTTTTCAAATACGTTCAGGTCGGTGTAATCCGTTTTGGCCTCGTTGAGGTTGTCGGCATACGACCCACCCCAGCGAAAAGTTTTCCCCTGTGCGCGCTCAATGCCGCGTGTATCCACGTTGCGCTTCTTCAGGACATTTTCATGCTCCGCGGTAAAGTCCTCGCCCACCACCGCGACCATGCGAACCTTCGTAAAGTAGCTGGCCGCCAGCGAAAAATAGGTGGCCGCGCCGCCAAGGATTCCCTTCACGGAGCCCGAGGGCGATGTGACATCATCAAACGCAACCGATCCGACAACGACAATACTCATTCGCGAATCCTGTTTCCTTATTTTTTTGCGAAATGCAGAGCTGACGTTTCTATTTCAAATACTTCCCGAGAATCAGTTTCAACTTCTTGCGCGTCGCGGCCGGAATCTTCTTCCGATCCGTCAAAATGGCATGGGCCAATGCCGAGCCGCATTTGCAGGAGCGATCCCGCGGCATCCCGGCGATCGTCTCGCGCACAACTTTGGCGGCATTCTCCGCGTTTTTTACTAGAACCGCCACGATCTGATCGACGGTCACGGAATCGTGATGGGGATGCCAGCAATCGTAATCCGTCACCATGGCGACCGTGACATAGCAAATCTCTGCTTCACGCGCCAGCTTGGCC
>JBAUVJ010000623.1:0-7921 GCA_049583165.1 Candidatus Sulfotelmatobacter sp. | reverse complement strand
CGATCCGCGAAGCGAATCGCCAGACGAAGTCGAAGGACCCCTACCAAACCTGCACCAATTCAGGCTCCGCAAGGCATTTCCATAATTGCTCCGCATACCCGCCGGGTGCCCCACGTCTCGCCTCTTTTGCGAGACGTGGGACTAACCATCCCCACAAGGCCGTGCCCTCCCGATTACCCACCCTCACCTGATTTCCCCGCTAAAATAACGAGTTACTCGAAACTCGTACTCAGAACTCCCGACTCATGGACAAACTCGTAATCCGCGGCGGTGAGCCGCTGCTCGGCACGGTCCGCGTCAGCGGCGCAAAAAACGCCGCGCTGCCTTGCATGGCCGCCGCGCTGCTCACGGACGAACCTGTCATCCTCGAAAACATTCCGCAGGTACGCGACATTCAAACCACGCGCAACCTGCTCGCCGCCATGGGAGCCGAGGTCGAACTCGGCTACGGACGCGCTCAGCACCGCACTACCATCCACTGTAAAAATCTCACGACGCCAGAAGCTTCCTATGAACTGGTCAAGACCATGCGCTCCTCCACGCTGGTTCTCGGACCACTCGTTGCCCGCTGCGGCCGCGCCCGCGTCTCGCTTCCCGGTGGCTGCGCCATCGGCAGCCGCCCCATCGACATGCATATCCGAGGACTCGAGCAGCTCGGCGCAAAGATCACGCAAGATCACGGCTATGTGGACGCCTCCGCCGATCGCCTCATTGGAACGGAAATTGTCTTCGATAAGATCACAGTCACGGGAACCGAAGACATGCTCATGGCCGCCACGCTCGCCGAAGGCGAGACCATCCTGCAAAACTGCGCCCTCGAACCCGAAGTCGCCGACCTCGCCGACCTGCTCACCAAAATGGGCGCGAAGATTGAAGGCGCAGGCACGCCCACCATTCGTGTGAAAGGCGTCAGCAAACTGAAAGGCGCGAAGCACCGCATCATTCCCGACCGCATCGAAGCCGGCACTTTCCTCATCGCCGGCGCAATGACCGGAGGCGACCTCAACATCGCCGGTTGCGATCCCGCTCATCTCGATGCCCTGCTCAGCAAGATCAAAGAGGCCGGCGTCAAAACCAGATCCACCGCCGATTCTGTCCGCGTCATGGGCGACAATCCCTTTACCGCCTGCGACATGGGCACTGAAGAATATCCCGGCTTCCCTACCGACATGCAAGCCCAATTCATGGCGCTGGCCACGCAAGCCGAAGGTGCTTCCGTAATCACCGAAAACATTTTCGAGAACCGATTCATGCACGCGCAGGAATTAGTCCGCATGGGCGCAAACATTAAAATCGAAGGCCGCCGCGCCGTGGTCCGCGGAAAAACTCCGTTGAGCGCTGCCGCCGTTCTCGCTTCCGACCTGCGCGCCAGCGCATCGCTGGTTCTCGCCGCCCTTGTCGCCGATGGTGAAACCATCATCGACCGCGTTTACCACATCGACCGCGGCTACGAGCACATCGAAGAAAAGCTCCGTGCCGTCGGCGCCCAAATCAAACGCATGGGCGAAATATTTCCCAAACGAGCCGCCGCCGTAAAATAACTCATGTAGGAACAGCCGCCCTCGGCTGTCCGTCGAGCAAAGCTCGACTGCTTTTCTGCGTCAAGCAAAAAGGCCGCGAGTTTCGTCGCGGCCTTCTTCTCCAAAATTAAGAACTAGAATTTACTCTCACTGCAAGTGAATCATATTGGCGCTTGAATCCAGCGTTCCATGCACCCGAACTTTCTTCCCCTCATACTGTTTGACTTGATCCTGATGATCAATGTCATAACTCTTCCCCGCGTCGGTATCCTGCAGCATGTACCTATCTCCCGATTTCACAATCGTTCCCGTGAAGGTTTGAGAATCGGAAGCCGCAGTCGGAGCGGGCGCCTGTGAATTGGGGGCAGCCTGCGCTCCCGCGTCCGGAGCCTGGCTTGACTGCCCCTGCGGAGTCGTTGCCGGCTGCTGTGCGGTTGGGTCATTCGGTTGCGACTGCGGTGTCGCGGACTGATCGGGGGACGTTGCCGGCGGCGAAGTCTGTTGCGCGTTGAGCGCGATCCCAACCGTCAACAGCAAAACAAACGTACCCACGGAACACACCCACTGAACTTTTCTTTTCATGCACTCCTCCGGAAGACATTATTGAAGACGTTGCTTCTCGTAAGTCTCCGCAGCAACCCGCGTGCCAAACTCCTGTGCACAGAGCCCTTATTCTTCCCGATGAAACACATTGTTGCATCGGCAAGCTTTATCATTCGTCCGTCGCGTCGGCCCGCAACCGGCCTACAGAGCCGCATACGCGTCGAGTACCAGAAAGTCCGTAGCTCTCAACTCAGTTCTACCCTCCATCATCGACAAACTCGCGAGTAGATTTTTCCTTATTTATGCCGCATATGCATCCGCGCCCATGATTTGCAAAATATTTATCTCGATCATAAGCGGATGCAGAACGCAGCTACTGGAATCACTGACGAAATTCCTCGCGAAAACATAATTCGCCTCGGAAGGGTCTTCGATTCAGAGCTGAATGGATTATTGTTACGGCCGCTGTTTGCGCATGTGGTAAATCAGGTATAGGACGATGGCAACGTTGAGCGCGAGCACCGCCACCTTCGCCCAACTCGGATGCCGGTGGATCTCGTAAATCTCAATCGGGACCAGAGAGCTCGTCAGAATTACAGTCAGCCACTCCGCCCAGCGTTTGTGCAGCCACAGCCCCAGGCCCTCGGTCAAAAATAATGCAGCATAGATAAAGCTGCCCACGCCAACTTGCTTGATCTGCGCGGGACTCACATCGGAGGCTTTCGCCAGTGCAACATCGAGATAATGTTGCCCCGGATCCAGCCTTAAGGCCTCAATCCAATGCTCGAGCACACTGCCCAAGTCTTTATGCAGCAGCCGGAACGCACCGACACCAAGCGCGATCAACAACCCGGCCTTCAACAATTTGAATATCGCGATCAGCCGTATCAGCCGGTCATCAGACGTTTTCATGCAGAGCCATTATGCCTGAAGCTGATCGATGCCAGTCAACAAGTTGAGCAGAACAATAGCTTGTCGTATCCTTAATCGGAATCCGGCAGGAGGGAGCGTTATGGCAAAGCTCCGGCTTACTTTCTCCTTGTTCGCTCTCGCGGCGGTTGCTTCTCTTGCGCTGTCCTGTGGTGCAAGTCCACCGCGTACCCTTCAATCCGTCACTCTGTCCCCCGCAACTGCCGACTCTCAGGATTATCCCGATGGTCAGGTGCAGTTCACTGTTTCGGGTCATTACAACACCGCTCCCGAAACCGTGACTCCGCAAGCCGCCACCTGGGGCGTGTGCTACCAAAACGCGTCTACAAATGAAATATCCGTGACCACTTCAGGTATGGCCCAGTGTGCCAGTGGAGCTGCCGGCACATACACGGTTTGGGCGAACGACCCCATCCAAACTCCAGGCACTTACAGCTGTCCCGCGCAGACCGCTTGCGGCGGAGGATGCACACTTCAAGCCAACGCACAGCTCATTTGCCACTAATCCGTTTTGTCGTGGTCGCACGTAGTTAGCGATGAATTGCAATTACTAGCGCCGTCCGCGCAAAACCAACCCTGCGTACCCTAGCGTGGCCCCGAGTGCGCCATAAACTGCCGCGTTCATGGGAGCCAGGAAAAAGAAGATCGATGCCGGCGAGGGATCGATCGTCAACTTCACGAAATACATCGGACACAGCGCCAGCATGAGTTGAGGATTAAGATTCCAGCTGTGCGGAGCGAAATACGCCATCAGCGCCAGCAGATAAAAAATTGCCGCGAATCCGCTCAGCAGCTTGAGTGGCGCTGAAAACACGCGTTCGTCATCCCGATCTTTTCTGCATGCTTTCGCAATCCACGAACGGGGTAACAGCGCAACTGCCAAGCTGAAAAAGCCCACCAGCGCCAGCGCCACGAAAAAGATCACCCATTCGCTCTGAACCGGCAGGTCGGCGCCTTGCAGCATCGCATAAGCAACGCCGGTCAAGAGCGAGACCAGCCCGCAGACAATGAAAACAAGGCGAGATGCAATCCTGATCGCACGTCCAGCCATGGGGCGCATTCTAACAGCGGTGCGCGCCCCGCAAATTGGTTTGAAAGAATCGCGTCGAGGACTGGCTCTGAGTGAAAGCGCACTTGATAACAACAAGTTGACCGAATGCACGACAAAACGGGGCACCGCTTACACCACTTTTTTTAGCTACTGCAGCTTGGTGTATTCCGATTTGGCTTCTTTCAGGATGCGGATGTCGGGGTCAGCGTCCTTCCAGAGGATGAAGAAATCGTTGTAGGCGGCCTTTGCTTTGGCTGTGTCACCAGAGATGGCGTAGGCACGTCCGAGTTCGAGATGCGCCAGTGCGCCGATGATCTCATTCAGCACAGTTCCGCGATGGTCCAGAACTTTTTGAAATTCGCTGGCAGCATCGCCGCCCTGGCGTGCCATCAGGTACGCTTGCCCGCGCAGGAAGACGGCATACATTGCATTGCTGCTGTCCATGGCTCCCATTTCATAAGGTGCTGCGACCGTTAGAGCCTCGATCGCTTTCGATGGGTCCTTGCGATTCAGTGCCAGTTGTGCGCGTACCGTCGGGAGATAGTTAAACTGCACGAACGTGTCCTGAGGAAAGCGCGTGGCCAAGTTACCGGCCAGCGACTGTGGACGATTCACCTCTCCGGCCAGCGCCAAGCCGATCGCCGCTACCCCTTGTACATCGCGGCTACTGGAATTTGCCAGCGCCTCGGTGGCCTGGCGCCGGGCCACGTCTGCGTTACCGAGCAACGCTTCGGATTCGGCGGCCCAGGCCTCGAACAAGAACGGCAATTCCCTCGCGCCGGGCTGCCCGCCCGAGTCGATAGACTGGCGCAAGTACTCTCGTGATTGCTTGAGGTGTCCGTAGTAGGCCGCAGTCTTGGACTCGGCGTCGAGTGACCCTACGCCCCATTTTCCCGCCGATGCGGCTGCAACTCGCGCCATTTCCGCCTGGTCTTGCTCCAGGAAAGCGAGCCCATATCGGTAGGCTTGAAAATGAAAACAGTCTGCCTTTTTCTCGTCCGCTTCTTTGGCTACGGCGTGCGCCTCGGCAAAGCGATTCGAATTGACATAAGCGGAAAGCAGACTACCGTAGCTCGGACAATCTCCAGGCAGGAGTTGCAAGCTCTGTTCGGCTTCCTCTTCGGCCCTGTCAAACTGCCCCAGGGCCAGTTCTTTTTCACTCAGGTTAAGATGCGCGATTTCGTCGCGCGGATAGGTTTTTTCCCATAGCTCATAAACCTGCCGCGACTTTTCCAAATTTCCGGTGACCGAATCGTTATAGTGGCTCTCAATGTAGAACTTCTCCCAATCGCTCACGCGGTCGCGCAAGTCATAAGCTTTGCGATAGTAGTAGACACTGTCTTTCTCGGAGTGCTCCGCATAGGCCAGACCAAGCGAAGCGTAAGCCATGGCGAAGTTCGGATCGAGACTGATGGCTCGCCGAAATAGCTGTATCGCGCCGAGGTGATCCTCCTTGTCGATCAAGACCGTACGTCCGAGACTGTAGGCCTGAAGTGCCTCGAGCGACGGAGTGGTTACCTCTTCCACGGGGGCGTTGAATTTCTCCACGGTCATCAGGGATTCGCCGAGATTACCCCGCAGCTTTGCCGCACCCTGCGCCAACGCTTTGAGTACCTGTTCTTTTCCGTCAGCGGTGACTTGTTCTTCTGCCAGGGAATCCCCGGTGGCGCAGTTCACCGCGTGAAGACCCAAGACGTATTGACTACCGAGTTTGGCGATCGAGCCCTCGATCACAGCGGCACTGGCGTTTCGCAGGCAAACTTGCCCTGCAATTTCCGGGGTTAACCGCGCATCCGGCGGCTGACTCATCAACTGAAGGGTTGCTTCACGCGTTCCTCGGAAATCAGGATAAGGAACGGGGACTGGCTGAGTTGTACTGCCAGGCCTTGCCGCAGGGTGCCATCAAACACCGGGTCGCCTGTGGAGTTCATGAAGTCGGCGAGCACGACCGTGTCTTTTTCGGTCAGCTTATGTGCTCCGTGGTGCGAGAACCACCATGTCGAGGCAAGCAGTGCCAGAGCCACAACGGCGGAACCAAGCACCGCTGCTGTTGGGAAACGGGCGCTTTTTTCCGCGGCCTTAAGGCCAACACGGTTTCCGGCTGCGGCGGCGACCTGAGCTTGCGCTGTGGAATCGACACTCGGGGAACCGACCGGGAAGATGAACCTGTATCCGCGGCGATGTAGCGTTTCCACGAATCGTGGAGTGTCGGCCGAATCGGCCAGAGCGGCCCGGAGCTTGGCCACGGCTACATTTACGGCGTGATCGAAGTCCCCAAAGGACTCGTCCGGCCAGATTTTGCGTTTTAGCTCATCACGCGTCACCACAGCGCCGGGCTGCTCCAGCAAAGCCATCAGTACTTTTAAGGGCTGATCCTGGAGTCGTATTCGCGTGCCAAATTTGCGCAGCTCTCCGGAACGCTTGTCCAGCTCAAAAACTCCAAATCGGGTTGTGGAATTGTGACCGTTCGAATTCTGACCGTTCGGTTCCACTAAAAACCTCGGAATCGCGCTGCCGCTAAGAAGGGCTAGCAGATAGACGTCTCCCAGCGGAAAACATCTCACGCCAGCGCCAGAAAGTCACTCCAAGTGGCAGGAGAGGAATGACATTAACACACTACGCTGCAATCGTTTGCCCGTTGATGTACTCAAGACAGAAAGGAGACAGGGGGTGAATTGAGGTACCGGCTCAGCAGCCCCAATCTCGGCCCACGCCGCTACCACTGGCAGGGGATTCGCGTCATGCATCGCAGCACACATCGCTCTATGCTTCCCGCAGTCAAGTTATTCGTTCTTCTGGCGCTTACCGTCGCCCCCTACGCATATCCGAGAGATCTAGATCTGGACGCGTCCATGCCTGGCGCAACGCTGCCGTTCGACTTGCGCTCGGATTTCCTGGTGGTCGTCAACGGACAAGTGGGAGAGCTGACCGGTCTGAAATTCATCGTCGACACCGGGTCCAGTTATACGGTGCTCGATCAAAAAGTAGCAGAAAAACTACGGCTGCCGCGCCGTCCGGGAAAGATCACGAATTTTGACCGCAACATCCCGGTCGAATGGGTGGATATTCGCGACCTCCGCGCTGGGCCGATTCGCGCAGCAGCGCTGAGCGTGATGGTTGTAAATCTGGCCGAGTATTCGGCGTTGGCGGGAAATGTGGATGGAATCATTGGCCTCGATCTGCTCAGCAAAGGCAGAAAGCTGATCATCGATTACGAGAGAAGAGTCCTTTCTTTCGACTTGGATAAAAACGAGGTCGGCGAAAATGAGGCGAGTGAGCACCCACCCTCCCTATACTTTGCGGTTCCTGTCGTCGTTCAGGGATTGCGTATGCTTCTGTTCGTGGATACAGGATCCCGCGATATGTTGCTGTACAAGGATCGGCTACACAAGGGATTGCCGAACGTAAGGGTGGTAGGAGAACCGGAGGAGGGCGCAATCGGGCGCCTCCGTGCCACACAGGTGAACCTGCCCGGAGTGAACATCCTCGGGGTGGACATGGCTGGCCCAGAAAGAGTCGCGACCGTATTCCTGATCGATGGACCCGAGCACGGCGATCCATTTGGAGTCGATGGCTATTTAGGCCCGGCGTCCTTGCATGCCAAGCGTATTGAGTTCGATTTCGCTGCGAGCAAGCTGCGCTGGCAGTGATCTACCTCCCGAATCACGGGTGTGTCGGAAGTGGACCGCGGAGCCGCGGGTCAGTACCAACAAACCCGCTTCTGGTAAGTCAAAAGCATTCCCAAGCAGATCTCAGGGGAGCGACCTTTCGTACTTGGTGATAGATCGCGATCACAGTCCTCGAGCAAAAAGGCCACGACTCGCGCCGTGGCCTGATCCTTGAATCATTGTTGATTAATCGCTGCTGACTTCACAGC
>JBAUVJ010000622.1:0-2039 GCA_049583165.1 Candidatus Sulfotelmatobacter sp. | reverse complement strand
GTGACAATCCCGGAGGATTACCGCCGTGGCAGGCACGTTGTTTCCGCGCTCCGCATCCATCTGGTCTTCGTGACGCGTGAACGGCACATCATGCACGGGCACTTCTGGTCCCGTCCTACTTCGCCGCATCCTGCGGCGGTGCGCCGCTGAACATCATCCGCCAGTACATCGAGCAGCAAGGGCATCCGGCTCAAGAAACTTCCGGGCTTACCCGCCCTGAAGGACGGGGCTTGCGCCCGGCTTCTGAAGGTAACTCCGTAAGTTCCTGACCTCGGTCCGGGGCCCGTGCGCTCAGCCGGCCGGGGAAGTGGAGGGAAGCGGCCGGGCGGGCAGACCCGGCCAAGGTGGCCCGGATGATGGCGCACGTCGACGTCCAGGCCGCCGCGCTGCCGGAGAGGTAAGCGAGGACAGCGGGGCCGCTCCGCCCGAAACTGAGCTAGACCTATTGCCCGCGTCGGCAGCTCGGACCGTCGGTCGGCCCCCGCGTGCCTCGCCACCGGGCAAAGCGGGCCGTGTCCGTGCCTGGCAGCTAAAACAAAGTTCCGAAAAGCTTGCGTGAGTGCCACATTTGTCGGACTGAGCTGACGCTGGCCGCGCTTTACTGTACGGAGACACGCCGGTTTCTTCGCCGAGCCCGGCGCATCGTCGCAACTGGCAAGGCCCCCTGGAGTGGTAGCCCGGGGGGCCTTGCTGCCGTTCGGCGCTCCCGCCGCCCGGCTCGCCCGGGTATACCCAGGTAAAAAGTTCGAACAACAATCTTGACTGTTCCGTTATTCGAATTTATGGTCTAAAGAACGATGGTTACTGAAGAGTAGCACCCTCTGACCTGCCTGGTGGAGGTCAGGAGTCTCTACGACCATGGCGTGCGCTACCACGGTTGCGCGCCGGCGACGGTGACCGGGCTCGGCGAGGAAGAGGGACATGGCAAGAGGAAATGACAGGCTGGCGACCAAGGCAGCCAGAGATACGGAAGGCGCCCGGCTCAACGAGGCTAAGGTCCCGGCGGAGGTCAAGAGCGGCCGCGGCACAGGCGAGGTGGTTACCGGGACTCTAGTTCTACTAAGCGCCCTAGCCCTGCCCGCGTACGTTGTCATGGCAATGAAAACAGCGACGCCGATTGAAGTGGCCGGGGTCATCACGGCGTCCAGCGGTCCGTTGGCGGCGGTAGGTGCGGCCTTCCGTGCCTGGCGAGGAAGGTAGCAATGGCTGACCATCTAAGCCGGTTTGCGGCAGCGGCAGGCCCGGATCTCCTGCACGCCATCCGCGACGCCGGGCTGGAGCAGCAATTTACCCGGGGCGACAGGATCCAGGCGGCCGGGTCGGCGCATCCTGAGGGACCAATCCTGATGATCCAAAGCGGGTTCGTATCCACGGTCGCGATCTCGGCAGGCGGAAAGTCCACACTGCTGTCGATCCACGGCCCCGGAGACCTGGTCGGTGAGCACGCCCTGTTCGGAAATGCCAGCCAGGCACATTGGGTCTCCGTAAGAGGAATGAACAAGGGAAGCGCCCGGCGAGTGCCCCAAGACCGCTTCCGGCAGATCCTGCGTGACTACCCCCAGGGGTGGGAAGTACTTGCCCGCCACCTGGAAGACCGGGCCGCGGCCGCCGAAGAGCGGATCTGCCTCATGGCGAGTGAGACCGCTAGGCGTCGGCTGGCAGTGTTCCTCCTGCAGCTACTGGCCTACGACGAATCAGCCCGGACCCAGGATGACCAAGCCCAGGAGATTCCTCTGCCGCTAAGCCAGACCGAACTAGCCGGATGGGTCGGTGTCTCGCGTGAGACAGTCGAGCGCGTGCTCAGAGAGTGGGCCACGGATGAGATAGTGCAAACCCGCCGTCGGTGCCTCATCGTCCAGGACATTCTCCGGCTGGAGAAGATCGCCGACGTCTGGAGGCCCCTTCCCATTACTGCTGGTTAACCGTCTTCACCGGCCCAGTACGGAATGATAATGACCGTTATCAGTCCATCTGTGATGGGCGAGCTGCAGGGATATGGCGAGGCTGCCGTAAGCGGGATCCGGACGTAAGGTGGCGCG
>JBAUVJ010000621.1:0-2395 GCA_049583165.1 Candidatus Sulfotelmatobacter sp. | reverse complement strand
GAGCCAGACCACCCAGAGAAGTTCCTTTCGATCATCTTGTCCTTGCGCTCGGCTCCGTTTCCGATTACTTCGGCATGGCGAACATAGAGAAATCCGCTTTTGCCTTCAAGACTTTGCTCGATGCCATCCGCATTCGCAATCATGTAATTGAAATGTTCGAGCAGGCGGACCAGGAACCCGATCAGCTCCAGCGCCGGAGGCTCCTCACGTTTGTGATCGCCGGTGGTGGCTTCGCCGGGGTCGAATTGGCCGGAGCGCTGAACGATTTCTCGCACGGCATTCTTGCCGACTATCCGAATCTCCACCCAGAAGAACTGAGCGTCGTGCTGGTGCACGCACGCGATCGCATCTTGCCCGAATTGAGCGAATCGCTGGCGACCTATGCGCAAAAACGTATGGAAGCTCGGGGTGTCACCTTCCGTTTAAATACGCGTCTTACAGACATCAAGGCTGGGGTTGTCGTCCTCAGCGATCGAGAGATCGAGGCAGAAACCGTAGTCTGGACGGCCGGCACCGTTCCTAACCCGTTACTGAAACAGCTACCTTTCAAAAAGGACGAGCGAGGTGCTGTCCTGGTCGACGAGGAGCTGAGGGTAGGCGATCAGAAGGGACTTTGGGCGCTTGGGGATTGTGCGGCAGTCCCTGACGCGAAAACTGGAAAACCTTGTCCTCCCACGGCCCAGTTCGCAATTCGCCAAGCGGATCTGCTGGCAAAGAATATCCACGCCGCATTAGAGGGGCGCCGGACACGAAGCTTCCACTTTAGTTCTCTAGGGGCGCTTTGCGTGGTGGGTCACCAAACCGCATGCGCGGAATTGACGATCCCCTTTGCGCGCAACAGACGCATGCGTTTTTCTGGATTGCTCGCTTGGCTGATGTGGCGTGGCATCTATCTCACCAAGCTTCCTGGTATAGAGCGAAAAACTCGAGTGCTCATGGATTGGACTATCGAACTCTTCTTCCCGCGAGACATTGTCCAGACGATTGATCTCCGATAGGAGTCGTTATTCATGGCGACATGGCCATCTTTCAGTGATACGCAGTCGGAATCAAGCGTTGTCGAACCGGCTTGGATCGAGCCCACTTTGGGGCTGGCCCTGGGCACTGTCGGCGGCGCTCTCCTGAGCGCACTCTCGACAACCTCGCTGCCGCATGGTTTGTTACTGGGTGGTGTTTTCGGTCTCGCCTTCGGACTCTTCTTCGCCCGCCGCGCGAGCAGTCCCGGAGCTGGATTGATTTGGGGATTAAGCTCTGCGCTACTTCTGTGGATAATGCTTCCTGCAGGTATTTTTCCCATCCTGGCAGGTTCGCCCCGTCCCATGACAATGTTGAACGATGCTCGAGCAGAGTTTCCGGGGTTGGTCGCTTATTTGATCTGCCTCGGAATGCCATTGGGTTTGACGCTCGGGATTCGGGGAGCTTTTCGATCTAGAGAAGGTCAGTCGCAGTTCAGCTTGGGTCGTGCAATTATCGCCGGAGGACTTGCCGGGACGCTTGGCGGACTGATTTTCGGCCGATGGATGTCGGAAGGAGATTTCTTCCCTTTGCTCGCCGGACTCGGGGAACTTCATTCCCGTACGGCAGCCGTTACATTGCAATTCGGCGTAGCGTTGCTCATCGGCACTACGTTCGGGTTGCTTTTTCAGCGTGACATCCGCGGTTACGGGTCCTCAATGGGGTGGGGCCTCGGCTATGCGATTTTCTGGTGGTTTCTCGGCCAACTAACCTTGCTGCCTGTAATCGCGAGAATACCGCTCGACTGCTCCGCTGAACACGGCAGTGAACTGTTCGGTTCGCTCGTTGGACACATTCTGTTTGGCTTGATCCTGGGTGTGACTTATGCCACCCTGGACCGCGTCTGGGTTCGTCTCTTTATTCAAAGCGACCCGCTCAATCGGGAAGCGGAAGGGCCGGGCATTCGGTTGTTGCGTTCGCTGGAATGGGGAGCGATGGCTGGCCTGGTGGGCGGCATCGTCTCGAGCCCAGTGATGCTTGCCACTGGGATTCTCCCAAGAATAGCCGGCTTGGGCACCGGCTTTTCCATTTTCGATGGTCTTCTCATCCATCTGTTTATCAGCGCCTTGATCGGCATGAGTTATGGACTGTTGTTTCGAAATGAGGCTTCCAGTGTCGGGCTTGGTATCTCCTGGGGATGGCTGTTTGGTCTGATCTGGTGGTATCTCGGACCAATGACCTTCTTGCCGCTTATGCTTACCGGAGTCTGCGACTGGAGCGTCAGCGCAGCGTCAGCACTTCTTCCTTCTCTGATCGGACATCTGATCTACGGCGCGGCGACTGCGTTGGCATTTCTTTTGCTTGAGCGCCGGTACACTCGCTGGCTGCTCCTCGATCCGCGGTTTGCAGCTCGGGAGCTGCGACGGATTCGCCCGGTAGG
>JBAUVJ010000620.1:0-6719 GCA_049583165.1 Candidatus Sulfotelmatobacter sp. | reverse complement strand
CCGCATCCGACTTCAACACGAATCCGCGCGCCCCGGCATCCAGAGCCTCACGGATCACATGGTCCGAATCCACCACAGTCAGAACAATAATCTTGAAGGTGGGGTCGTGTTGCGCCAGTTGCCGGGTGGCCGCCAGCCCATTGAGATTCGGCATCCCAATATCCAGAATGACAAAATCCGGCTTCAGTTCTTTCGCCTTTTCCACCGCCTCGCGCCCGTCCGTAGCCTGCGCGATCACCTCCCAGCCCTCATGCGCCATCAGCAACGACGCCAGCCCGCGACGGACCACCTCGTGATCGTCCGCTATCAGGATCCGGCACTTCAATGCGCGCCTCCTAAACCTTCTCTAACCAGTGAGTGAAAAAGATCTGCGAACTAGAAACCCGAAACTAGAAACCGAGCACTAATAGCACCATTGCCGCCGATATTCATGATAAGCAAGCATCGAAATATTGGTTGTACCATTCTCAACCAGCAGCGCACACCCTTTCGTGGCTACTGAATACAATTAGTACCCTTACTTCCGCAATAAGGTGTTTGCTGTATTCCGATGTCGTTCAAGGTTCCACTTTCTAGTTTATTCAGTGAAGCTAATCTATGGCGCGAAACTAAGTAGCGCGATACGATAAAACTTAAGAGTTCGTCATGGCCCGGAAAGCCGAATCTACCTCCGCCATCTATGTCCCCGCGTAAAAATGCGCAAGTAGCATTCGCATCCGCCGTGGTAGTGTTGCTCCTCAGTGCGCTCGCGGCCTATCTCACCATTGTCCGGCTCCGGGAGAGCGCGGGTTGGGTGGTTCATTCTTTCGAAGTTGAGACGACACTAGGCGATATCGATTCCTCCATCGCGAAGCTCGCCCGCGCGCGCAGCGGATTTGCACTCGACGGTAACCAGGCGCTCCTCGGTTCTTTCACCGTTGCCCTTCCTGAGGTTCACCAGAAACTTCAGCGCGTAAGGTCAATGACCGCAGATAACCCCTCTCAACAGGATTTGTGCGCTCGTCTGGAGAATGTCACCGAGCAAAGAATAAGCCTCTTCCAGAAGTCGATCGAGCTCAAAAAATCGTCGCCGGACGATGCCGCCGGACAAAGCGTCATCGCCGGTCAAATTCTTACCCTTGCGTTCGAAAACGCTTCCCTCATGCAGCAGTTGCGCCAGGAAGAACATCGCCTGCTTCAGTTGCGGATGGCCGCTTCTACGCGCCTGTACCGTCTCACCGTCGTCATTCTGTTTCTCTCATTCGTGCTGGCGCTCGTACTATTTTTTATTCACTACCGCCTTCTTACCATCGAACTCGAAGCCCGCGCGGTGGCGGAGGCCGCCGCTCGAGACGGCGAAGAATCGCTCCGTCAACTCACTGCCCGTTTGCTCCATATGCAGGATGAGGAACGCCGCAAATTTTCCCGCGAACTCCACGATAGTATCGGTCAGTACCTCGTCGGCATCAAAATGAGCCTGGACATGGTCTCGAGAGCCCATCCCACCGATACGCTCCTGGTCGGCGCCATCAAGCTTCTCGACCAATCGATTGTGGAAACGCGCACCATTTCCCATCTGCTGCACCCTCCGCTCCTGGACGAAGTTGGCTTCGCGTCGGCCGCCAGATGGTATATCGAGGGGTTTTCCGCACGCAGTGGCGTTGAAGTAAAACTGGAAATGCCCGAGAATCTCTCCCGTCTTCCCCGCCCCTTGGAGCTTGTGCTCTTCCGCATTCTTCAGGAAAGTTTGACCAACATTCACCGTCACTCCAAGAGCACGAAGGCCGAAGTCGCTCTCACCCTCCTGCCAGATCGCGTCGTTCTCCAGGTGAAGGATTATGGCCGGGGAATACCGCAGGACTTATTGAAAGCATTTCGCACCAGAGGAACCAGCTTCGGGGTCGGCCTCACGGGAATGCGGGAACGGGTGCGCGAACTCGGCGGCCGGCTGGAAATTCAATCCAATCTCAGCGGTACGCAAATATCGGCAACCATGCCCCTCGCTGCACCAGCGGGGGAACCTTCCGTCTCCGCCGCGGACCTAACCTCCGCATCCCAAGATTAGGTTGCAAAGTTATCAGCGCCACTTCAGGAAGCCGCCGCCACCAACGGCTGACCGATCAATTTTCGTCCATTGCTTCCGGTTGGGCGTTTCCTTCCGATACGCCTCTTGCCCGACGCCAGCAACTTGCGCATCTTCAGCCTGGCCTTGTGTAGTTGCGATTTCGAATTGCCAATCGAACAGGATAACCGCTGCGCGATTTCGTGATGCTCATAACCTTCCACTTCATGCAAAAGGAAAATCTTCCGGCAGCCCTCCGGCAATTCTTGCGCCGCTTGCGTCAAGGCCACCCGGTCAACTGTTCCCATAAGTTCGGTATCGTCCCCGCCAAATTCACGCTGCACTGGAGAGTAATCGACCGAAGCTGGTTCATCCAGCGAAACCTCGCGCAGATGCCGCTTGCGGCGCGTCATCAGCACCGTATTTACCACCACGCGGTAGATCCACGTTGAAAATGCCGAGTCTCCGCGGAAGCTGCGCAGCCCGCGAAATATCTGGATGAAGGCGTCCTGCATCAGATCTTCGGCATCGGAAACATTTTTGGTCATCAACAGGCATGTGGAATAAACCCGCCTGCGATGCAAATCAAAAATCGTGGCACATGCCTGCGAATCTCCATCTTGGGCACGTAGTATGACGTCAGAATCGATCTTCGGCTGGGAAATTCTGGTCGCTGCAACGGGGAGAGCGCTCACGGGATAAAGTCCTTTCTCGGCGTCGATCCCGGAGCGGGCGGCAATCGCGTCGACCTGAAAGAAGCATAAAAGGATGCGATACAACCCATCTATGGGGTGGTGGCTGTAATTTGTTCGTAGGCCGCACCCTAGGTTCTTTACCTGTGCGATTATGTGTCTCGATAAAAGACACAAAGGATGCAAAACGACTGTTTTCTCGAAAAGATCGTTCTCGAACGATTGCTCAATTGGAAACGATCATTCTCAGTGCTTCGCCGCGGAGTCGTTCTTGTCCGCAGTCTGCCCTTCGTCTTTGTCGTGAAAATCCAGGCCAAAATGCGGCTCCGATTCCGTTCCCGTTACCTTCACTGGAACCACCGTCCCCGCGCCGTCTTTGCTGAAGAATCGATCCACCGGCTTTAGAAGAATAGATTTCCATCCCGTCGTCATTTGCGAGAGCTTCGCGTCCAGCATCGCTTTGCCTCGAAAATCAAACGTTCGTCCGTCCAGACTGTATTGGCCCGCCATATCGACATGCGTCCCCGGAATCTGGAAATGTAGTAGCGAGAAGTCGAATATCCCATCCTTCAACGTAAACACTCCCTGCAAATCCACGGGAACATTTTCTTCCGGATGGTCTTTCGCTTCCTTCGGCTTGCCCTGCGTGCGCAGGCTCAGGGAATCGAGCCGCGACTGCACCTTCTCATTCGTAAAGTGAGAGTCCGACACGTGAAAATTCCCCGCCAGCCGCAATCGATCCGCCACATCCGCACTCCCGGCAGGAAGACTGAGTTTGGTCTTCATTTCCAGCGGCCCGGCCATGATGGGCGGTTGGGTGCGCACTCCAAGCGTGAGCAGGTCTTCGATCTGCGCGTGATCAATCACCACATCGAGTTCCACGTCGTGCCCGTGCGGATTCTGCGTTCGCGTCACCGACCCCTTTGCGGTAAAAGACGAATGCAGCAGCGTCGCCTTCACCGGCTGGAGATAAGTATCCCCGTTCGTCCCATCAACGATGGCATGAAAATCCGTATGCAGCGGCACCGGATGCCCGCTCCTCGAGATTCGAAAATCCGGCGTGTCTGTTTTTCCATCCACCACAATGTCGTCGAGAGTTCCTTCATACTTGCCCGTTGACGACAGTATTCCCCCAATGCCCTTGATCGTGCTCAGATCGGCGTTGCTGAACGAATAATCCCCCTGCACCGGCGTATCCCGCGGATTGCTTTCATCCCAAGGCCCAAACAGCCCGATCGAATGGATGTCGCCCACCGGCTTCGGATTGACCAGCGTCGCGTCAAAGCGCATGGGCTGGCCAGGTCCAATATCTTTCATTCTTAAGTCGCCAATCGCAAACTCCAGCGGGGGTTTACCCGGCTTCGAAGTATTGATCAGCAGCTTCGTATCTTCGCAAACGAACTTGTCCACAAAAACGCTCATCTTTTTCGTTCGCGACCCCATGCCGGTAATCTCGTGCCGATCTTCTTTCGGAGGGATGTTCAGCTCCATCCCCTTCACATAAACCGTTTCCACATGGATGGCAGGACGAAAAAGATTTCGAATTCCTGTATGAAAATGAAACTCTTGCAGGCTGATCAACGCCTGCACCCCGGGAGCATAAGGATTCGGATCGGTCGGGCCAAAAATCTTGAGACCGCTGCCGGAAACTTCAAGCCCTCTGACCACGGAAACATTCAGCGCCGCCAGCTCCACTTTGCTCTTGAACCGGTTCGAAAGCGTTTCAATAACCTTCGCCCGCAAAATCGGCTGCGCCCGGTCGATCACCACGCGAACAAGTACCGCCATGCCGGCAAGAACAATGCAAGCCACTACGCCAATGATTTTCCATCGGCGATATCTCTTCGCACTTCCCTGAGGAGTCACTTGCACAAGGTCACCAATTCATTACCACAGCCGTTACCTCTTAGGGTCAATACAGTACTTACTGCAGATGCTAAAGCGCGTTAAACACTACGCGATGACGCTGCTTTTCCTCGCTACCTCATTTCTGTTACTGTTTTTAGTTCCACAAGAGCCGCTTCAGAGCGCTCGCAAGCGCTCCGCTGGCATGTGACACACATCACAAAGCGGATCGACACGCTCCTTATAGTATTCGCGCTTGAGTCGCACATGACAATCCCTACCGGCGAAAGGAAAACCGTGTGATCGTTGGAGTTCCCAAGGAAAGTTATCCCGGTGAGCGTCGTGTCGCGCTGGTTCCCGCGGTGATTCCCACTCTCGCCAAAGCGGGATTCGAGGTCGTGATCGAGTCCGGTGCGGGTGCGCAAGCCGGGTATCCCGATTCCTCCTACGTCGAAAAGGGCGGAAAGATTCTCGCCGAACGCGCCGCCGTATTCTCAACCGCTGACGTCATCGTGCAGGTGCTCTGCTACGGCTCCAATGACGCCACTGGCAAAGCCGATCTCCCTCTGCTCCGCCGCGGCCAATTGCTGATCGGCTTCCTGCGTCCCTTTGGTTCCGCGGAAGTCATGCAGCAAATCGCTTCCGCCGGCGTCAACTCATTCTCTGTCGAACTCGTCCCGCGCACCACGCGTGCCCAAAGCATGGATGCTCTCTCCTCCATGGGCACCATCTGCGGTTACAAAGCCGTGTTGCTGGCCGCGGAAACATCCATCAGAATTTTTCCCATGATGACCACCGCTGCTGGCACCATCACTCCGGCGCGCGTATTCGTCATTGGCGCCGGTGTCGCCGGATTGCAGGCCATCTCCACCGCGCGCCGCCTGGGCGCCGTCGCCTCTGCCTATGACATGCGTCCCGCCGCCAAAGAGCAAGTGCAGAGCCTCGGCGGCCGCTTCGTCGAACTGCCTCTCGAAGCCCAAAACGCGCAGGATGCCCGCGGCTACGGCACCGCCCAGGATGAAACTTTTTACGCCCGCCAGCGCGAACTCCTCACCCGAGTCGTCGCGGAAAGTGACGTGGTCATCACCGCCGCCGTGATCCCCGGCAAAAAATCCCCCGTGCTGATCACCGCTGACATGGTGAAAGGAATGGCTCCCGGCTCCGTCATCGTCGACCTCGCCTCCGAACGCGGCGGCAACTGCGAACTCACCCGCACCGGAGAAACCGTGCAGGATCACGGTGTGACCATTATCGGCGCCATCAATCTCGCCAGCAGCGTCCCCTACCACGCCAGCCAGATGTTCGCTCGCAACATCACCACATTTCTGGCCTATATGGTGAAGGACGGCAAGCTGCAACTGAACCCGCAGGACGAAATCATCCGCGAGACCATGGTCACCCGCGACGGCGAAATCGTAAACGCCCGCGTGCGCGAATTTTTCAAGCTTCCAGCATTGGCGCCAGCGTGAGAATAACCGCGCGAGACCGGTTTACGGCAGCGTTAGGACGGTGTAGGTAACGTGGAAGAGCGGCCCTTTCAGGGCCGCGATAGAGTCTTTTGAAGATTACGGGCTTCAGCCCCCGAGGTCGCACATGGGTTCCAACTTAATCGACGCACTCTTCATCTTCATGCTGGCCTGTTTCATCGGCTTTGAAGTCATCCGCCACGTTTCGCCCCTGCTGCACACCCCGCTCATGTCGCTCACCAATGCCCTCGACGCCATCGCTGTCGTCGGCGCGATCGTACTAGTAGGCGAGCGCAAGAGCGAGTTCGCCACCGTGCTCGGCTTCATCGCCATCGTCGCCGCCACCAGCAATGTGGTCGGCGGATTCCTCATCACCGACCGCATGTTGAAAATGTTCAAGTCCAGCCGCCCGGTCAAAAAATAATGAACCAGTTCGCCGGAAGCCAACAGCTGATCGAAGTCATCTACCTCATTGCGAGCGCCCTGTTCATTCTCTCGCTGAAGTGGATGAGTTCTCCCTCCACCGCCCGCCACGGCATCTGGGCCGGCGAACTCGGCATGCTTTTAGCTATCGCCGGTACACTCCTTCACCACGGCATCGTCGATTGGACCTGGATCGCCGTCGGCCTCGTCCTCGGCAGCGGTATCGGCATCCCGCTCGGCATGGTCCAGATG
>JBAUVJ010000619.1:0-6381 GCA_049583165.1 Candidatus Sulfotelmatobacter sp. | reverse complement strand
GGCTTGTGGAGCGGCGAAGAAGAAGGGCTGCTTGGCTCACAGGGTTACGTTGAGAAGCATTTTGGAGCGCGGCCGCCAATGGATGATCCCGGAATGAAAGGAATGCCGACTTTGCTGCGTCGTGAAGCTGGAGACGTCACGGTGAAGCCTGATCAGGCAAAAGTCTCCGCGTATTTTAATGTGGACAACGGCACCGGCAAAATTCGGGGCGTGTACCTTCAAGAAAACGAAGCGGTCGCTCCGATCTTTGAAGCCTGGATGAAGCCGTTCAAGGACTTGGGCATGACCACGCTCAGCATGCGCAACACGGGCGGCACCGATCATCTGTCGTTCGATGCGGTCGGCATTCCGGGATTCCAGTTTATTCAGGATCCCATCGAATACGAAACGCGCACGCATCACTCGAATATGGATGTCTACGATCGGCTGCAACCGGACGATCTAAAACAGATGGCCGTCATCGTCGCGGGTTTCGTTTACGATGCGGCAATGCGCGAGCAGATGCTTCCGCGCAAGCCCATCGAAAAAGCGCTGCCCAGGGATCCGGAGAAAAAGGAAGAGTAATCGACGGGTATGGCTGCAATTAGATCCGCAGCCATGCGTGAAACTGTTGCTGTCGCCGGCGGATTGGCTGGAAACGAAACGCCCCAGTTCAAGACTCTGCCTAAGATGCCGCTAGCACATCGCAGATACGCACCTGATCTTCGCGCTCGACTAGTCATTCCGCTTGCATCGTGCTGTTGGTAGAATGTCCGAGTGCTATCCCGACATTTTCTGGGTCTACAGGTTTCTGAATCCATCATGCAAAAGTCTCTACTGATTGCTTTGTTCACAACTTTCTCGTTCGGAGTATGTCTTTCGCAATCTCTCGATGATCCATTGCTTCAAGGCACTACTTCTCAAGGAACAGCGTCCCAGGGCACGACGGTTGATTGCTCCGATCCGTCCATGGCGAATAGCCCTGTATGCAGCTCTGCTGCACAGGGTCAGCGATACAACATTCAGGGTGGCAATTCGTCTTCTCCCATGCGCACGCCGGTCCTGACGTCGCCTTACGGTTTCAGCCCGGACCAATACACTCCCACCAGACCCCCTCTTAATCCCTCACAAATCTGGCACCGGCCAGTTCCTCCCCGTCCGGAAACTGAGTTCGAGCAAATGGTGGCCGACTCGGTAGGCCGGCCATTGTCGCTGTTTGGCCAGTCTCTGTTTGTCCAGGCCCCGAGCACCTTTTCTCCAGTCGACTGGATGCAGGTTCCGAGCGACTACATCATCGGCCCCGGCGACGAACTCCAGATAAAAATTTGGGGCCAGGTGGAAGCCAGTTTGCGTGTAATTGTGGATCGGGCTGGTCAAATCTACATCCCGCAGGTCGGAAATGTATCGGTCGCGGGCGTTCACTATGGTGATCTGGAACAACATCTGAAGAGCGAGATTTCCAAAATTTTCAAGAATTTTAATGTTACTGCAACGATTGGCCGGCTTCGCTCCATCCAGGTGATCGTGGTTGGCGATGCTCGCTACCCCGGGACGTACACCATCAGTTCGCTAAGCACGCTGGTAAATGCAATTTTCGCCTCCGGCGGGCCCACTCCTCAGGGATCTTTGCGGCACATCCAGGTAAGGCGCGACGGCGCGATTATCACCGATTTCGATTTTTATGACCTGCTGATCAAGGGCGACAAATCAAAAGATGTCCGACTTCTGCCCGGCGATGTCCTCTACATTCCGCATGTTGGTCCCTTAGTTGCGATCGCGGGCTCCGTGAATTCGCCCGGCATCTACGAAATGAAGGACAACTCGACACTGAATGACCTGATTGATTTTGCCGGCGACTTGAGCACAGTTGCGGACACCAGCAAGATCACCATCGATCGTTTCGTCGATCATACCGCGCGCAAGACACTGGAGTTTCCCTACGACCAGCAATCCCGCGCTGTTGCGGTCAAAGATGGCGATATTGTCCGTGTATTTTCCATCGTTCCGCGCTTCGAAGACACCGTAACCTTACGAGGCAATGTCGCCAATCCCGGGCGCTATCCCTGGAAGCCGGGCATGCGCGTCCGCGATCTGATTCCCAACTCCCAGGCATTGCTCACTCGCCGCTACTGGAGGAATCGCGCAGCCATCGTGAATGGACGCGCAACCGAATATCCTGTTCTCCCAGCTCCTGTACAGAACAATCGCTCCGCCACCAATCGGCAACAGACCAATGGAGCGACGCCCAACGGCGCCGGTACAACAAATGGTACAACGCCGAATGGCACCGTACCCCAAGGCAACTTGGACTCGACTCAGAACAACATTCCTCCCGGCGAGATGCGGGATGCAGCGGATTCTTCGGATATGTCCGACGCTCTCTACGCGCAGAATGAACAAAACCCCGCTAGTACCGGGACATCAAAGCCAGGTGAGGCTTCGGCGAATCAACAGCCTTCCCAAACATCAGGCAGCAATATGAATCCAACCGTTGTCAGCGATGTTGCCGAAGATGTTCGCCGCTATGCTCCTGAGATCAACTGGGACTACGCCATCATCCAACGCGTCAATCCTACCGATCTCTCCTCCAAGCTGATATGGATGAGTCCCCGGAAGGCAATTATCGAACACGACGATGCCAGCAATCTGGAACTGGAGCCGGGCGACATCGTGACGATCTTTTCCCAGCGCGATATCAGTGTGCCGCAAGCGGATCGCTCTCAGTACGTGATCGTCGAAGGCGAGGTGATGCGCCCCGGTGTTTATAAACTTGAAACCAATGAAACGCTGCGGTCGGTTTTGCAGCGCGCCGGCGGTTTGACACCCGACGCATATGTCTACGGTTCGCAATTCACTCGCGAATCGGCGCGGATCGACCAACAAAAGAGTCTAGACGAACTGGCTAATACCATGGAGGTACAAATCCGGCAATCGGCAATGTCAGTAGCCGCTTCCGCCCAGCCCGGCGACTTGCCGCAATTGCTGGCGGCACAGGAAGCGATCATCGCCCAACTCCGTAATACCCGAGCCAGCGGCCGCGTTGCACTTCCGGTTAAGCCGCAGGACAAGAATCTTAACGATTTCCCAGACATGGTGATGGAAGATAGCGACCGGCTGGCGATTCCTCACACTCCCTCAACCGTTTCCGTGGTTGGAGATGTTTACAATCCCGGATCGTTCATTTTCGAACCCCGCAACACTACCGGCGCATATCTCGAAATAGCCGGCAAAGGAAAACCTCAGTCCGACCTGCACCACGCCTTTGTGTTGCGAGCGAATGGCATCGTAGTAGCCGCCAATAACGTCAACGGGCTTTTTACCGGAAAAAAGTTCTACCGAGTCCACTTGTACCCCGGCGATCAGATCGTCGTACCCTACAAGCTTCCCACCGGAGCCTTCATCCGCGGGTTGCGCGACTGGACGCAGATCACTTCGCAACTGGCCATAACCGGCGCAGCGCTGGCGATAATAGCACCGTAAGGAAATGGGGGCCGTCGCGTGAAACGCCCTTTTGGATATTCCCATGCCTGGTTTTGTTTCGTGCGAAGTGGCAGCTTGCCATGATCTACTGCGATCAGCGATGGATTGTTGGAAACCACGGCATCGGTCGCTTTGCAAGGCATGTGCTTGCCGATCTTGATTATCGCCCGGTTTCGCTGGCATCAAATCCCGCAGCGCCGCTGGATTCCTGGCGGCTCGCTCGTGCGCTCGGCAAACTAACCCGCGACGATTTGTTTTTTTCCCCCGGCTACAACACCCCTCTGTTCTGCGCGGCGCCTTTCATCTTTACAATCCACGACCTGAGTCACATTTACTGCCCGGAGAACAGCGGTCCACTTCTTCGCCTTTACTACGCAACAATCATGAAACGAGCGTGCCATCGCGCTGCGAAGATTCTTACTGTCTCGGAATTTACGCGCAACCAGATCATCGAGTGGTCGGGAGCAGCGCCGGACAAAGTTTTCAATGTGGGATGCGGCGTTGATACGGCATATAGGCCCGGGGATGAACTGTACGGACTTCCATTTCCTTACCTTCTATGCGTAAGCAATCGGAAGCGGCATAAGAACGAGTTCCGTGTGGTGGAGGCCTTTGCCAAGGCCGGCCTGGATGCACGGATGCATCTAGTATTTACCGGCGAATCCACCATTGATCTTGCGCGTTGGATAGATCAGCATCAAGTAAGCGCACGCATCGATTTCATGGGCGTAGTGGCGGAATCAAAATTGCCGGCGCTTTACAGGGGTGCCGAGGCGCTGATATTTCCTTCCCTTTATGAAGGGTTTGGGCTGCCGGTGCTGGAAGCTATGGCTAGTGGTACCCCTGTGGTGACCTCAAACGTTACCGCAATGCCAGAGGTAGCGGGAGATGCTGCTCTGCTCGTGGATCCGACCGCGGTGAGGCAAATAGCCACGGCAATGGAGCAAATCGTAAGCGACATTTCGTTACGCCAGCGATTGCAGGAAAAAGGTTTAAGACGGGCTGCTCAATACTCCTGGACTGGCACGGCTTCAAAAGTCCGCGAGTTGATTGTCACGAGCGGAGACTGGGTACGGGAGCGCAAGACGGTTGCGGGACGCTCTTTCCTAGGATAGCCTGATGTGTATACACGGCAGGTTTCAAACGATGCTTCCTCTAAACGCTCGGACAACCCTGCGATACTTTGCGAACTATCATCCATGTTGAAAAAACTGGAATACATCTGTCTGGTTGCCAGCATCGCTTTGATCGGAGCCGACCGCATCGATCTCTTGGGGGGATATGGTTTTTTTAAACTGAGTCCATTCATATTTTTCGCTTCGTTCGTTATTTTGATTCGCCTTTTCCTCATTGGATTGCGGGGAACGTTTCAAGTTCCGATTAACGGTCCTCTTCGCCGCCAAATCCTTTTTCTTATTGTGCTCGCACTGTTCTTGTTTATTGCTTTCGCTTCCACCATTTTCGGCCTCGACCCGCAGCGGGGCCTTATAGCTCTTGGTGGCCTGATGCTTTTATCAATCTTGGGATATTGCGTCTCAGCTAGGATATTGGCTGACCCTGCGCCAGAAAAGTTGATCACGCGCTCCGTCACCCTCGCTTTGCTGGTGTGGTTGATTTTTTGCATTGGCGAGGGCATCGCCTTCAACTATGGACTCTTCCGTTCTCAGGGCGAACCCGGCTTGTCCATCGCGTCAATATTCGCTCCCACCTCTACGTTGCTTTGGGCGCCTCGACTGTCTGGCTCCTGCCTCGATGCAAACCGGGCAGGCTTCATCCTGGTTATGTACCTCGCGCTGCTTGATCGGTTTGCCAGCAGAACACGCTACACGCGATTCCTCCATTTTGCTCTGGCGTTTTTCGTTTTGCTCACTCTGTCGAGATCCGCCATGCTCTGCTGGTTTGCATACTACTTTTTTTCCAAAGCATTCTGGAATCGCCTGACCACCCGGCGAGTGGCGTTTACAGCGGCGACAATTGCAATTGTCGCTTCACTTTTTTGCTTCGCCTACCGAAAGGAAATTGCGGATCTGCTGGAACTCTGGGAGGTTTCAGATATGATGTCCAGCCGGCTCTCTGGCGAAGAAGGCAGCTCGGGGGGCGATCACTTGGAGTTGATACAGAGGGGATTTGATACTTGGTCAACTTCAACCCACACCATAGTTGCGGGTATCGGATTTGCGGGTGCTCCCAGAGTTCTGGGCGATTTTTTTGGAGATGACAAATACGGAAACTTCCACTGCCTATACATGACTGTGCTGGCTGAGCTCGGCTTACCTGCGTTCGTTCTTTTCTTGATCCTCCTAGGGTATCCGATCGTCGGAAGGAAAGGCATAGCGTCCTGCATTGCGGCCATTGCGGTCTTTAACGTACCTTATCAATCCCACATGGAGCCAATATTTTGGGTTGTTCTTGCACTGGTTTGGTCATACGAGCCGAAGAACCGGGGACCGCACATTTTTCCTTCAGCCACTGAAGGACTTAGAAGTTATGCGTGAGGAAATCCAAGATGAAATTACAAAGCCTTTGCTGACAATCGCAATCCCGACCTACAATCGGGCATCGTGTCTAAGAGAGCTTCTGTCCGTCCTTGCGAGTGAGCTTAAGGATGAACACCGCGTCGAGTTGATTATCTCTGATAATGCTTCTCCGGACGAAACTCCGTCAGTAGTGCAAGGTTTTGTCCGCTGTGGGCTTCGCGTTCGCTACTTGCGGAATGTTGAGAATATCGGCTCCGACGCGAACTTCTTGCAGTGCTTTGAGCAGGCTCAAGGCAAGTACGTGTGGCTTTTCAGCGATGACGATCTTATAGTTCCCGGCGCACTGTCCATGATTCTCGCTAATTGCGAGGCGGCTGAATATGATCTGATTTGGGTTAGCGCTTATACTTTCGAAGACTTCCACAAGCCTCACCCTCTTAAGGCC
>JBAUVJ010000618.1:0-7446 GCA_049583165.1 Candidatus Sulfotelmatobacter sp. | reverse complement strand
TTCCAGGGCTTTGCAAACCGAACTGCAGGAGACTGGGTCGCGGTCATCGTGCCAAAGGTGGCTGCAGAAACGTGTCCGCTCTCCGAATCTCGCTTGAGGCGCTGCAAATCGGTACGAATGTCTGAAGCGTGCTGGTAACGCAGGTCACGATCTTTATCCAGACACTTGTTAATGATCCGTTCTAAATCGACTGGCAGATCTGGATTCAACCGCACCGCCGACACGGGTGCACGATTCAAGATGGACTCGAAGACCAGCCCATTGCTTTCCCCCCGGAAGGGCAGCGTGCCAGTGGCCATCTCGTACAGCACTGCGCCAAAAGAAAACAAATCCGTGCGTGCGTCCAGCTCCTTGGCTCGCACTTGCTCCGGCGACATGTAGGCTATCGTGCCCAAAGCTGTCCCCGGACTGGTCAGGTGCTCTTCCACCGTCACAGTCGATTGCGCAGTGGCTGCCACGGCTTCGGCTTTGTTGAGCACCGGCGTGACTTTCGCCAAGCCAAAGTCCAGCATCTTCGCGTGTCCGCGCTTGGTGACGAAAATGTTTCCCGGCTTGATGTCGCGGTGGACGATGCCGGTGTAGTGGGCAGCATCGAGCGCGTCGGCAATCTCGATGCCCAGCGACAGCACTGCTTCGATCTCCAGCGGACGGCCTGCGATGCGGTGCTTCAGCGTTAAACCGTCCAGAAACTCCATGGCGATGAAGGACTGGCCGTCCTCTTCGCCAATTTCGTAAATCGTGCAGATGTTCGGATGATTCAGCGCTGAGGCTGCCTTCGCTTCGCGCTGAAAGCGGCTGAGGGCGTGCGGGTCGTTGGCTACATCGTCGGGCAGGAACTTCAGGGCAACAAACCGTCCGAGCTTCACGTCCTCTGCTTTGTAAACCACACCCATCCCACCACCGCCGAGTTTCTCAACGATGCGATAATGCGAGATGGTTTGGCCGATCATTTAAGCTCATTCTGGGCAGAATTGTGAGCATGGTAGGCCGCCGCTAAGAGCAAGTCAACGTACCCAGAGGGGCACAGGACAATTTGGTTTCAGAAGCGCGGCCACCAATAATGGCTGCGTCCACGCTCTCGATTTGTGTAATCCCGCAAGTAGCCACGCGCGCTCGTAATCGGATCTCCGCAACGTGTTACCTCGCCGCACTCAACCGCCCGTATTCTTTATTCTGGCTTTCTCGCCCTGCGAAGGAGCGAGTAGGCGTCACTCGATAATGAGTAGTGCGTTTGGGGAGGGAATCGTTACATGACAAGAGAACGCCTGATGCTTGCGCCCGGAGGCCAGGCAAGGGCCAGATCACCCAGGCGACGCCCTACGGGTTATCCCTGCCTCTTTGCGTCGGATTTCAAATTCAGGTTCCGGATCAACCGGTGCAAGTACTTCGGGTGAATCCCGAGGAGGCGAGCGGCCTCGACGTGATTGCCGCCGGCTTCGTCCAACGCCGTTAGAACAAGCTGTTTTTTCGTTCGGCTCAGGGTGCTGTGAAATCGCGCCGCGGCCAAACCCACGGAGTCTTGCTCCAGCAGCGTGTCTGGCAAGTCTTCTGCGAGAATCTCGTTGGTCAGTCCCAGCACGATCGCGTGTTCGATGGCGTTCTCTAATTCGCGAACGTTTCCCGGCCAGCTGTATTTCATCAGCAACTCACGTGCTCCTGCAGCGATTCCCTTGAAGCCACGATGGCACTTCTCCGCATACCTGTTGGCGAAATACAAAGCCAGTAACGGAATGTCCTCGCGATGCTCGCGCAGTGGGGGTACCGCTACGGAAACCACATTCAGGCGGTAGTACAAATCCTGACGGAACTCGCCCGTCTTGATACCTTCCTCCAAGTTCCTGTTCGTCGCAGCCAGGACGCGTGCGTTAAAAGGCAGCAAGCGATTTCCACCGAGTCGTTCAAATTCACGCTGCTGCAAGACGCGCAAGAGCTTGGCCTGTAATAGAGGGGCCAGTTCCCCGATTTCGTCGAGGAACAGCGTCCCTTCGCCAGCAATGTCAAACTTGCCCTTCTTGGTTCCGACCGCACCCGTGAAGGCTCCCTTTTCGTGGCCGAACAGCTCGCTCTCCAGCAAGGCTTCCGGGATGGCGGCACAGTTGACAGCCACGAACGGTTTGTCGAGCCGCTCACCGCTGGCGTGAATGGCGCGGGCCACGAGTTCCTTGCCCGTTCCACTTTCGCCGCGAATGAGCACCGTGGATTGCCCGCGCGCCACTCGCACGATGAACTCACTGACGCGTCGCATTGGCAGGCTCTGCCCGATCAGGGAGCGGTCGGCTTTCGCCTCTGCTTGAAGGCGCTGGTTTTCCCCCTTCAGCGAATCCAGCTTCGACAAGTTCTCTAGCGTGACTGCTGCAATGCGGGAAATGGTGCTGACAAAATAGGCGTGGTCCTCTCCAAAAACGGGGGAAGAGGCGGGTGAGCTCAAATAGATTACGCCGAGAATTCTCTCAACCGCGACCAAGGGAACACACAATACATGATCCGTGGAAGTAGTTTCGGCGGTAGCCGCTAACACGGCACAGTGCTCCCAGATCGCCTGCTGCACCAACTCGTCGCGGATAATCATCTTCTGCGGGACGAGATCCTTATCCTTTCTATTCCACGTACACGGTGGACTGGGTTCATCACTCGCGTTCGGTTGGAGGACGATTGCAGCTTGTGAGGCCGGGATCACTTCGCAAACAAGCTCCAGCAATTCGCGCTGCATGGCTTGCAGGTCGCGGGTGGAATTGATCATGTTCGCGATCTTGAAAAATGCAGTCAGATCGCGCGCCATTCGACCTACCCACGAGTCACCTGTCGGCAGGCCGGAGCGATCAAGAGTCATCGTTTTCACTTCCGCCGTGCCGGATCGCGATGACAGACGGGCGGTCTCCTCATCAGGACCGGTGAGAAATGCAAACTCGCTGTTCCCGATACGAATCCGGTCTCCATGCTGGATGGTCTGGCGGCTCACTCGCACTCCGTTGACGAAAGTTCCATTATGACTGTCGAGGTCGGCGATCTCAAAAACATCGGTCGAGACCTCACTCACTGAGCAATGCTTTCGTGAGACCGCAGGGTCGCCCACCTCCGACTGGTTGGAGGGATCCCTGCCCAGAATCAGCGGGCCGTCTTTCACGACCCAGACAATTTCCTTGGGGAATCCGGAGATCGATATCAGTCTTGGGTTGATCAACTCTTTCTCCGGTTGATCAGTGTAGTCGAAACTGCAAGAGAAGCATCATTGAATCGGTCCCTTTTGTGGAACCAAAAGGCTACCCGTGGGTAGCCGTTCGACTACCACTTGGCACCCCGGCGGAGAATTGCGGTGAAAGAGGCAGGGCTCATGTTGTTGCAAAATGAGAGGAATGGAGCGGGGCAGAATCTCGATTGGGCTTGGCACGACGCATGCAATATCTCAACGCGTCACAGTAAGCGTCCGGCGATAGCGCAGACGAGTTCGAGTGACAAATTCAGTTTGGGTTCCACTGCGAGGAACCCCGGGGAGGATGTTATGAAACGCAACGTTATCGGGATTCTGTCGCTGGTGGTGATGTCACTGGTGCTCAACGCCTCGGCCCAAATCCAGCCTGCCGCCAAAGCGAACGTGCCGTTTGCCTTCAAGGTGGGCTCGGCGCAGCTTCCGGCTGGCACCTATGTAATCGACACAGCCGGCGCGAGCTGTATCCAGATCCGGAACGGTCAGACAAGCAAAAGTGCGGTGTCGTTGGTCAGGCGGGAGTATCAACGTGACTCGGCCACCAAGCTAGTTTTCCATCATGTGGGTGGCCAGTATTTCTTAGTGGAAATCTGGAGAGGAGCGGGTACCAATGGTATGGTCATCGCGACCTCCAAAGAAGAGAAGAGCCTGGCGAAAGAACTGCGGCTGGCCACTGGCCAATCGAAAACCGAGGACGTCTTGATCGCTCTTAACTGAAATCAACCCAGACAAACAGCCGGAGCCAAACCTCCGGCTGTTCGTCCATGCGACTTGTGTGCCAGATTTCCGCGGACACTCAGATTCGGTAAGGCGCCAATCTGATTTGCGGCCGAGCGGTCCGCTAAAACAGGAGTCCCGCAAATGCCCCCTCGGATAACCAGAAATAGCGATAGGCCACGAGCCTCCGAAAGAACCACTCAACCACCAGTTGCGCTTGCCCAGCTTCAGCACTCGATTGACGTGGTCGCCTCCAAAGATGAAACCGGCAAGGAAGCCAAACCCAGAGAAGTACAGACGAGACAGTGGGCTGGACCTCGAGAAACAAATCTCAGCCTCCGGTCGAGGCAGAGGTTTTTTCTTGACATCCCTTTTTATAGAACCCATTGACCGTAAGGCGGCCCACATTCGATGTGGTGGGTCCAGGCGCGGCAGCCCGTTTGTCTGCACCCAACCGCACGCCAAATGGGTTAGGCGATTTGCTGTATGGACTCCGTGTCATATTTTGGCTTGAATAGCAGCGGCGCGTGCGCTGAAAGCCGTTAGGGGCTACGGTTCCGGGGGAATCTGTGGCCCCTTTTAATAATGCCTCACCAAGATAGACAACCGCACGCCATTACTCGAAATGAAGCGCGCATCGAAAAACCGCGCGGACTTCTGATGCCTCGACGTTTCACGCGGACTTTGGGGCGTCTTTCCTCGCGGTATACCGCAAAGGGTAGCAAGCCACGTGAACGGGATAGCTGAACTCATCGACAATGCGTTCAACTAATTTTTGCGCCTCACGGTAAAGTTGCTCGGAAGTTGTTTCCTTGTCTCCATGACCATAGGGCAAAGCGAAAACAGTCTAAGCCTTCCAAAATGTCCCAGTTTGGCCGATACCGCGCGCGGAAATGTGCGCGGCTTGGTTGTCGTGTGCTTGCTTGGTTTTCGGCTTCAAACTGGAATGGTCGCCTAGAGAGAAAAAAACGCCCGTTGGCCCGTTCCAAAAGAACCAACGGGCAATCCTTGTGCAAGGTTCTGACCACGAAATTTTATCAAAGCAGGAATGGATTGCAAGCCCCGAGTCCGCGCTAGACGGGGTGGAATCCCCTTTTGCGATTTATCACATTCTGTTTACACTCGGGACGCTCATAAGGTGCTAAACCTGCCAGCCAAGGATTTTACTCCCCATGAAACTTCCCTCCAAGTTGGAACACCGGCATATCGAACGAAGATTGTTTGAGAATCGCAGGGAGAGAGTGGTTGAGTCTAAACCTATCGAAAGACTATCCACAATTCTCGCGAAGAGGGCCAATTCCATCAGGGCCGCTTAGAGGCGCAAGGTGGAACTTAGGCCTTTTCTCGATGGACAAGAGCGAGTGGCAGAGTTAGAAGGCGATGGATTTGTTTGGGAACTCTGGAAAGACGAAGGCCGCAGAGGAGGTTTCAGACTGAAAAAGCAATTCCCGGATGGGAATTGGGTTGTTGTTGAGCAAGGTATGCTGGCGCTGGACCCTCTCGGTGTCAACTACGATGTCTTCCTTGCAGACTTGATGAGTAGGAGATCGGAAGAAGAGTAAAGACCTTGCAAAATGCTCGTGGGCACACATCAATGGCCTGGTGAGTTGGCGACTAGCGGCAGTCCTAGTGTTTGCGTTTGTGGTGCTTCTTTGCTGCAAGCGCCGATATACTGCTGGCTACGAATATCGGAGATGAATTTCAAGCTGAGGCACTACCGAATGGGATGTCATTTCGTGGGCCACCGCCGGTCACGCAGCGGACCGAGGGTAGCCTTGAAAAACCACTATCTGGTTCGTAGTTTGTCGAACGCCTCTACGCACTGCTTAACCATGTACTCATAATCCCGTGGCTTCACGCTGTTTACACAAGAGGCCACTGATACGTCAGGAAACACCACGGCCTACATCCTTGGCGTAATCAGGGCAACTCGTCTTTCTCAGGATACGACGGTAAACAGTTTGCTCTGAGGGATCGTCGTACACTGAGGAACTGCATTCAAGGACCAAACGGCCTCAGGTGAGGCTGAGGCCGTTTCTATGCTCATCGGTATACAACCGGTCGGATGATACGCTGTGATTTCGATCGGGGCTAGTTTGCGAGAAACCATCAGGTATAAGGGTTGCAAGCGTGTCGCGGCGTCGACATCACTGAGTGCGTCGGTATCGACGCAAATACGACTCAGACTGTCAACCTGACGTCCTCCAAGCTACAGCACTAAGGCTCTGATGTCGGGCCCGCATCAGGCGGCGTTCGATAACCTCAGCCATTACGCTCATTGCCCCCGCGAGGAGTGTGATAGCAATTTAGCAACAGTTGCGCGCCGGCTGAGGCTTCCATCGAACCCGACCGCTTTCCGGGAGCTAGCACGATGAGGGCCGTGCCAATTGCAGCTAGAACGGCGGAGCCAATCAGAGATCCTGAGCGTTCGCCGGCGATTTCAAATCCCTGTACGGGCATCACCACTGCGTGCTAGGCGCATTTGCGCGCCAGTCCCCTCAAGTAACTAGCCTGACCGCCGAGAAAACTGCACCTCGCCGTCGCCGGGGCCCATCACGATATCGGGGTCGGTTGCTTCCGACTTACCCGACCATCCCGGAGTTAAGGTTTTCGCCAGCGGCCGTAGTTCCTTCTCCGTATAATTGCGACGGTTATGGGCTGGGATCATCCCTACTCGATTGGTTGGCTCTTTGATGCACAGCAGGGAGTGCCCCGCCGTCTGATTTCGCGGTGGCTATTTCTTCGCGCTCTCGGCGGCATCTACTTTTCTGCATTTTTCTCGCTAATCTTTCAGATCCGCGGTCTCATCGGCCCAAACGGAATTCTGCCCGCGAACAACTACCTTCACGCTGTCGCTCAGTCACTCGGCGATTGGCAACGAGGGTGGTATGCCCCGACGTTGCTCTGGTGGTCGAGTGGACCAGTTATGTTGAACGCGCTGTGCTGGGCCGGCATGCTGGCTTCATTGCTTCTTCTGCTGAACCTGTGGCCCCGTGGAATGCTGACAATTTGCTTCACTTGTTTTCTCTCGTTTGTCAGCGCGGCGCAGGACTTCTCCGGATACCAATCGGATGGCATGTTGCTGGAGGCAGGATTCATTTCCTTCTTTTTCGCGCCGCCGGGCCTGCGTCCCGGTTTGGGCCGCACCTATCCTGCTTCGCGCGCCAGCCTGTTTTTGCTGCAGTGGGAGTGGTTTCGCATCTATTTCGAATCTGGCGTGGCAAAGCTTCTTAGCGGAGACGTCAAATGGCGTCACTTTACGGCCATGGATGAGTACTATCAAAATGGGCCCTTGCCCACCTGGATTGGCTGGTACGTGGAGCACTTGCCCCACGGGTTTCACGCAGCGACCGTCGGCGCCACATTGGCATTGGAACTGGTTCTGGTATGGATGCTGTTTCTTCCGCGTCGCTGGCGGATTGCGTGCTTTTTCATTGTGACTCCATGGCAGGTCGGCGTCATCCTCACCGCGAACTACACTTTCTTGAACTATCTCGTTCTCGCGTTGGCCCTGCTTTTGCTGG
>JBAUVJ010000617.1:0-6173 GCA_049583165.1 Candidatus Sulfotelmatobacter sp. | reverse complement strand
TTCAGGCACTTTATGTTTCCAACGGATTCCGGCAGGCCAAAATTCAGACCAAAGTTGACGATAATTATCGCGGCGCAGGCAATCGTCTCGCCGTTCACATTCACATCGATGAAGGCCCGCAGACGCTAGTCGGTGCATTCCACATTGAGGGGGACCAAAGGATCGACGCCAAGTCTTTTCCCGAGCTGGATACGGCAAGCGGGCAACCCTATTCCGACCAGAATCTCGCAACCGACCGTGAAACCATCCTCAACTATTACTTTAACCATGGCTTTTCCAAAGCCATTCTGGATATCACCACGAACCCCTCCCTAGGCACACCGAACCGCGAAGATGTGACCTTCACCATCCAGGAGGGAGAACAGTTTTTCGTGAATCGAGTGATGGTCGCAGGACTCGATCACACTCGCGACTACGTGGTGCAGCGCGAAGTTCAAGTGGTTGCGGGACGGCCTTTTAGCCAGCAGGATCTTCTGGATACGCAGAGCAAGCTTTATGATCTCGGCATCTTCAGCCAGGTCGACACCGCCATTCAGAATCCCAACGGCTCCGACCCCGAGAAAAATGTTCTCGTCCAGGTACAGGAGGCCAAACGCTATACCTTCACCTATGGCGCCGGGCTGGAATTTGAAACCGGCCTGCCTTCCGGAACCACCGCGCCAGCCGGGTCAACCGGCGTCAGCCCCCGGGTTGGCCTAGATATCACTCGTCTGAACGTTGGCGGGCGCAACCAAACCGTCACCTTCCAGTCCCACGTCGGACGATTGCAGCAGCTCGGCCTAATCAGTTATGAAATACCTAAAATCCTGAACAATGATCGGCTCAAGCTTTTCTTCACCATTTTCTACGACAACAGTCTCAACGTTGCCACATTCACCTCGCAGCGCCTCGAAGGCAAGATCGATCTTCGCCAGCAACTCGGAAAACTACAGGCCAATCGCTCCACTTCCATTACCTACCGGTTCGACTATCGCCAGGTGAAAGCCACCAACTTTGCGTCGGATTTTTCACCCGCGGAATTCAGTTTATTTTCGCTGCCGGCTCACGTAGGCGGTCCCGGCTTCACCTTCATCCGCGACCATCGCGATAACCCTCTGGAAAGCACCAAGGGGCAATACTTCACGCTTGATGGCTTCGGCGCGTCCAGCTACGTCGGGTCGCAATCGGATTATGGCCGCGCCCTGGGTCAGGATTCCACCTATTACGCTTTCGGTAGACCCAAGCACAAGTTCGTTTTTGCGCGCTCAACCACCCTGGGCTTGGAACAGGTCTATGGCGGCACCAGAATCCTGCCGCCGGGAACCTGTCCTCTGAATAACCTGCAAACCGCCTGCCAGTCGGACATTTCGATCATTCCGCTGCCTGAACTTTTTTTCGCCGGAGGCGGCAACTCTCATCGCGGTTTCGGGTTGAACCAAGCAGGACCCCGTGATCCCGACTCCGGTTTTCCCGTTGGCGGTTCCACTCTGTTCGTGAACAGCGAGGAACTTCGCTTTCCCTCGGTGAGCCTGCCCTATCTCGGGGAAGGCTTTGGCTTCGCGATTTTTCATGATATGGGGAACGTTTTTACCGCCGGACACGACATGCTGAAGGGCCTTCTTCGCTGGCACCAGTTCGATCCTTCTCAGTGCCTGCAATTCAACCCCAGCTCCGCCTCCAATTCTTACAACGGCTGCGTTACGGCCTTCGACAACTCCGGATACGACTACACTTCCCACGCGGTCGGCCTTGGGTTGCGTTATAAGACTCCCATTGGTCCACTCCGCTTCGATTTCGGGTACAATCTGAATCCGACAGAGTACCCAACAGGTTACACACCGAGCACCCCAAGTTCGAAGACGCCGGCATTCACTCCGGAACGCCTGCAACACTTTAATATTTTTTTCAGTATAGGGCAGCCGTTTTAATGAAATCTTTCAACCACAGATTATCCGGCCAGATAACGATGCGTGCCGTGCTCGCGCTTTTGCTCTCTTCTCTCTTCTCGATTCCAGTTTGTTCCGCCGCCGCTCGCGCACCGGAAGTAATCGATCGCATTGTTGCCACCGTAAACGGCGGCGTGATCCTTCAATCCGATTGGGATGAAGCTCTCTGTTACGAAGCGTTGCTCAGCAATCGCTCGCTTGCGGCCTTCACGGACGATGATCGCCGCGCCGTTCTAGACCGCCTTATCGACCTCGAACTGTTGCGGGGACAGATGAAGTCCGCTGATTTCCTTCACGCCACGGATGGCGAGGTCACCACTCGCATTGCCGATGCCCGCAAGCAATATCCCCACGCCGCCTCGGATGATTCCTGGCATTCGCTACTAGCCTCCTATCACCTTACCGAGAAGGATCTGTTTGCCCATGTCCAGCAGCAGATCGATGTGATGCGCCTGGTCGACGTTCGTCTTCGCCCGGCGGTTCAGATTGATTCCAAATCCATCGAGGCTTACTACCGCGACCAGTTCGTGCCTAAATTAAAGCAATCCGGCGCATCGGAAGTTCCTCTCGCCGAAGTTTCCGCCAAGATTCGTGAAGTGCTCACCGAAGAAAAAGTGAGCGAGATGCTGGTCTCCTGGCTACAAACCTTGCGCTCCGAGGGTCAAGTGCACGTTCCGGCCGCTGCGCCCTCGGCGAGCGACCCGGGAGTTCAGTCGCAGTGACCGAATCCGCCACCAAGCCCGTCCGCCGGTGGTGGAAATATCTGCTCATCAGCGTCGGCTCGGTGTCCCTCATCGCCCTTGCTCTGGCGATCTACATCAATACTGAATCTTTCCAGGCGCTGGTTCGCCGCCGCCTCGTCGCCGAGGTGGAACGCATCACCGGAGGCCGCGCCGAAATCGGCAGCTTCCATACCATTCCGTTCCGTTTGCAAGTCGAAGTGCGGAATATTACCGTGCACGGCCGCGAAGCCCCCACTGACATTCCGATGGCTCACGCCGACAACATCGTCGCCCGCTTGAAGATCAGCTCTCTACTTCGTTCCGAACTCGCTTTTCATGAATTGGTACTTGACCAGCCCATCGTCCATGTAGTTTTTTATCCCGACGGCACCACTAACTTTCCTCAGCGGACGAGCACCCTTTCTTCGCAGACATCCATCGAACAACTCTTCGCGCTTTCCATCACCCGTCTCGAATTCCGCCAGGGGAAAATTCTGTGGGACGATCAAACCGTTCCTCTCGATTTCGCGGCCCGCGACACTTCGCTCCAGATGGAGTATTCCTACCTCCACGCTCACTACAATGGCCGCCTCATCGTCGGCTTGGTCGATACCAAGCTGGCCGACTGCCGGCCCTTTGCATGGATGAGCTCCACGGATTTCACTCTCAGTTCTGACTCCGCGGATTTTTCTACATTCCGATGGAATTCCGGACACTCCAATTTCTCCGGCAGCGGCCGGGTCACAAACTTTCGCCATCCCCACGTTCAAGCCGCTTACGACGCGCACATCGACCTCACCGAAGCGGCTTCCATCGCGCGCCGTCGCGGGCTTCGCTCCGGTTTTCTCGAACTCAAGGGAGAAGGCGATTGGTGGCCCAGCAAATTCGATTCCAATGGGTTGCTCACCCTTCGCGATCTCGACTGGAAGGCCGATCAGATTGCTTTCTCCAAGGCATCTCTGAGCACCGGATACTCGGTAACCGATCAGCAGCTCAGGCTTTCCCGGCTGCAAGGCAAAATCTTCGGTGGAACTGTTACTGGCGACGCCGAACTGGACCAGTGGCTGGCTTCTGATCAGCATCTCTCACCCGCAGTCAGAAAAAATCTCGAGACGGCTACAATTTCTGCCGCGCCGCCTCGTAATAAATCTCGCCAGTCCACCGCCAAACCCAAACCCACTGCGATTCAAAACGCGCTAATCGTTCTTCACTTGCGTGACATCTCCGCTGGAGAACTCGCCATCGCGCTCAACGCGCCCACGCGTCCCGTGCAAGCTTTGCATCCCGCCGGACTGGCCTCCGGCACGCTTGAAACTCAATGGAAGGGAACTCGCCGTGACGCCGAAATCAAATTCGCCCTCGATGTGAATCCGCCCGCGCATTCCACACCCGGCCAACTCGCACTTACCGCGCATTCCACCGGCACATACTACGCAGGTACAGATACGCTTGATCTTCCGCAATTCAGCCTGAACACGCCCACCAGTCGCGTCCAGGCCTCTGGAACGCTGTCCGCCACTTCCGCCCTCCGTCTTTCGGTTTCCACTTCCAGTCTGGCGGATTGGCTGCCGTTCGCTGCCGTGGTGCGCGGTCCAGCGTTGTTTCCAGTAGTCCTGAACGGCCGCGCCGCCTTCAACGGCAACTTGACCGGAGAATTCGTCTCCCCGCAGCTTGCTGGAACGCTGCTTGTCGACGACTTCGAAATCAACATGCCGGCCACGGCTGATATACATGAACTGAAGACTCATTGGGATTCTCTTTCCACTTCCATCCAGCTTTCCTTCCAATCCATCGCCCTCCACAACGCCAGTCTGAAGCGCGACGGCACCTCCGCCGAGTTCGATGCCTCCGCCACACTTCAACACGGCCATCTCGTTCCCGATAGTGTTTTCAACGTCCGCGCCAATCTGCAAAATACCGATCTCGCCGCGCTGCAAGCTCTTGCCGGATATAACTATCCCGTCGCCGGCTCTGCTAATCTCTCCGTCGAGGCATCGGGCACTGAGTCCGATCTCCACGGCGACGGACAAATTCATCTCGACCACGCTTCCGCCTACGGCGAGCCGATTCAACAATTCGATTCAACCTTTCGTTTCGCCAATGGTGAACTCGCGCTGGATAATATCCACCTCCTCCAGGACGATTCCATGACTACCGGCAGTGCTGCCTATAATCCAACTACCCGCGCCTTCCATCTCGATATAGCCGGAAATAATTTCGATCTCGCCCACGTCCGCCAGATTCACCCGAGCCGTGTTTCCGTGGAAGGACGCGCCGACTTTAGTCTCAAGGCCTCCGGGACGCCGGACGCGCCCACCATCAACGCCGATGTTCACATCCGCAATCTCGCGCTTGATCAGGAACCTCAGGGGGAACTCGATCTGCAAGCCGTGACCCAGGGCAGCGAGCTTCATATCACTGGCAATTCCCACTTTCCGCTCGGCTCGCTGCTCGTGAGCGGCCATGTTCAATTAAAAAAGGACTATCCCGCCGATCTTTCTTTCCGCATGGATCAGCTTGATCTCGATCCGCTCTGGAAGGCTTATCTCAGCACTCAACTCACGGGACACTCCTCCGTAACCGGCGCTCTCGATTTCCATGGTCAACTCCTCCGACCCGCAGGATGGGCCGTGCGTGGCGATCTTGCCGCTCTTTCTCTCGACCTCGAGCACGTCAAACTCAACAATCAAAACCCCATTCGCTTCTCCGTCGCCAACCAGGTTTTTACTATTGAGCAATTCCACATGCTGGGGGAGGGAACCGACCTCACTTCTCGCGGCTCCGTGCAACTCTCCGGCAGCCGTGCCGTCGATCTCACAGCCGATGGTCATGTTGATTTAAAACTGCTCTCCGGCTTTGACCCGAACCTCACCGGCTCCGGCCTCGTTACTATGACCGGTACCGTCGGCGGAACGCTCGCCGATCCCTTTCCTCAAGGCCGCCTGCAATTTAACGACATCTCGCTCTCCTATGCGACGCTGCCTAGCGCCTTGAGCGGAGTCAGCGGTTCGATGATCTTCACCCGCGATCACATCCATATCGAAACCCTTACCGCGCGCACTGGAGGCGGCACCCTCGCCTTTCAAGGCGACGCCAGTTATCTCAACCAGCAACTGAATTTCAATCTCACCGCCTCAGGCAAAGACGTCCGCCTGCGTTATCCGCCCGGCGTCAGTTCCACGGCAGACGCCGAACTCCACTGGGTGGGCACCCGCTCCGCTTCCACGGTTTCCGGCGAAATCACCGTCAACAAGATTGCCGTTACTCCCGGTTTTGATTTCAGCTCTTATCTGGAACGCAATCGACAGGTCGTGCCCATAACCGTCTCCAACTCCCCGCTCAACAACATCAAGCTCGATATCCATGTCGAGACCGCGCCAGAACTCCAGATGCGCACCGCCATCGCCCGGCTTTCCGGCGATGCCGATCTCCGCCTGCACGGCTCCGTCGCCCGTCCCGCTGTTCTCGGCCGCGTCGACGTTCTCGAAGGCCAGGCCACGTTCCACGGAACCCGCTTCACTTTGGA
>JBAUVJ010000616.1:0-22444 GCA_049583165.1 Candidatus Sulfotelmatobacter sp. | reverse complement strand
TATCTGGCCTCATGGGCAGCGGCTTACTGGGCGAGAATTCATCGCGTGCCGTTGCTGCTCTGGTCGGAAAGTACGGCTTTCGATCTGCGGGGGCGGTATCGCGTTGTGGAGTTCATGAAAATGCATTTCTTAAGGATGTGTTCGGGATTTGTAGTGCCCGGGACATCCTCACTGAACTACTTGAAGGACCTTGGGATCGAAGAGCAGCTGATCTTCACAGCCCGCAATGCGGTTGACACATCGCTGTTTTCCAGTTTGGCCGAAGCCGCGCGCCGCGATGAATCTCAGGTACGCTCTCGCTATGCTCTTCCGCAACGATATTTTCTCTACGTCGGTCGCATGGTGAAAGAGAAGGGGATCTTCGATCTCCTGGACGCTTATGGTCAGTTAGAGCCGGATCTCCGATCGAAAGTCGGTTTGGTTTTTGTTGGAGACGGTCCCGATCTTCGGCAATTGGTTCAGCGAGCTGCGAAAACGCCCGGAACCATCCAATTCCCCGGTTTTGTACATCGGGAGCAGTTGCCGGAGATTTACGCGCTGGCGGACGGATCGATTCTTCCAACTCACAGCGATCCCTGGGGACTGGTGGTAAATGAAGCGATGGCCTGCAACTTGCCAGTGATTGTCACCAGTGTCGCCGGATGCGCATTAGATCTGGTCACAAACGATTGGAACGGATTTATAGTCTCGCCCTGCAATATAGGCCAACTCGCGGCCGCCATGGAGAGCCTCGCGACGGATTCCGGGAGACGATTTGAAATGGGCCGCAGAAGCCGGCAGAGAGTCGACGCCTACTCGCCCGCCGCATGGGCCGAAGGAATGGTTAACGCGGTGCAATTCATACGCGCAACAGCGCAATGAAGATGAAGCGTAGCTTGCTGATCGCTTCCCGGCGAGTTGCAACTGGTAATATACTGGCTCCAACAATTCCATGCACACTCAAGCTTCTTGCAGCGTCTCGGAGAATTAGGGATGGCGGATCCGGCACGGTCATGGGCCAAAGACGAAATGCTACAAGCGCTTTCTGGCCGGCGAGTGGAGATACTGGAATGCACTCTGCGGGACGGAAGTTACGCGGTCGATTTCAAATTCACCAAAAACGATACCGCACTCCTGGCGGGTGTTCTGGGCCGATTGGGTTTTCGCTTGATCGAAGTTGGTCATGGCTTGGGATTGGGAGCGGCAAAGGCCGGCAAAGGTGCGATGCCGTCCGCGGATGAAGCACTGATCGAAGCGGCGAAGCGGGCTGCTCCTAATGCCCTGATCGGATGCTTCTTTATCCCTGGAATCGGCACCGCCGATCAATTGAAATCCGCGCGTTCTGCCGGACTCGACTTCGTCCGCATCGGCTGCAACGCGCGGGAAATCAAAGACGCTTTTCCTTACTTGACCCTCGCCAAGGAATTGGGGCTCAAGGTTTGTCTGAATTTCATGAAAACCTATGGCATCTCAGCCGATGAGTTCGGCGAAAAGGCTAGAGTGGGTCAGACCGCCGGCGCGGAAATCATTTACTGCGTGGACTCGGCAGGCAGCATGCTCCCCGAGGATGTGCGCAAATATCTCAACGCAGTGCGCGAACGTTGCCAGTGCGAACTTGGTTTCCACGGTCACAGCAATCTACAGTTTGCCGTCGCCAACAGCGTGGAAGCGGTTCGTTGTGGCGCAAATTTCATTGACACCACTCTGTATGGGCTGGGACGCAGCGCAGGCAACGTTCCCACAGAGGTCGCCGTCGCGGTTTTCGATAATCTCGGAATTCAAACCGGAGTCGACCTGTTCGACGTAATGGATGCCGCCGAGGAATTCATCGGTCCGCTCATGTCGCAGATGCAGCTTTATGACATGATGTCGGTGGCCATGGGAAGCAGTCAGTTTCATTCTTCATTCCTGCCGAAGGTTGCGGCGGCCGCACATAAACATGGCGTCGATCTCCGCAGGTTGGTAGTGGCGATGGGAAAACTCGATCCTGTCGATCTTGACGAAGACAAACTGAACTTCGTAGCTGGCAATCTGCCGAAAGTAACGGAAGCGAAGGCGCGTGAAAGGCTAACTTCATTCTGTGTGCCCGGCATTTCCGCAAACAGCATCAGCAGTTCGCTCTCCGCGGTGCGCTCGTTGGTAGACGGAATGATCGTTACTTGCGCCAAACGCCGCGCCCGGCCCGCGTTAGAGCTCGTGGCCTCGGAATCGCCTTCGCCAGATTTAGTTTTAGCCGATCTTGTGCTCGCCGAAGGACCGGTCGTGCTCGGCAGAGTCGTTTACGGCTCCTTCGAAGTGCTGGAGCAAATTTTGAAAATGACGGCCGCCAGTGTCCCATTATTTTTGGATGACAAAGACGGAGGCACATGGACCTCCGGGTGGCCCGCATCGCTAACCGACCTTGTGGGCGCGGAGCGAATCCTACCGGTTCGTTCTAAGCGCTTGTTTGCGAGTTACATCGAAGATGTACTCATGACCGCGGCTCAGCGCTGTGGCGACTTCTGTCTGATGATCTACGGAAGTCCGTGCGGCACATTGTTACGGCACGCATGTAAGATTTTCAAAAATGTAGTGGTCCACGGCGAGCTATCGGCAACCATGCCGGACAATTGCTGGCAGATGGCGGACTTTTCCGACCGCATGCATTTTGATTTAGGAATCGGGGTCGCGCTTCTTCTTTGCCCTCCCAGCAACGCCGACTCAGCCTCGATCGATCAACTATTGTTGCCGGAAGCGATTGTGATTACCTCGGGCCACTTCCCCCGTTTTGAGCTGGAAACTCCGGGCCGAACGATTCTCCGTCTCGACGCCAAGCACGCCTACCGTGGCCAGATGGAGCGCTGGGTAGCCATTTCAAACCTCATGAAGTCGACACAGCCCAGTCCCGTGGCCATGCAATGACAATTCGCGAAACAATCACCAATATCGTGGCGCGTCGCAATCGTGAAGTCTTCCTTGTCGATGCTAACACAGGGCATGAAATTACTTACGGCGAATTTCACCGGCAAGCCTGCGCTTTGGCGGCGGAACTTCGCCGGCGTGGTCTGCGCAAGGGCGATCGCGTCGGCGTGACGCTGCCAAATTGTTGCGAACTGGCGATTGTTTACTTTGCCTGCATCTATCTTGGAGTTGTTATAGTCCCCATCAATCCCGGACTGAGCAAGAATGAAATTAAATTCATTCTCACGAGTTCCAAACCTGCTCTGGTTGTTACCGGCGCAGCGAATACAGAATCAGTCCAGGATTTCCACGCAGACGTTCTTGGATTGATAACCGCGCACGAACCAATCGAAAACGCGATCACTCCCAGCAAGATCAGAATCGACGCGCTACCAGAAGCAAACGAATTCATTCCCCTTGAAACAGCCGATGCTGAAGATCTGATGGTGGTCATGTACACATCGGGCACTTCAGCAAAGCCCAAAGGATTGGCGCACAAGCTTGGACGAATGTTTCGCAACGCTACGGCGTTTGCCAGCGCTCAGGGGATCAACCAGGACGCGCGCTTTTGTCTCACGCTTTCGATGGCCTACATGGGCGGTTTCTACAACCTGCTCATTCTGCCATTTTTGTGCGGCGCCAGCGTGGTCGTGGATCGAGTATTCGATGCGCGGTCGAGCCTGCATTTTTGGGGGAAGGCGAAGAACAACAATGTCAACACACTATGGATGGCTCCAACCGTGCTATCGATCCTGTTAAGAATGGACCGTGGCCACACCGGCGAGGAATTTTGCCGCAGCTCGGTTCGCCACGCATTTGTCGGCTTTGCGCCGCTTCCGTTGAAGGTGAAGGATGAATTTGAGTCTCGGTACGGTGTGCAATTGATTGAGAATTACGGTCTCTCAGAAACTCTTTTTGTTACCGCCCGTTCTCAAAGCGTGCATGGCAGTGCTGGTTATGTCGGTGAAGCATTGCCGGGAGTTGCGTTACGAATCATGAACGATGAAGGAGAATCGCTTGCGCCGGGCGCGGAGGGAGAAGTCCACATTCTCACCCCCGATCTCATGGCCGGCTACCTCGACGCTGATGGTCGCTTGTCGGAGCAGCCATCCTCAGCCTGGTTCGCTACCGGTGACGTGGGGCGTCTTGAAGGCGAGAATTCGCTTTCCATCACCGGCCGTAAGAAAGACGTTATTATTCGCGGAGGCGTGAACATCAGCCCAGCAGCCATCGAAGAAGCGCTGATGCAGTTTGATGGCATTTCGGAAGCGGCTGTGGTGAGCATTCCGCACGAACTTTACGGCGAAGACATTGTGGCGGTTTTAAAACTTGCGGACGGTATGGAACTCGATTCCATGCTGGAATCAGTGGTCGCCCATGCTCGGAGCAATCTGGCGCAACATCAGCAACCCGCCCGCTATGTTGCCATCGATGAACTACCGCGAACCGCAAGCGGCAAGGTGCAGAAGGCTCGCATCCGCGAACTCGTGGCGCAGAAGCTGCAAGTAGGTTCGGGTCCGGCTCTTCGCAGCCAGGCGATGGAGAACGTAGCGTGATTCGCTGACCGACCCGAACTTAATTGATCTGCATAAGATTGTGCCGCACTTGATTGATGCGCAATAACAAGCAAATATGAAAATTATCGATCTTTCCTTGCCCATTGAAGAAGGCATGATGACCTTCCCCACGCATTGGCATCCCGTGGTCGAGATCACAATTCTCGGTCGGCACGGCATCGAAGGCCGTGAGACCAGGAAGGTCGTGCTGGGCACGCACGTTGGCACACATGCGGATGCCCCTCGTCACTTCGTCCCCAACGGACAGACGATCGATGAAATCCCTCTTGACGTGCTCATTGGCCCAGCTGCCGTTGCCGATTTCACCGGCTGCCAGCCCTTGCAGCCGATCGACGTAGCCGACCTCGAACAAAAATTGCACGGAAAGATTCCCGCGCGCTTGATCTTGCGTACGGGATGGTCAGAATATTTTGGCAGCATGAAGTTCTATAACGAATATCCATTTCTCTCCGAGAATGCCGCGCAGTGGCTAGTAGAAAAAGGCGTTCGGCTCATCGCCATGGACACGCCATCGCCCGATAACCCGGCCCATTCGCGCGGGACGCCCAAAGATTCACCGAACCACAAAGTTCTTTTAGGCGCCGGAGTAGTGCTCGTGGAATATCTCGCCAATCTCAAATCTCTGAGTGCCCCTGAAGTGGAGCTCTTCGTGATGCCTTTGAAGTTGAAGGGTTGCGACGGTTCGCCGGCACGCTGCGTGGCCATTGAAAGGTAGAAAGGTAAAAGATAAAGATTGAGAGAGCAGATTCAATCTTGGCTAAAACACTGGTTTGTGAGCCGGGGCAAGATCTCGCAGCAAACCAACCAGCCTTTTTTTGATACGGACTACTTCGAGGCGGGATGGCTTTCGTCGATGGAGGTGGTGGAATTCGTCACCGAAATTGAGCAGCAGTTTGCCATGCAATTTTCCGATCGTGAACTCCAGGATCCGCGCTTCGTGACCATCGCCGGCATCACGGAAATAATTTTGGACCACTCGACACAAGCCACGGAGAGCAAGTAACTTCAACATTGGCAACTGATCTCGGATGCGCCGGGAAAATAGTGGAGAAAAGTTTACCGCCAAAGCTGAATGTTCTCACACTGACTCCGTTTTATCCCTCCGCGGGGGACGAAGCGAGTGGTTGCTTCGTCGCAGAATCGCTGCAGCAACTCCAGGACTATGGCGTGGATGCATCCGTGATCGCGGTCGATTCGATCTATCATCCAGGCAAGAAATCAAGCCGTAACTTTCCTGCCGAATGGATCCGCTATCCCGCGCTACCCGGGAATTTCGGATTGTCGAGCGCAGGCAGGTTTCTGGGAGCAGTTCTCTTGAATAGAGTTCGACAACTTCATCGCAGGTCGCCGTTGAGCGTGATCCACGCTCATTCTGCTCTTCCGTGCGGCCACGCCGCGGCATTTATTTCGCGTCATTTGGGTGTGCCGTTTGTGGTGACCATTCATGGCCTGGACGTATTCAATCGTTGTTTTCAGGATGGGAACGCCGCACGATGGCGTCGAACAATCTCGCAAGCCGTCTATGAAAGTGCGCAGAAAATAATCTGCATCAGCGCGAAAGTGCAACAGTTGCTCATGGACGGAATGGACAGTACGGTTGCCACCGAGGTTGTCTACAACGGAACTGATATCGATCGCTTCGCGCCAGACGCGAACGTAGATGGCTCGAAACAGAAAGAGTCGCTTTCTATTCTGATCGTGGGAAATCTTTTAGCAGGAAAAGGGCACGAACTCGTGCTGAAGGCCCTGGCACAATTGAAAGCTTCGCACCCAGGATTGCTGTGCCACATAATCGGGGAGGGCGCCGATCGAGAACGCTTCGCCAAGCTGGCGAACGATCTCGGCATCGGTGAGCAAGTTATTTTTCTCGGAAGACGAACGCGGTCCGAAGTGGCAGAAGCCATGCGCAACTGCACGGTTTTTGTCTTGCCCAGCAGATATGAGGGCCTCGGCTGCGTTTACCTGGAGGCGATGGCCTGCGGCAAGCCTGCGATTGCGTGCTGGGGACAAGGCATCGACGAAATCATTCGTCACGGTGTCAACGGCTGGTTGATCCCAGTCGATGGCCTGGAGGAACTCGTGCAAGGACTACGAGCCCTGCTCGGAAACTCAGACCTGCGCGAACGAATCGGACGCGCTGCTCGCCAGACCATTGTCGAAAATCTGAGCTTGTCCCATCAGGCTCAGAAACTGATCAGCATTTATCAGGATGCCGCCCGATGACCATGGTTATTGCAACCCCGCAACGAGCACCGCGCGCAGACCTGGTCGCTCTCGTAGAAAAAGATTTCGCTGAGGTTGTGGCTTTCATTGCGTCCCAATCTGGCCGCACCGAAGATGCGGTCGAGGAACATCTACGCTGGCTCGTGCTCGAAAATCCCGCTCGCCAGCCCCAACATCCGATGGGCTTCGGCTTGCGTTCTGCCAATCAACTCGTGGGCTGCATTCTATGCAGTCCTCAGATTTTTCGCTTTGAGAATCAGAAAATCGTTTTTATGGGCTCCACTTCGTTCTATGTCGATCAGCATCATCGCGGCCATGGAGGGCGTATTTTCTTGCAGTATTGCCACTTGGCAAATCAGTGGCCTCTTTTTGGAACATCCGCGAATGCTGAGGCTGCGGCCTTATGGAAGGCCGCAGGAGCGATTCCCATCCCGCACTCGGACGCTGAACTCTTCGGAGTGTTCCACTGGCCGCCCGTGGTAGAAGAGTTAGTTCATCGGAGGTATTCGAGTCCACTTCTGTTGCGTCTGGCGAATTCTTCTATCTCCAATCTCGCCGCGAAGTTAAGTCCATTGAAGATCGATACCGGAATCCCAGATGACCTGCGACCGCTGGCATCTGCCGACCATGTGAACGATCTCAACATTCACGATCCTTCCGCAAAGCTGACTTCGATGCGCGACTCGGCTTATATTCGCTGGCGCTATTTTTGCGGGAGAGACGAAACCGCCAGCGTATTTGCGTTTCGCAGTCGCCAATCTGACCAGGAAGTCCTTGTCACAGTGAACCAGCGAGTTCGCGGATATCGCGGCCAGATTAAAACTCTCAATGTACTCGATGTTTATCCCGAAGTTCCGGCGGATGACTGGTTGCGGATTGTCGGAGCCCTCAGAGATCGCTACAGCAAGACCGTCGACGCATTAGTTCTGCGCAGCCAAAATCCAAGCCAGCAGAAGCTATTTTGCGAACGAGGTTTTCATCGTCGGAAATTCGATGCCTCGACCGGCTGGTTTCTGGACAAAGGAAATCTATTGCCGACACACGATTGGTACCCGGTACCGGCAGATGGCGACGGACTTATTTAGCCCCGGCGGTCGAGCGCAATGAACATCAGAAGCCAAGCACGATCATTTGTCATTCGAGCGGCCAGCCTCGCGCGCGCAGATAGATTGCTGTTCAATCTTAAAAAGCTGCAACACCGCCCTTACGGAATTGTAGTCGCGATGCACGAAACCCCCGTCGCTCTGGAAGCTCAATTCCGTGCGCAACTCGAGTGGGCGTCCCAACACTTTACAATTTCCAGTTTGGAGAACTTCGCCAAGCTCTGGGACCCGCAGTGCGACAGGCAGTGCGACATTAAGATGAGCGCCAAGCCACCAGTCCTCTTTACTTTTGATGACGGAAGGGAAAGCAACTACATTGTGGCGGCTCCTCTGCTCGAGTCTTTCGGAGGACGCGGCGTATTTTTCGTCGTGCCCTCTTTTGCGGAGCTCGCCGGCACAGACCAGGCTCTCTCGTTCTATCGCAGAAGAATTAATGCAAACTCAAAACCTGGCGACGAAAAATGGGAAGACTGGAAACCCATGAGTCCTACGCAGATTGCAGACCTGGCAAACCGCGGCCATGCGATCGGAAACCACACGCTGACACATGAGCGATTATTTGGGCTCTCACCCGATATCCTGGAGCGTGAGATCGGCGACAGTGCTCGCAAGCTTATCTCATGGACCAATAAGCCTGTCGATGCGTTTGCATGGACATTCGGATGGGATGCGATCGATGCCAACGCATGGAATGCGATACGCCGCTACCATCGCTTCTGTTTTTCACCGTGCGCCGGAGTTGTCGAAAGCCGCTACGATCATCCATCCTTGTTATGGCGGCGGGAGATCGAAGTGAAATACTCAGCCCCGGAGTTTCGCTTTTCCTATTCGGGTCTGGTTGACCTGTGGTGGCGTACTCGACGAAGACGGCTCCGCAATATGCTGCGAGGCTCGCCCGCTGAAACGCCGGGCAATCGATAAGTCGTTTTGTGCTGCGTAAACGGCATATGCGGTCCAGCCTCACGGCATGATTCACATTTTTATCAACGCGCTGTCGGCCAGTGCGGGCGGAGGTCTCACCTACGTCCGCAATGTTTTGCCGAGCCTGGCGGTTCGGGACGACGTGCGCACAACATTGCTGGTGAGCGAAGCCTTGCGCGCGGAGATCAAAGAATCGCCTCGGCTCACCATTCTGAGCCAATCGCACAAAGGCGGCGTAGGGAGAAGGTTCTGGCATGAACAACGTGACTTGCCCGACCTCATTCGCCGCTCTCATGCTGATGTCCTGCTTTCGATAGGAAACTTCGCGCTCTTCCGTTCGCCCGTGCCTCAGATTCTTCTCAGCGGCAATGCCCTGTACATTTCGGCAGATTTCATGCGCGATCTACGGCAGAGAGGCGACTATCGTTTATGGATCGATACCAAAGTGAAGGGCGCAGTCGCTCGATGGTCCGTGAACGCCGCAGATTGTACGGTCGCGCCCAGCGAGACGTTCGCCAGTGACCTGCGGCGGTGGACAGGGAAAAATGTGGTGTCGATACATCATGGTTTCAGTCATTCCGCTTTCTGCCGTGAGACAGTTCCCCTGCCGCCAGACGTGCAATCTCGACTCGTCACCACGGAGAACGCCGTCCGCATTTTGTTCGTCAGCCACTACAACTACTATCGAAATTTCGAAACCCTGATTCGTGCGCTCGCGATTGTGAAACAAAAACTCCATCCGCAAACCGTTCGCCTACTCCTCACCTGCAAGCTGGTCTCCAAAGAAAATCCTGGAAGCTACCAGGCGGACGGAGCGGCTGAGTTAGTGCGGAGCCTTAAGCTCGGTGAAGAAGTGGTGGAGTTAGGCACAGTTCCTTACGCAGCCCTGCACCACCTTTACCGGAGCTGCGATCTCTATGCGACGGCCGCCTACGCCGAAACATTTGCTCATCCGCTGGTTGAGGCAATGGCAAGCGGCCTTCCCGTGGTCGCGTCGGAAATCGCAGTACATCGCGAAATTTGCGGGGATGCGGCACTGTATTTCCCGCGTTTTTCCTCCGACGCCTTGGCGCACCGAATCATTCAAGTTCTTAAGTCCAACGAGCAGAGGCTGGCCATGCGTGAAAAGGGTTTGTCGCGCTCGCGGGATTTCAGTTGGGATAAGCACGTTGAGGCTCTACTGCTTCTGGCTCGACGTCTCACAGATCCGCTCGCCGCGAACCCGCAACGGGACTAGCGGCAACGACGCAAGCGCAATCGATTGCTTACGTTTTCAGGTAAGATGATTAGCAAATCCCTGAGCTCTTATTGCGCTTTCGCAGTCTGTTACAAACAGCCCTCTTCGGGTTAAACGGGCCGCATGGAAAAAGTTGCAGAACAATTCCGCAAACCAACTCCTGCTGTTTCCCCGCGCGAGATCCCGATCAGCGTGATTATCGCCGCTCGCAATGAGTCCAAGAATCTTCCTCGCTGCCTGCAGGCTCTGAAAAATGTCGACGAAGTTTACCTGATCGATTCACAAAGCACGGACGGCACCGTGGAGATTGCCCGGTCTCACGGAGTCAACGTGGTTCAGTTCCACTATCAGGGCGGATGGCCCAAGAAGCGGCAATGGGCCATGAATTCACTGCCGCTTGCGAATGACTGGATTCTCCTGCTCGATGCCGATGAGGTTCTCACACCCGAGCTTTCAGAAAAAATTTCTTCAGCAATCGAAAATCCGGCAATCGATGGTTACTTTCTCCTGCTCCATACCTGGTTTCTCGGCCGCGCCTTGCGCCACGGAGATGTCGGCCTATGGAAAATGGCATTATTTCGCCGCGGCAAAGGACGGTTCGAATGTCGCCTGAAGGATCAGGATCCTTCCATGGCGGATATGGAAGTCCATGAGCACGTCATCGTCGACGGCGCGACCGCAAGATTGCGCAGTCCGCTGATTCATCACAACGTGGAATCGCTCTCGCGTTATATTCGCAAGCACGACGAGTATTCGAACTGGGAGTCGCGCGTGTTGCTCCATCGCGGGGATGACCACGACCAAGAGCTACCGCCTTTGCTCTTTGGCACACAAGCTCAGCGCCGGCGATGGCTAAAACTCAAGCTTTTCGCGTTGCCCGGTTCCCCGGTTCTGCTTTTCCTGTATCGTTACGTCTTACGGTTCGGATTTCTGGACGGAGTGCCCGGCCTGATCTACTGCGGGTTTCAGGCCGTCCAGATGTTTCATACCAAGGCCAAGATCTACGAACTGAAGCGCAAAAGCACTGAAGCCTAACTGACGTCTCAGGAACGAAGGACCACTTCAATCATGTGTGGGATCGCCGGACTCGCGAACTGTGGTGACAGAGAAGTGCTCGGCCGCATGACGCATGTCCAGGCGCATCGTGGCCCCGACGATTCCGGTCTGTGGGAGCGAAGGTTTCCCGACGGTTCCTACGTTGGCCTCGGCAGCCGCCGCCTTGCCATCCTCGATCTTTCGGCCGACGGTCACATGCCAATGTGCAACGAGGACCGCACGGTCTGGATCACGTACAACGGCGAAATCTACAATTTCGCCGAACTGCGCCGTGAACTGCAGAGCAAAGGCCACCGCTTTGCTTCCAACACGGATACGGAAGTCATAATCCATCTCTACGAGCAAGAAGGCGCTGATTGCGTTCGGCGTCTCAAAGGCATGTTTGCCTTCGCCATCTGTGACCTGCGTTCGGGCAAGCCTGAGTTGTTTCTGGCGCGTGATCATTTTGGCGTGAAGCCGTTCTACTACTCCCACCATGGAAAAAAGCTGGCCTTCGCTTCAGAAGTGAAGGCTCTTCTACACGCGCCACACATTGACGCCGAGATTGATCTGGAGTCGCTGCATCAGTATCTGACATTCCTCTGGGTTCCCGATCCAAGGACAATGTTCCGCGGAATCTACAAACTCCCCGCAGGACATTGCGCCACGTTTCGGGATGGCGAACTGACAATTCGGCAGTATTGGGATTTAACTTTTCCGCCAGCCGACACGCACTACTCGCGATCGGAAGCCGATCTTGCCGACGAGGTCCGTGAACGATTTCGCGAATCCGTGGAAGCGCAGATGGTGAGCGATGTCCCGATTGGAGCATTTCTCAGCGCCGGGTTGGATTCTTCCAGCATCGTCGCCATGATGTGCCGAGCGACCAAACAGCCCGTCCGCACTTATACAACTACCTTCCCGCATAACTATCGTGTCGGTGAGTCTACCCTCGATGATCCCAACGTGCCCGCGCGGCTGGCGCTACATCTAGGCTGCGAGAACCAGCAGATTGTTGTGGAGCCGGACGTGTCTGACTTGCTGCCGCGCCTCACCTGGCACATGGACGAGCCGACCGCCGATCCCGCGATCATTACTGCCTATCTCGTTTGCCGCGAAGCTCGCAAACAGTCCACTGTGCTGCTTTCTGGCGTGGGCGGAGACGAATTGTTCGCCGGCTACCGTAAGCATGTTGCTCATCGCTGGGCCAATGCATATCACAGAATGCCGTCGTTTCTCCGCAGTGGAGTGGAGTTCGGATTAAATTCTTTGCCCGGCTTGCGAGGTACGACGATGAAAGGAAGCGTGCGCCTGGCAAAGAAGATGGCTCGCAGCGCCTCGCTTGCTCCCGAAGAGCGTTTCATTCGCAATTGCACCTATCTCGACGCTGAACAGAAAATGGATCTGTATGCGGCGCCGGTTCAGGATCAACTTCGCGCCTCGGACCCCGCGATTTCTCACCATTGCAGCTTCGATGCAGTGCGCGACGCAGATTTCGTCAACCAAATGCTTTATCTCGACACGAAAATCTTTATGGTGAGTCTAAACCTGAATTACAACGATAAGATGAGTATGGCGTCTTCAGTTGAAGTCCGAGTTCCGTTTCTCGACCGTGAACTCGCCGAGTTCGCCGCATGGAATATTCCGCCCAATCTTAAGCTCAAAGGATTTCTCCGCCCCACCACCAAGCACATTTTCCGCGAAGCAATGCGGGACGCGCTGCCCGCGGAAGTGCTGCGGCAACCAAAGGCCGGTTTCGCGGCGCCAGTGGATTACTGGTTAGCAAATGATCTGAAGGAGATGGTGGATGATCTGCTTTCGGAGACGAACATCAAAATGCGCGGCCTGTTTCGTCCAGAAGTAATCCGTCGTTTTGTCGATGAGCACGGCAGCGGAGCTGAAGATTGGTCGATGCAAATCTGGCAATTCCTGACTCTTGAAAACTGGATGCGGATCTTCCTGGATGCCGGAGTAGAACAGAGGACGGAAGAGTTCGGTCACGCACGCGAGGCGGCCACTGCTTGACCTTTCCCACGCCCATGATGAACACAACATCGCCGAACAGATTCTGAGATGACCGACTTGAGCACCGCTTCCGCGCACACAGACAAGAAAAAAGATCACGCCACGAGCAGCCGCGTCTCCAAGGTTTTGACCGAGGCGACGGGCTTGCTGCGCGGACCGCAACGCCTGGGCCCACTCATTCAAAAGCTGGCGTCCGACAAAATCAAACTGACTTTCGATCGGAAGCATCTTTACTCCTACACGACGACCAAGCGGCCCAGCGAAGAAATCTTGAACTCCTTGTTGCACTGGATCATCGCCGCGCATCGCCCCGATGGCGGCATCGCTGCTTATTACAGCCTGCTCACGGGATACTCGGAATCCTATCCAGAAGTGACTGGATACATCGTTCCAACCCTCTACGACTTCGCGCGTATCACCAACGACCACAGCGCGATCGCCGCAGCAGAACGCGCAACGCGCTGGTTGCTCTCCCTGCAAATGTCTTCCGGCGCATTTCCCGGCGGATTGCACGGCACTGAAACGCAACCATCCGTATTCAACACCGGGCAGATTTTGCAGGGACTAGTTCGCGCTTACGCGGAGACGAACCGTTCAGATATTTTGCATGCCGCAGTCGCCGCCGGTGATTGGCTGGTCCGTATGCAACAGCCAGATGGATCGTGGTCCGGTCCCGGCGCCTACCAAAACGCCGCTCACACTTACTACAGCATGGTGGCGTGGGCGCTGGCTGAGTTGTCGGAATGTTCTGCGAGTCGCCCGCCCGGTCTGGATTATGCTGCTGCGGCGGAGAAAAATCTTGATTGGGTGTTGACGCAGTTCCAGCCCAGCGGGTGGATCGAGGGTATCAATCTGCAAGGCCATCCCAACTATCTGCACTTTATCGCTTACGTGCTACAGGGCGTGCTGGAATGTGGAATTCTGAGAAGTCGGACGGATGCCATCGATGCGGTCGCCAAATCGGCGTGGGTATTGCTGCGGAAATTTGAGACTACTAAATTTTTGCCCGGGGCATTCGAGCGGGATTTCAAAACAGGACGAAACTTCACTTGTCTAACAGGAAATGCACAGATGTCCTGCGTGTGGCTTCGCCTGTTTGAGATCAGTGACGATCTCCGTTATTTAAACGCTGCGATCAAGATGAACGAGATGTTGAAGCAGTTGATTCCGTTGCACGGAGGGCCCGGCATTGCCGGCGGAGTAAGCGGATCATTCCCCGTCTGGGGCCGCTACCAGCCGCTGCGCTACATCAGTTGGGGATGCAAGTTTTTCGCTGACGCGCTCATGCTGGAACAGCGCCTTAAGCGTTCATTTAAGACGTCGTTGGCCGAGGAATTACCTTGCGCATCGTGATCCTGAGTTCCAGCGTGTACAGCGAGGCTGCCTGCGCGATGGCGGTTCGCTTGGCTGAGGCCGGGCATGTTCCGGCCGGTGCTCTCGCCCTTTGCTCGCTCGACAGCGCGACTTTGCTGCGCAAGCTTGGACAATGGGGTGTGCGAGAAGTAGCACACTATGCGCGCGCAAAACTGATTCCGCATCGTACTGATGGCCAGCCCCAGCTCCGAAATCCCTACCTTCGACCGTTACTCAAAAACGGACGAGTAATCTTCCGCACTTTGCGCGACGTCGCAGCTTTTTATCGCTTCCCAGTTGCAACCTGCGCAGATCAGAACGGATCGGATTCGATCGCCCGTCTCGAAGAATGGTTCCCCGACCTCGTCATCTTCACGGGTGGCAACATTTTGCGAAGACCATTGCTCGATATCCCTCGTCTCGGTGTGCTCAACGTACATCTGGGGCTGCTGCCAGAAATTCGAGGCATGAGCAGTCCAGAGTGGTCGTTGCTGAAGAGCGTTCCGGTCGGCGTCACAATCCACTACATGGACGCTGGAATCGACACCGGTCCGATCCTTCAAAAATATGAATTTTTCGAAGCCAGCCAGTGTGAATCGCTCGACGACCTGCGCAATCGTCTCATCGCATTCGGGATCGATAAAGTCGCAGAGGTGATCACTGCTCTCGACCAAGGCATGGTCTCGGCAACCACTCAACCGGATCTCGATCGCGACAATCAATTCTTCGTGATGCACGAATGGTTAGAAGTACGCGCCGCCGAACGGCTTGCGAAGAGCCGCACAGCGCCGCTCGCTGCTGTAGTGCGTGGGTAAGTCAATCAATGGGTAAACCACTCAATAAGATCGACACCATGCTGCAAGTCGGCCGCACCTTCGGCATGCGAGATGGCATGTTGCGCCTGCAATACGAAATACAGCGTGGCAGCGGATTGATGCTGTGGAAGATGCGATCCGTGCAGGGATGGGATTCGTGGGACTTGAAGCGAACCGCGCCTGGCGTGCGCGCACATGAGATGCTCGCTACTCGCCAAGATGGCACGCGGCCGTTTTTCCATGATGATCTCCGAAGCTTAGGTTCGAGCGTAAAAAAAATAATCGGACCTGATGGCGAACAATCTGCACTACACGAAGCAGATCGAATCCTTCAGGGGAACCTGCGATTCTTCGGCGATCTGTCGTTCGCTTGCGGCTTTCCCCCAGACTGGTTCCGCAATCCGCTTACCGGCCAGAGCATCTCGCCGCAGCGGTCCTGGACTCAGATGCGGTTCGCCTCTCCGGATTACGGCGACCTGAAATTTATCCTCGAGCCTTCCAGATTCTTATTCGGCTACCCGCTCGCGCGCGCATACGCACTCAGCGGTGACGAAAAATTTCCCGAAGCTTTTTGGAATTCGATTGAAGACTGGGCTCGCCACAGCCCGCCGATGGCCGGCCCGCTCTGGATTTGCGGACAGGAGTGCTCGTTGCGCATCCTTGCCTGGTCGTTCGCGTTACATGCGTTTATCAATTCGCCGTCGACCACCAACGCACGCGTTGCTCTGCTCGTCTCCATGATCGCCGCTCACGCCTGGCGAACTGCGCAGACCATCGGCTATGCCCGCTCCCAGCGCAGCAATCATTTGATCAGCGAAGCTGTTGGCTTGTGGACTGCCGGTACGCTTTATCCAGAGTTGCGAGAAGCCCAGCTCTGGCAGAATCTGGGTGCACGTCTGCTGCATGAATCGGTGCTCGACCAGATCACTGAGCAGGGTGTTTCTCAACAGCACTCCTTCAAATACCAACGGATGATTCTGCATTTGCTCCTGTGGACGTTGCGCCTGGCCAAGGTTCAACACCTCCCGCTTGATGATGAAATCTACACGCGCGCGCAGGCCGCCTATGATTTTATTCGTTCGTGGGTCGATCCAGCTAGCGGATCCGTGCCGAACTATGGTTCCGATGACGGCAGTCTAATCCTTCCTCTCTCTTCCGATTCGTATCGCGATTTCCGCCCTCTGTTGCAATTGGGCGCCGCTGTTCTCAATCGGACCGCCCTCAAGCCAGGGCCTTGGAATGAGGCTCCACTGTGGTTCGGCCTGGCCCCCGCGCCTGAGGAGCAAACGGAAATCTCTCCTCCACCTTCCATTGAAACTGGATATTTCCGCTTGGGCGATGAAAATTCGTGGGCGATGATTCGCGCCGGTCACTACACCCGCCGGCCGTTTCAGGCAGATCAGTTGCACGTCGATTTGTGGAGGCGGGGTGTCAACCTGGCGCGCGATCCTGGAACGTATCTCTACAACGGGCCGGCGCCGTGGAATAATGGACTCGCGGGAACTGCCGTCCACAACACCGTCACGATCGATCATCAAGATCAAATGCGCCGAGCCAGCCGCTTTCTCTGGGTCGATTGGGCGCAGGCAAAAGGTAGAGTTTATTCATTGCCCGACCGTGCGCGTGCTGACCGTTTCGAGGGTGAACACGATGGTTACAAGCGCCTTGGCGTAAGGCATCGCAGGACAGTGCAGTGGCTTGCGACCCACGGCTGGGTGATCGTGGATGACATTGAAGGAAGCGGCGAGCATGATGTGCGCTTGCATTGGCTCGCCGCTGATTTGCCCTACGGAGTTTCTGATTCGCCTTTTGAAGTTGTGTTTGCTACAGATCAGTTCCGGATTCGCTGGAGCATTTTTGCCAGCGTCTCCGGATGCGCGGGGATCGTACGAGCAGGGAAGCAGGTAAGCTTCGTGAAAGGGAAAACTCCGGCGACTGAGATCGCGGATTCCGATTCGCCGTTGCTGGGCTGGGAATCGCCGACGTATGGGGATCTTCGGCCAGCGGTCTCTCTGCTTTACCAAACTCGATCGCAACTGCCGGTGCGATTGGTAACGGTTGTGCTAACGGACAACCGATGCCGGATCGAATCGCAAGGGAACGAAATCGTTATTTTGAAGAATGAATCGCGCTCGGAATCCGACGATGAATCTGAGATTTATCGCGTGAATCTTTTCACAAAGAAATTCGCATAACGTGCCAACGGCATGAAACAACTTTTTCAGGACGCGCGCAGCGCAGAAATCACGGTGGTGGAGGTTCCCGCTCCGAAACTGTTGGCAGGATGCGTCCTGGTTCGCACCGCTGCTTCGTTGGTTTCTGCGGGCACGGAGCGCGCTTCCTCCGAATTTGCCGGTAAGAATCTGCTGCAAAAAGCTAGGATGCGCCCTGATCTGGTGCGTGAAGTTCTCAACAAGATCAGCCGTGACGGACTGGCGGCAACCATCTCTTCGGTTCGTAGCCGTCTCGACCAGCCGAGCGCCTTGGGATACAGCAGCGCCGGAACTGTCGTCGCCGTCGGCGAAGGCGTCACCGATATCAACCCGGGAGATCGCGTCGCTTGTGCCGGCGCCGGTCACGCCGTGCATGCCGAGTTCGCGAGCATTCCGCGCATGTTGCTTGCGAGAATTCCTTCCGAAGCGGTGACGTTTGAGGAAGCCGTTTTCACCACGCTCGGAGCGGTTGCGCTTCACGGAGTGCGGAACACCGATGCGAAACTGGCCGAAGTTGTAGCTGTGATCGGTCTCGGCTTGCTGGGACAGCTGACGGTTCAGATCCTTAAAGCAGCCGGCTGCTTCGTACTCGGGATGGATATTTCCGCCGAGCGCGCCGACCTTGCGTTGCGCCTGGGCGCCGATGCGGTAAGCTCTTCGCCCCTCAGCTTTCGGGATTTGTGCCAGCATCACTCAGCGGGGTACGGCGTTGACTCAGTTTTGATCACAGCCCAGACTCCCAGCAACGATCCCGTCAATCTGGCAGGGGATGTCGCGCGGAATCGCGCCGTGGTCGTAGCCGTTGGAACGGTTGCCATGGATATTCCGCGAAGATCTTTTTACGACAAGGAGCTCGACTTCCGCATCTCCCGCTCTTATGGTCCGGGCCGCTACGACGCAGCCTACGAGCAGAAGGCAATCGATTACCCCATCGGCTACGTGCGCTGGACGGAAACGCGGAACATGGAAGCTTTTCTGAAGCTCCTCGCGGATCACAAGCTGGATTTACACCCGCTAATCACCCATCGTTTCCCGATCGAGCGAGCGCACTCCGCTTATGACTTGATCATGGGCAAAACGAATGAGCCATTCCTGGGAGTGCTGATCTCTTACCCGGAGGACGCCGACGATACCAGTCACGTGACCTTGTCCGCGCCTCATCGCCCGGTAGCTACCCGGAAGTCCGTTCAGCTCGGACTTCTCGGTGCTGGCAGCTTCGCTACCAGCACGCTGCTCCCTGCGATCAGACGAATTCCTGCTGTTGAAATGCTTGTAGCCGGTGCGGCAAGCGGCTCACATGCACATCATGCCGCAAAAAAATTTGGATTCCGCTCCTGTACCACGAACGAGCAAGAAATTTTCGACAATCCCGAAATCAATACCGTTGTCATCGCGACTCGTCATCACCTGCACGCTCCGCAAGTAATCGCTGGGCTGAGTTCGGGCAAACACGTGTTTTGCGAGAAACCTCTCTGCCTCAACGAAACTGAGCTAAGAAATATTGTCGCGGCTCATGATGATAATTCGGTTTCCACTCGGCCCCTTCTCATGGTCGGTTTCAACCGCCGCTTTGCCCCGCTCGCGATTCAAATGAAAATCTTCATGAAGCACGCAAACGAGCCCCTGGCCCTTCACTACCGGGTGAATGCTGGTTTTCTTCCGGCGGATCACTGGTTGAACGATCCCCTGGAGGGTGGAGGCCGCATCCTTGGAGAAGTTTGCCACTTTGTCGATTTCTTGTGCTTCCTGACAGGCTCGGCTCCTGTTGAAGTGGAAACCCGCAGTTTGCTGAATACCGGGCCATACAGCAATGACAATGCCGTTTGTTCGCTCCGCTTTGCCGATGGTTCCCAGGGCACCATCAGCTACTTGGCAAACGGTGACCGATCCTATTCCAAAGAAAGACTCGAAGTTTTCGGCGGCGGCAGTGTGGCCGTGCTCGAGGACTTTCGGCGGCTTGAACTTGTCCGCAGTGGCAAGAAGCGAATACTGCGTTCCCTCCTGCGCCAGGACAAAGGCCATCGCGGCGAGTGGCAAGCTTTCGCAACCGCGATCCAAACCGGCGCGGAATCTCCCATCCCGCTGCGCGAAACCGTAAATACGATGCTGGCGACCTTCGCTCTGGAAGAATCGAGATGCATAGGTCGGCCGGTCACAGTGAAGAATTTGTTTACCGACGGTCAAGCTTCTGACGAAAGCGGTTTAGACCGAGCTTCTTGAAACCGTCTTGCTTTCATCGCTTGCGGCCCATGAAAATCCTCTACATCTCGCAGTATTTTCCACCAGAGATGGGCGCTCCAGCCGCGCGGGCGGCGGAATTATCCCAGCATTGGGCCAGCTTCGGACATGAAGGTACCGTGCTGACGGGTTTCCCCAACCATCCCGCGGGAGTAGTCCCTGCCGAATATCGTCGCCAGTTCAGGCGATTGGTATGCCGCGAGCGGATCGACGGAGTCAATATAGTTCGGACCTGGCTTTTTCCTTTTCCGAATCGCAAAGCCTACGAGCGGATGCTGAACTACAGCTCGTTTTGCATCTCAGCGGCGAGTACAGGTCTGTTTCTTTCCCGTCCTGACGTGGTGATCGCCACGTCGCCCCAATTGTTGGTCGGTCTTTCCGGCTGGTGGCTGGCGCGTTGGAAGCGTATTCCTTTCGTGTTCGAGGTGCGCGATCTTTGGCCGGAGTCGCTCTCCGCGACTGGCGTGGGCTCCGCGAACTCTGCGCTGTACAAAACTCTGGCAAAGATCGCCGGCTTCTTGTATCGCCATGCGGATCGAATCGTAGTGGTCACGCCCGCCTTTGAGGATTACCTCGTGGAACACTGGCGGGTGCCGCGAGAGAAGATTTCTGTGATCGAGAATGGGGTCGAGACGCAACTTTTTTCTCCCGGCGCGGGTCCGGCCTTAAGACGGGAACTCGGAACCGAAGGAAAGTTCGTCGTCGCTTACATCGGTACGATGGGCATGGCGCACGGACTGGAGACGATCCTCGCGGCCGCGGCAAAGATGCAGAATACAAACCCCGAGATAATTTTTCTGTTGCTCGGAGAAGGTGCCGAGAAAGAGCGCATCGTCGCGCTGGCGCGGGAGCGTGGCCTAATCAACGTTCGATTCATCGATCAGCAGCCGCGCGAAAAAATTCCTGCCTATATTTGCTCGTCTGACGTTTGCCTTGTTCCACTCAAAAAATCCGACGTGTTCAAGACCGTCATACCCACGAAGATGCTGGAGTTCATGTCCTGCGCGCGCCCCGTAATCCTCGGGGTGGACGGCCAAGCGCGACAAATCCTGGAAGACGCGGGCGGCGGGTTGGTGGTCGAACCGGAGAATCCAGACGCGCTGGTGAACGCGATCCGCCATCTGGCGGCGAATCGTGAATTGGCCGAGGCCTTCGGCCGCAACGGCAGAGAATATATTGTTCGCAACCTCTCGCGCCGTCAGTCCGCGGAGAAATATATTCGCGTTCTCCAACATCTTTTGAAATTGCCGGAGCTGCACGAAACAGAAGTTGCCGCCTAAATAACTTCCCGTAGGATCAGCTCACGCCGACCTCAGTTTACGGATGTGCGGCGATGACCGCCAATCCGGTGGCCGCCGATATTGCCGCGTTCAGAGTTTGTCCCGCCGCTACCCGGGCGCCGCTGAGCGGTACGAACAGGATGTCATCGGGCTGAAGATTTATATCGGGAGCCTTCGCTTCCAGCATCTTTTTCAGCGGAAGCCGCGTCTCCGTCATTCCGTTTGGACCCTTGCGGATAATACGGACTCCGCCCATCTTGGCGGTACGGTTAGTCCCCCCAGTCAGCGCCAGCGCTTGCAGCACAGTTAAGCTGCCGTTATCCACCAGGAGCCCAGCGGGACGTCCCACATCCCCCACCACATAGATAATCGGGGCGCGAGGAATCGTGATCGTATCCCCCGGCAGTATGTCGATGTTGTCTTGTAAATCGTCAGCGAGATTTCTAGGCAGACTCACCGTGATCGGCGACGTACTGTGCAGCCGGACGATGCTGATCTTTCGTCCGGCGGACGGCGTGAACCCTCCCGCGGCGGAAATGAGATCGTATAATTTGCGATCTCCCAAGGCAGGGTAGATGCCAGGTTTGGCGACTTCTCCAAGGACGGTTACTCCCTGAGAAGCAGATTCATCCAAAAAGATGGTGACGTGCGCGGCGCGTACAAATCCGCCATCGTCCAGGCGCTTCTCAATCAAAGCCTGCGCTTCTTCCACGGTGAGGTCGCCGACGTGCACATAGTCAATCAGCGGTAAATAGACATCTCCCGAATTGCCGACCCTCGCTTTCGTGGAAAGTTCCGGTACGTTGTAAACGTTCACTTCAAGCAAATCGCCGGGACCTAATCGGAGAAAAGATCCAGTCTGGCCGGGGATAGCGGCGCTCTCTGAAGATTTGTTCTCCGCGGGTTTCGTTGAATCGGCTGTGCGGGACCCGCTTCCAATGGCGGCTTGGGAGATCGACTCCGCTGGGGGCAGCGTCGATACGCCACTCTTGGCCGCGGAAGATGCTGGTGTCTGTTGAGCCAAAGCCTCGATCCCCGAACCGAACAGCAAAACCATCGAGAACGCGAACGCGCTCGCGCCTCGGGCAAAACGGAATCTACCGAACTCCATCACGGGCCTCTGTTGGAAGAAGGGTCGCTGAAAAGTTTAGCATACCGCGATCCAGCGCCTGATTGCCGGAGTACGAAGCGAATGTCTTGAGTTAAGACACTGCGAACCGAATGCGTTCTTGTTTTCCACAGATTTCGCATTCGAACGAATTGAATGCCGCCATCAAGCCTGCTAAATTCCAAAGCAACCCTCAAACGCAGACTGACCAACGCAGACTGAAACAGCAGGAATCTGTTAACTCACTACCAACAGCCGTGAACCGCTGCAATACTTTTAGTGCCGGATGAACGATTGCCGACATTGATGATCGCAGGTTAGAGGGGGAACGTTTGACGGTTGTTTTCTTTTCGATTTTTTTCCTGTCGCTATTATTCTCTTTCGTCCTCACGCGCTA
>JBAUVJ010000615.1:0-16059 GCA_049583165.1 Candidatus Sulfotelmatobacter sp. | reverse complement strand
CCCCGGACCTCAACATCGGTCACCGCGCCATTCGGAAGTACGGTTACGGTCAGCCGAACCAGACCTTCAATGTGCAGGTTCTTCAGGGTCTGGGGATATGCCGGCTTGACCATGGACACGACTTTACGATCAGATTTTGAAGCCTTCTGAGCCAGCAAAGCTGGCGCGAATCCCATCGCGAAGCACAGCACCACTGCCGCCGTTGCGGAGGTGACACTTCGTTTCATACTTCGCGCGAATTGAGAACTAAGGTTGGACAAGCGAACCAATGGCGCTAAAGGCTGGATTGAACTCCAGCCATGACGGTAGGTTACAAAGGCCATGCGGACAAGAGTACGAAAGTACTCGTCTCATTCGCTGGTTTGGTGGAGATCGCTGTCGAGCGGTTTAAAGGTTACTCTCCACGATCGATCTGCGCCTTCTGTAGCGTGTCTGAGTAATCCACGTACACCGACTTCCACTCCGTATAGAAATCAATGGCGCCAATGCCACCTTCGCGGTGACCGTTGCCGGTAGCCTTGGTGCCGCCGAAAGGCAAGTGAACCTCGGCTCCGATCGTGGGCGCATTGATGTAAGTGATGCCGGCATAAAGGTCGCGAATGGCAGCGAAGGCCTTGTTCACATCCTTGGTGTAGAGCGCGGAAGAAAGCCCGTACTCGATTCCATTGGCAATCTCAATCGCATCTTCCAGATCGTCACAAGGAATGATTGAGACTAGAGGGCCAAAGATTTCTTCCTGCGCGATGCGCATCTTCGGATCGACATCAGTAAACACGGTCGGCTCCATGAACCAGCCGTATTGGTAATCGCCACGATCGAGTCGATTGCCGCCACAAACCAGTTTTGCGCCTTCGTTCTTGCCGATCTCGACGTAGCTGAGGTCGGTTTGCAGCTGCTTCTCGTTGATTGCTGGCCCCATCTCGACCGTCTCATCGAGGCCATTGCCAACTTTCAGTTTCTTGGCGCGCGCAACATAGCGCTCGACGAACTCGCGGTAAACGCCTTTCTGAACGATGACGCGGCTGGTTGCCGTGCAGCGCTGGCCGGTGGTGCCGAAGCCGCCCCAGAGTCCGCCTTCAATGGCGAGTTCGAGATTGGCGTCGTCGAGGACGATCATGGGATTTTTGCCACCGAGTTCGAGGGAGCAATGCTTGAAACTTTTGGCGGCAATGCCGCCGATGATGCGGCCTACGGCGGAGGATCCAGTCAGAGAGATGGCGCGTACATCGGCGTGCTCGGCGAGCGGCGTGCCCACTTCAGGGCCGTATCCCGCAACAATGTTGATTACGCCCTTCGGCAGGCCAGCATCAGTCAGGGCGCGGACAAGATTAAACGTAGAGAGTGGCGTATCCTGCGCCGGCTTGATGACGCAGGTGTTGCCGCAAACGATGGCGGGCAGCAGCTTCCAGGAAGAAATCGCCATGGGGAAATTCCACGGCGTAATCATGCCGCAGACGCCGATGGGCTGGCGGACGGCCATGGCAAATTTGTTCGGCAACTCCGACGGAACGGTTGGGCCGAAGAGGCGGCGGCCTTCGCCAGCGTTGTAGTAGGCGGCATCGATGGCCTCCTGGACGTCGCCGCGAGTTTCGTTGAGCACCTTGCCCATTTCGCGGGTCATCTCGCGGGCGTACTCTTCTTTGCGCCCGATCAAGATTTCGGCCGCACGGAAAACTATTTCGGCGCGGCGCGGCGCGGGGACGAGCCGCCATTTGCTGAAGGCGCGCTTGGCGGCGTCGACTGCGGCGTCAACATCGGCTTTGGCAGATTTTTGGAAGATGCCGACCACGTCGCGGGTATCGGCGGGGTTGCGATTCTCGAAAGTTTCGCCGGTCGAGGATTCCACCCACTCGCCGTCGATGAAGTTCTTAAGAATTTTGGTCGGGTTGTAGCCCAGAGTGGCGGGAGACGCCAGAGTATCGGTTGCCATAATTGCTCCTTAAGAAGGCCTGATATTGATGCTACAGAAGGGAGGGAAGGTGCGGCAAGGGATGACGAGAAGCAAGCGGGGAAATATCACACGGAACCAGTCTTGAGTCCCCTCCCAATACCCAACTCGACCCCGACCGTCGATCGCGTCAGTTCTCGAGCCTCTTATAATGGGTTGAACCGGAGATTGAAGTGGCACGACCGAAGCAGCATCACTATGTAACTAGCTCCTATCTCGGGGGCTTTCTCAGGCCCGGGGTGCAACATCTTGTGTGCTATGGCAGGGGCAGAGGCCCGTTCAGGAGGGCTCCTGTGGATCTGGGGTCCCAGCGAAACTATTACGCAGTCAAAAGAGAGGATGGGACTTGGGACGATTCCATTGAAAAGTTGCTCGGCGAAGCCGTGGAGAGTCCTGGATTACCGGCAATCCAAAAGCTGGCGTCCGGGAAGACAAGACTTACCTGGCAGGACAGGAATAGTCTGTCGTTACTCCTTGCCTTCCAAGAAATGCGCACGCCAGCAGCGCGAGAGCGCGTAAGAGTGTTTTCGAAGGTGCTAAACGAGCGGCTGTTCCACGAGATTAGGTCGGCAGATCCTCACCAGAATTCTGTCAAACTTGGTACAGAAGCTGGAAGCAAGACCGTCACGCTCGAAGAGATGGTCAAAGCTCATGAGGAGATGTGTAACGACCACTCGATGGAAATACACCGCCCACTGATGAGTGCGGCGATTAAGCTGTCCGAGTACTACAAGCACATGAAATTCACGGTTCACTACCCCTCCGGTGACGAAGAATTCATCACCACCGACACCCCCGTTATTCGTGTGTTTAGCAACGTCGCCGCGCTTGGGACGGGAATTGATCGGTCGGACGTCGAAGTCAGATTTCCTCTATCACGCAAAGCATTTCTTACCTTGACCCACGACGTGGCACTAATGGGGGCATTGGAGCGGGCAAGCAGCGCCAAGCGGATGCGGCTTCTTGAGTCGCTTCCTGAAACTCGAATAAAGCACGCGGCAAATTCTGAAGTCGTCGCGCTCAATAGGGCCCATGCTCGGCACGCTAGGCTCTGGCTGTTTGCGTCGAGGGATCTCGATTGGGTGAAGGGCGTACTCTCCGAGGCATCTGCCGCCCCCACCATAGCGGATCTAAGTTGCGGAGATCTCATACACTTGCAGTCTAGGGTCAACTACGACCCAGGAGTGGATCCAGTCGAGAATTAACGCCGCCACGCTGCAAGAAAGAAGTGTTTCAACTCTTCTTCCATCTCATGACCATGGTATAATGACCATGATCGAAAGGATTGCCCTCGATGAAAAAAATGGCGGCCGGCGCCTTCAAAGTCCATTGCCTCTCAGTCATGGATGAAGTCAAGTCCAAGCGCGTATCTGTGCTCATCACCAAACGCGGCAAGCCGGTGGCGAAGCTCGTTCCCGTCGGCGATGAAAAGGACGATATCTTTGGCTTCCTCAAAGGCAAGGTAACTTTTATTGGCGATGTGGTGTCTCCTGCATTGACTCCGGAGGAATGGGGAGACCTTTATTGATCCTCCTTGATACCCACGTGGTCGTTTGGCTGGCCGGGGATGACTCGCGGATTTCGAAGAAGGCCAAGGCAGCGCTTGATGAGGCACGCCAGGCAGACCGAGGACTTGCGATCTCGGATTTCACGCTATACGAACTCTCCACTCTGTATCGCAAAAAGGAGATCGGTCTCGTTATCAGCCTGGAATCTTTCCTGTACGAAGTCGAGGCACGGTTTGTGATCCTTCCGATTACAGCCCGCATCTCTGCAAGCGCGTTTTCTCTCCCTGCCAGCTATCCGAAGGATCCCGCAGACCGCATCATCGGGGCCACGGCACTGGTGGAAGGACTCAGCCTCCTCACAGCAGATGCGCAAATCCGCAATTCACGTGCTGTCCCAACGGTCTGGTGAAAGCAACTCTCTCCGCTTTCTCTTTCTACTCGAATCTGCTTAAATCAAACTAAGGACTACATCACAAGCGCGCTGGTGTTTTTACAACCGTGGTTGACATTCACTCGCACATTCTTCCGGAGGTAGACGACGGATCGAAGTCGTGGGAAGTCTCTGTCGCAATGTGCCGGATGGCCGCGGCCGACGGCATCACTCACCAGGTGGCTACGCCTCACGCCAACGATCGCTACCACTATGACCGGCCTTATCTTCAGGGGCTGGTGGCGCACTTGCAGCAACTGGTGGGCAATGCGATCGCGCTCAGCCTGGGATGCGATTTCCATCTTTCCTACGACAATATGCAGGACGTGCTGGCCAATCCGGCGCGCTACGCCATCGAAGGGTCGCACTACATGCTGGTGGAGTTGAGCAACTACAGCGTTCCGCAACAGATTACGGACTGTTTCACGCAACTGGGCGACCGCGGCATTACGGCGGTGATCACGCATCCGGAACGCAATCCGATTTTGCGCGAGAGTCCGCAGCGTGTCGTGGAGTGGGCCGAGCAGGGTTGCGTGATCCAGATGACGGGTTCGGCGCTCACCGGATTCTGGGGTGAACGCGTGCGCCGTGCGGCACAGTGGCTGCTGGAGCATGATGCAGTCCACGTGCTGGCGACGGATGCGCACGATACCGAGAAGCGCGTACCTGTGCTTTCCGCGGCTCGGGAGGCTGCGGCTGAAATCTGCGGCGAAGATGTTGCGGAGGCTCTGGTGGAAGCAAACCCGACCGCCATTATTCACTCGCAGCCGTTGCCTTATTTTCCACGGCCGGTGACGGGAAGCTACCGGAAGACGCCGGGCAGTTAGCAGTTAGCGATTAGCAGTTGGCAATTAGCAACAGCAAGAGATGGATATTTCCTAGAAGTGTGAAACGGCCGCTAGAGTTGGGCGATCTAACCGCTAATTGGCAGCTGCTAATTGCCAGCTGCTAATTGCTTCATTGCGGCGCTGACGCATTGTGATCGGAAGGTGTGGCGGGCGCTGGATCGACAGCGGGGGTTGTGCTCGTAGGTACTCCCGGCTCGGCGCTGTGCGCCACCGGGTTTGGTTGCGAGGAAGTGACGGATGCTCCGTGGGAAACTTCCGGCCCGGTGGTCATCGCGCTTTCAGGGTTCAACAGGTGGTCGTGGCTGGGTCCGAGCCCGAGGCTGATCAGGGCGCGCGAGTCAGGGACGGTCTTCGACTGCCAGCCATGATCGGCTTGATAGCGGCGCATGGCGTCTTCGCTGGCCTGGTTCCAGGTTCCGGCAGCCTCTCCGCTCAGATAATGCTCGCGGATCAGCGCCTCCTGAATCGCCTCGGCTCGCTCCGGCTCGATCTTCTGCTGGCCGCGAGCGGCTTTCTTTCTGGAACTCTTACTGGGATTCTTACGCGAGACTGTGTGCGCGGATTTACCGTTGTGCGCGGCAAGAGTGGTCTTCGATTGAGTCGTCTTATTAGTGGTCTTGTCAGTTGCCGAATGGCTTTTGGCAGACGTGGGCGAAGGTGCTTTCGAGGCGGACGAATAAGCTTTCACTCGCGGCTTGGGGTGCGTGGTCTTGGTGGCCGTGGTCTTGGTGGTTGTCGTCTTTGCGGCGGTAGACGTACCGCCAGATTCAGTCTGAGCCCGCGCTGCGACCGGAGAGAAACTAATGCACACCAACGCGAGAACGCATGTAGCGCCCGGCCACCGTGTTGCGGTCTTTGGACTTGGATAAGGCTCTATTCCCAACGGCAAACCCTCAACGATTCGTTAACTGGCTGTGCCGATCGAGCCGCACAAAAATAAAGCCCAACAAAGCTGGCACTGGCATCGCAATCATCTCTTATCCGATGACGCAATGCCAGTTCTGTTGGGTTGTCCTGACGTTACGGAAGTGTCCCGGCCACGAAGATGGTTCCATCCTGGCGAGTTGCACCGCGCGGGCGCACCAGGAAAACCACGTCTTGCCCGCTCTTCAGGTTCGATTCCACCTTGGAGAAATCGTCTTCGCTGTTGACTGGCTGTTTGTTGACCTCAAGGATCACGTCGCCGCGTCCCAGGTTGATATCCTCGGCGAATGAGCCTGGTTTAACGTCCTGCACGATGACGCCCTTGCCCGACGTCATATCCAGCCGGTCCGCCATCTCGGGCGTGAGTTTACGCACCGTGATGCCGAATTTATCTTGCTTGGGCGTGCTCTCGTCGCTGCCACCTTCGTCGTCGTTTAGCCGCGCCGCGAATAATTTCGAGCGATCAGCGATGGTGACGGTCGTATCCTGCTTCTTGCCGTTACGCAGGAAATCGAGCTGAACCTTAGCCCCAGGTTTGCGCGAGGCGATATCCGCCACCAACTCCGATCCTTTGGTGACCTTCTTGCCATCGACGGTAGTGATGGTGTCACCGACTTTCAGTCCCGCCTGATCGGCCGGGCTGCCGGCCACTACACTGGACACGGTCACGCCGGTGCCAGCGCCGTAGACCCGAGTTATGGCGGGATTCTCCACTGCGTCAAACATAATACCGATGGAGCCACGCACCACGCGGTGATCGGGCCCGATGAGCTGGTTGTAAACCTCAGCCACGGTATTGGAAGGAAGTGAAAAGCCCACGCCGGCGTAGGCGTTGGTCTCGCTCAGGATGGCGGTATTGATGCCGATCACTTCGCCATCCATATTGACCAGCGGTCCACCGGAATTTCCCGGATTGATGGCGGCGTCGGTCTGAATGAAGGTCTGGAACTGGCGGCCGGGAACGATATCTCGACCTTTAGCGGAAACGATGCCGGCCGTTACTGTTCCAACCTGCCCGAACGGGCTGCCGATGGCCAAAACCCAATCGCCAACCTGCATGCTGTCAGAGTTGCCCAGCTTGGCGGAGGGTACTGCGCGGTCCATATCGACCTTGATGACGGCCAGATCAGTTTCCTGGTCTTCGCCAATCACTTTGGCGTCGTGCTGCACGCCTGGCGGATCGTCCTGAAGACGAACGCGAATGCGATCCGCCTTGTCGACTACGTGGCGGTTGGTAACGATATAGCCCTTGGGATCGACGATCACGCCCGAACCGAGCGAACGCTCGCGAATTGCAGCATCGCCATTCGGTCCTCCCTGCCCGCCAAAGAAGCGATTGAAGAAGTCGTCCATCCCACCATTGCCGCCGCTGTCATCATCATCGGGATTCTGATCGGGAGCCCCACCGCGGCGTCGGTGCGGATTCTTTACAGTCGACTCGGTATTGATATTGACCACGCTCGGCCCCAGAGTCTTGGCGATTTGCGAAAATGCGCCGGAGAGCTGCTTCGGAGAAGGAACCGTCAGGGGCGTCGCATCCGAGGACTTTTGCCCCTCTTTGCCTTTCACCCCGTAGGAAACGACCGTGCCAATTAAAATACCCAGTGCCAGCGTTACCGCAATGCTGAACGAATAGACCCAGCCGTGGGTCTTCAGGCGCAGCCAAAATGCCCGCGAATCCATATATGTGCTTCCTCCGACGACGGTAAACGCTCTCAATTATACCCGTTTACAAAGGCATAGCCGCAACAACAGAGCTTTGCCAAGTAGATGGGTCGCAGAGATGCAATCCCAAGTGGATTAGACGCACGAAAACGGTATTGTGCCGTCTTTTGTCTCGGTAAAGTTACTTGGCTTCGTACACTGTTTTGCCGCCGACCACGGTGCGCAACACTTTAGTGGCCAGCACTTTTTCGGCTGCGGCTGCGGTGACATCGCGGTCGAGAACGACGAAGTCGGCGAGCATTCCCGGCGCCAACTTGCCTTTTTCTTTCTCTTCGAACTCGGCGAATGCCGAACCGGTTGTGTAAGCGGCAATAGCCTGATCCATGGTCAGCTTTTGCTCGGGAAAATATTCCTGTTTACCGTTCTCGCTTTTGCGCGTCACCGCTGCATACAAGCCACGAAACGGAGTGACGGGCTCGACTGGATAATCAGTGCCAAAGGCCAGAGGTACGCCTTTGTTCAGAAAGGACGCCCACGCATACGACGTGGCGGCACGCTTTGGCCCCAGCCGGTCCTGCGCCCAGCGCATGTCAGTGAGAACATGACTGGGCTGCATGGAGGCGATTACTCTTAATTCTTTGAAGCGTGTGATTTGTGCAGGTGTCGTGACCTGCGCATGTTCAATGCGAAGACGAAAATCGTCGCCGCCGCTAGCAGCTTTTACTTTTTGCTCGTGCGCGGACGTCTCAGCCTCAGCGTATGCATCGAGCGCCATCTGAATTCCTTTATCTCCGATGGCGTGGAAACCAAGCTGGAAGTCGGCCAGCACTCGCTGCTTGGCCATTTCGTTCAGCTTCGCCGGCTCGTAGCGCGGCAACCCGGAAGTCTTAGGATCATCCGCATAGGGCGCAAGCAGCGCTGCCGTGTGGCCGCCCAGAGAGCCGTCCATAAAGCCCTTCAGCATTCCGGTGTGCAGCATCAAGTCGGATTGCGGGTGCGAGTCGCGTTTTTTCTGCAACTCCTCAATGGAATCGTCGAAGGGCAGCCATTCGGAAATGCGCGCGGTCAGCTTGCCTTCTTTCTCGAGCTCTTCGTAGATCTGGAAATTCTGCCAGTCCGGCGAATAATCCTGCGCCGAGGTAATTCCGTGTGCGGCTAGATCTGCAAGGGCAACTTCAATTCCCTGCCGCCGTTCATCCGATGTCGGCTGGGGAATCACTGCCATTACCGCGTGTTGCGCCGTGTCGCGCAGAATCCCGGTGGGCTGGCCGTTGGCGTCGCGGTCAATCTGGCCGCCTTCGGGGTCGCGGCTGGCAAGGGTGACGCTCGCCAATTGTAGCGCGCGCGTATTGGCCACGGCCAGGTGACCATCCACTCGATCCAGAAATACGGGATGCCCGCTGGAAATTTCGTCGAGATCCCAGCGGCTGGGCAGAACTTTTACCGGCCACGTGGTCTCATCCCATCCGCCGCCCAGAATCCATACTCCTGGTTTGGCGGCTTCCACCCTGGCGAGAACACGCTCGCGAAGTTCATCGAGCGTCTTCACTCCAGTCAGATCTACGTTCAGCTTTTGCAGACCAGCGTCGGCCAGGTGCAAATGCGCGTCGTTAAAACCGGGCATGACGAAGTGTCCGCCTAGGTCGATGACCTGGGTTTGCGGGCCTTTGAGCTTTGCGATGTCCGTATTCTTTCCGACTGCCTGAATGCGGTCACCGCGTACAGCGATAGCTTCCTCGCGGAGGATCGAACTGAACTGCGCGTTCGCGGGAACGCCGGTGTAAACATTCGCGTGGATAAAAATGACATCGGCCCTCGGGCCTGGAGCAGCTTGCGGCGTTTGACTGTTCGCATTCTGCGCTTGGCCCTGAATGCAGCAGAAACCAGCGAGAGCGACCGTACCGAGAAGGGCGCTCAACCGCCGAGTTAGGACTGAGATTTTTTGGTGGTTCCGGTTTTGAGTGACGCAACGCTTCAGCGCTGCGAATAGAGGCCTACTTTCTCGAGGAGCTTCACTCCTCAAGCTCGCGAATTTCCCCATTTATTCTCCCGCTCCTGCCAGCGCGAGCATCGTCAGCAGAATGCGCTTCAGCCCGAGTTCGCGTCCGTTACTGTCAAACCACTCCTGCAAAGTGTGTGCGCCACCGCCGGAACCGCCGCCGCCGATGGCAATGGCTTCCTGACCCAGCGACAACGGAATGTTGGCGTCGGTCGAGGCTCGCTGTACTTGCGCAGCGTTATTCAGTTGCATATCTACGGCGCGGATTACATGCAGAATGCGTGCACCCGTTGCCAGTTCTCCTGCCGGGCGATTGCCGATCGGCACAACTTCGCAGCTCACTCCCGAAGGCCGCTTTTGGAGCGGAGAGCGCATCTCCGCCGCCAGCGTCTCATCTTCAATTCCGCGATTCAGCGCCAGCCGCAGGGTCTGCTCGAGGCGCTCCATCTCGCTCATCGAGGTAGAGCGGATATCCACCTTCATGCTGGCCGACTCTGGAATCGAATTGACCGACGTGCCGCCGCGGATCACGCCGATGTTGAACGTAGTCTTGGGCGAGGTGGGCACGGGCGTTGCGGTAAATGTATCGATGGCCTTGGCGAGAATCACGACAGGATTGGGCGCGCCAAAGTCGCTCCACGAATGTCCGCCCGGGCCGCGCACGATCACTTCGAAACGCCGGCTGCCCAGGGCTTCCGCGACAATCGTATCCGCTCCCGCGCCATCGAGCACCACGCTGTAAGCGATGGAATCCTTCCAGCGTGGTGTGGAAAAAATGTGCCGCATGCCGCGCAGGTCGCCTTCGCCCTCTTCACCCACGTTTCCGATAAACACAAACGGCAGCGCATGCCGCAGCCGCACGGTGCGCAAGAGCGCTGCGATCGCAAGCATTGCGGTCACGCCCGCGCCGTTATCGGAGACTCCCGGCCCATACAGCCGGCTTCCCTGTTGCCGAATATTCAGTGGCGTACTTGCAGGAAACACAGTGTCAATGTGCGCGCTCAGGGCCACGTAGCGCCGTCCGAATCCGGGATGCACTCCGAACACATTGCCAACGTCATCGACGCGAACATCGTCGAGGCCGACTTCGCGAAAGCGCTCTGCCAGCCATGCTCCGCGGGCCGACTCGCCAAACGGAGGCGCGGCAATCCTCGCCATCTCCATTTGCCACTGGGCCAGTTGCGGCTCCTGGGTGCGCAGCCAGTTGAACGCCGAGCGTACTTCCGGCGACGCGGCCATGCGCGCCACGTCCTGCTGCACCGTGGGAGCTACGTCCGGCATATCCGCGCGCGGGGGAGTGGAGCTCATGGGAGTTATTGCGTCATATTACAACGGCGGGAAGAGGATAGACATTGGCGAACGGGGAAATGTGATTAAAGCTTGGGGGGCTCAAGTCCGCCTATTGAAGCCTTCATTGCGACTGCTTGCGGCTCAGTTCCCACACCTTGGCATATTTCCACGAGACATAAACGGCGTGGTAGAGATGCAAGAGCAGACCCTCGCGCCCATCGAGGAAGCCGAGGCGGAAGAAGTAGTTGTAGACAAACGTAGCCAGCGGCCGCAACACGATGTTGATGAAGCTGAAGCGAACTCGGCCACGGTTTTTTGCTACGACCATCTCCGCGCCCAGTGATGAATAGCGGTTCATGTGCTCGATGTAGTCGGAGAGTGTCGGGTAGGAGCGATGGACTAGAGCGCCATAAGGAATTGATTTCGTTTGCCCGTCGACGCGAACGTCCTCATGCACCGCGCGATTCTCGAACCTGCCCCTGCCACGACAGACGAGACGTAGCTTGGGATCGGGCCAGAAGCCACCGTGATTAATCCATCGGCCAAGGAAATAGTTTTTCCTGCGGATCAGAAATCCGGCAGGCTGCCCCTTGAGACGCTCCAAACCGGACGAACCTCGCCCCATCGTCAGGCACCATTCTCGGGAGCCACTCCCCGCGGGCAGAGCTTCATGCCTATCCCCTGTAAGTTCTTCGATCAACTCGGAATCAACTTCTTCATCCGCATCCAAACTGAGAATCCAATCGCCCGTCGCTTTGTCGATCGCCGAATTCTTCTGCGCGGCGTAGCCCTTCCATTCTTCTACGAAGACTTTCGCGCCGAAGGACGTCGCGATCTCGACCGTACGATCGGTCGAGCCCGAGTCGACAACGATGATTTCTCCCTTGCCGCCATCGACAAGAGGCTTCACGCTTTCCAGCGTGCGGGCCAGGTTCGCTTCTTCGTTATGAGTGATGATGACGACAGACAAGGTCACGCGAGGAAGAATACATCGTCGAGCATCTGATAGAAAATTGACGGCGAAGTATCTCCCTCGGCGCGCGTGAACTATGAGTGCGGTTGAGGTGATGTTGGTTGCGGCGGATTCGTTCCCGCGGGAGAGACATCCTGCCGTGGAGTAACGTAGGGCACGCTGGGCAGATGCGTGACTTGGCCGCGCGTGGCTTCGGCTACGTCTATGTTGGAATGGTCGAGCAGCAACCCGGTGGCGCGATCGAGTTCGATGCACGACTTCTCATACGCGGCTTTGGCCGAAACAAGATTTGATTCGGACGTGGTTAGGACGGAAGCATCCTGTAGGATTGCCGTCGTGGTCGTGAGTCCTACCTTCAGCTTCTGTTGATCGGCGTCGAAAGTCTGGCGGGCGAAGTCGACCGCATATTGCGCCGCCTGCACCGAGGCGCGGTTCTGTTTCACATCAAATTGCGCGTTGCGCACCTCAATGCGCACCTGATTTTCGAGCTGATGCAGGCGCACCTGGGCCTGGCGATATTCCAACTCTGCGCGGACCTGGTTGGCTTGGGCTTCGCGGTTACGTAATGGAATACTCAACGTCAGGCCTACACCTTTGTCGGGCGCGGTCGAATTGACGAGTTGGTTGAGAGTGCTGCCGTAACCGACAGGGCCGCCGTTGGCAAAGGGAGGCGGCGCGCTGGAACCGCTAAAGCAGCTCGAAACGGCGGGATTACAAGCCGGCGGCAGCACCGTGGGGTTCACATTCCCGCCAACCCCCGATCCGCCGTAATAGGCGAAGGCGTCGAGCGTCGGCAGCAGGGCGTTGCGGACGGCCTTGCTGCTAAGGTCTCGCGAATTGAGGTCGATACGCGATTCGACCAGCTCGGCGCGGTGATTGAGCGCCTGATTAATCAGATCTTGGGTTGGCGTGACGGGTTCTTGTTCCGGAAGTTGCATGGTGGAAGTGGGAATCACTTCGGCTTCCGCAAACGTCGGATCTTCAATGCTGCGGCTCAGCGCATTCTTCATCAGCAACTCCTCAAGCTGCAAATTGTTTTGCGCCAGGATCAGGTTTTGCTCGTCGGTCGAGACCGTGCTCTGCGAGCTCACCACTTGAATGGGCGGAGCGGTGCCGACTTTCGCCTGCTTCCTGGAATCGTCGAGGGCCTTCTGCGCATAGGTGAGGGCCTCATGCTGCACGCGGACATTTTCATAGGCGTAGACCAAATCCCAATACATGTTTTCGATCTGATCGACGGTAGTGATGATCTGCAAGCGGAAAGCGACGTCCGAGATTTCGCGATTATTTTTTGCAATACGCACAAAGCGCAGGTTGGGAAGCGAACCAAAACCTTGCAAAAGGTTCTGCGTGATCTTGAACTGGAAATTCGAACCTATTGCCGGCGTCAGCAGGCTGGTCGGATTATTGGTGGCGATGTGGGTATTGTCGAATCCCACAGAGAAAGCCGTGCCCCACTGGAATCCCTGAGTGTAGGCGAAGTCGGCGGTATAGGTGTTCTGTCCCACGACCGGGACGGGGCTCAGAACGCTGATCGATTCACTGTCATTCTTGTCGAGCTGGAGCGTGCTGGTGAAGACCGGATCAAAGCTGGTGATGTTCGATCCGATGCCGAGAGTAGAGCTGACCAAACCGTTGGTTCCCGTGCCCACGCCACTGGCCGCAACCGTGGTACCACCGGTGCCGGAGCCCACGGTGCCGCCGAGGCCGCCAACGCCGCCGCCGGGAGTGTTCTGCACGATACCAGCGTTGACGCCGAGAATGTTGGCGCCGGACTTAGCGCGTAGATAGTCCGTGTCGGCAATGTTTAAGTTGTAGCGGGCGATGTCGAGATCAAGATTGTTCTCCAGGGTGAGCGCGACGGCATCGTCGATGGAGAGATAAACTTTCCCGTCGCGCATCAGAGAGTCGATGCGCGGTGAGTTGCCCATGTTAGGCTGCGCGACCTCCTGAGGCTTGTATGGTTGCAGAACATGAGGAAACGACGAGCGCGGTACGGAATAATCCTGCAAATGCACGGTTTGCGGCGCGGCGAGCGGCGCAGTCTGCGGAGTGGGAGCGGAGGGTACATTCTGCGCACACAAAGAGGGCGGCAATTGCATGCAGGCCACGAATGTGACCGCGACAAGCATCAACGTATGGATCGGAAAAGCCGCGGTCAGTCGACGCAAAAATAAAAACAAAAACATAGGTCGTCTCCTCGGAAAGAAACGGTCATGCAGCTGGTTGAAGTACGGGATATTCTCGAACTTGTACGCAAGTGGTTAAAGGCGTCATTCCATCTTAACGGGATGATGCGAAGCAGACGGAGGCAGGATTGTAAAGAATTGTTGAGTAAACAAATCAGGCGCGGTCGCTTGACCGCGCCTGTTATGTTCCTTAGAGTTCTCACTGCGGCTGCGGAGTTGCGGCTTGCGGCGCCGCCGAAGGCGAATCCTTAAGCGGCGCGATGTTGGGAACGTTCGGCATACGCGTGACCTGGCCTCTGGCAGCATCGTCGATGTTGATTCCGGCATGGTCAAGCGTGATGCCGACGGCGCGATCGAGTTCGACGCGCGACTTCTCGTAGGCAGCCATCGCCGACATCAAAGTCGATTCCGCCGTTGCCAGAGCGCTCTGGGTCTGTAGGACCGCAGTGGTGGTTGACGTTCCGAACTGATATTTCTTCTGCTCAGCATCCAACGACTGCTTGGCATAATCCACCGCAGCTTGGGCCGAAGCTACGCTGGCGCGATTCTGCTCGACCCCAAACTGGGCATTGCGGACTTCGATGCTGATTTGGTTTTCGATCTGTTGCAAGCGCATCTGGGCCTGCTGGAACTCCAGCTCCGATCGGATCTGCACTGCCTGGGCCGCCCGATTGCGCAGGGGAATGTTGAGAGTCACACCCACGCCTTTATCGGAAGCGGCAGAGTTAACGAGCTGGTTGAGGGTCCCACTGTAGGCTGTGTTGCTCGCGACCGGGATGAAAGTTTGGCCTCCGGCAGCGGCATTCGGTCCTGCGCAAAAACCCTCTTCCTGCTCGGCTAGCGGTTGATTCGCGCACAGATTTGTGGGGTTCTGAGAACCGCCCAATCCCGATCCTCCATAGTAAGCAAAAAGGTCCAGCGAAGGCAACAGCGCGTTGCGCACGGCCCTATTGCTTATTTCGGTGGTATTCAGCTGAATGCGGGACTCCACTAAATCGGCGCGATGGCGCAAGGCGTCGGCGATCAGGTCCTGTGTGGGTTGGACTGCCTCGTTTTCCGGGACCTCCATCGTGGAAGTTGGGATCACTTCCGCGCCCGCGAGAGTCTGATCGCGCAGGGTGCGGCTGAGGGCGTTCTTCATAAGCAACTGCTCTAATTGCAGGTTGGTCAAGGCAACCGTCACTGCCTGCTGGTCCTGGGCTACCGTGCTCTGAGCGCGCACAACTTCAATGGGTGCAAGGCTGCCGATTTCGACCTGTTTCTTGGTATCGGACAGCGTTTTCTCGGCGAATGCCAGCGATTCTTTCTGTACCCGGGCGTTTTCGTAGGCGTAAACCAGATCCCAGTACATCGTTTGAATCTGGTTCACCGTAGTGATTACCTGCAGACGGAAGGCGACATCGGAGAGTTCGCGGTCATTCCTGGCGATGCTTATGAAACGATTGTTGGCGGCAAAGCCGAAGCCCTGAAGCAGATGCTGTGTCAGCTGGAACTTGAAACTGGAATTCAGCTGCGGACTCAGCGGGCTGAAAGGAGCATCGCCGGTCGTGACTCGCGTGTTGCTAAAACCTACCAACAGACTGGTTCCCCAGGAGAACCCCTGTTGATAGGAGAAATTCCCAGTCGTCGTGTTCTGAGGCGACTCAGGACTGAAGGTGCTGGTTGGGAGAATGTGGAAACGATCCTGCTGCAGCGTCCCTGTCAGTACCGGGTCGAAACTTGTGATTACCGATCCGAGGCCAAGTGTGGAACCCACCAGCCCGCCCGCTCCTGCTCCCGCTCCACCCGCACCAAGCGTGGTACCGCCGGTGCCGGAACCGACCTGGCCACCGAGTCCGCCAACGCCTCCGCCGGGAGTGTTTTGCACGACGCCCGTATTGACTCCAAGGGTTGGGGCGCCGGATTTGGCCCGAAGCACGTCTGTGTCTGCGATGTTCAAGTTGTATCGGGCGATGGCCACGTCGAGGTTGTTCTCGATCGCCAGCGCGATAGTGTCGTTCAGAGAAAGATACAACTTGCCATCGTGCATCAGAGAATCGATTCGGGCTGTGTTGGCTAGATTGGGTGCTGCCAGGTGCCGCGGCGTGTAGGGCCCAATCGGATTCGGAAAGTGCGATACCGGCTGAGAATAGTTCAATACCGGAAGAGGCCGCGTCTCTGGAGTATTCTGCGGTATGGGCGCGGCAGGCGGTTCCTGGCCCCAACAGGCGATCGTCAGCGTTCCGAATAAAGCTGCGGCGGCGATCCGCCGGATATTTGAGGCTGTGCTTGCGAATGGCATCTAC
>JBAUVJ010000614.1:0-10032 GCA_049583165.1 Candidatus Sulfotelmatobacter sp. | reverse complement strand
GTAGCTCCGCCGCCGCCACCACCTCCGCCGCCACCGGCATCGCCTACGGCTGCTATCTCCGTCAGCCCCGATACGGTTCAGAAGGGTGAATCCGCCACCCTGACTTGGCAGACCTCCAACGCCACCGACGTTTCCATCGATGGCATCGGCGCCGTCCAGGCCAGCGGATCGCAGCAGGTCACTCCTGCCGACTCCACCACCTATCACCTGGTCGCCAAAGGCTCCGGCGGAAGTCAGGAGGCCAGCACGCGTCTCACTGTCACCCAGCCGCCGCCCCCGCCAGCCGCCACCCCATCGCCGACCGACGAGGACTTGTTCGGGCAGAGCGTCAAGGACATCTACTTTGACTATGACAAGTCCGACATTCGCGCCGATGAGCAGGCTTCCATACAAACCGATACGGCCTTCCTCAATCAGCATCCGAACATCAGCTTTACGATTGAAGGACACTGCGACGACCGCGGTTCAACCGAATACAACCTGGCTCTGGGCGACCAGCGCGCCAGTTCCGTTAAGAGCGCCTTGACCGCGGCCGGCATCAGCGCCAGTCGCATCAAGACCATCAGTTATGGCAAGGAGAAACCCTTCTGCATGGAAGACAATGAGGCCTGCTGGCAGCAGAACCGCCGCGGCCACTTCGTCTATCAGAAGTAGTATCAGCCGTAGAAGTGGAGCGTTTCGGTGCCAGGGGCGGAGCAGCCTCCGCCCCTGCCTTCCCATGTTCCCGATCATCTTCCCAACCCGCAACGCCTCCAACCCGTCTAAAATACATTCAGGAACCTTTCGCCTATGACACTACTACGACGCTGCTCCACTCTTCTCGCCCTGCTCTCCACGCTGTGGCTGGCTGTTAGCCCGGCCTGGGGCGCCAGCAAGGAAATGATTCAACTGCAAACTCAGGTCCAGCAACTGCAGGAGCAGATGACCGCCATGCAGCGCAGCTTCGACGAGCGCATGGGCGTCATGAACAATCTGGTCGAGCGCGATACTGACGCCGTCAACAAAGTTGCCGCCGCCGTCACCGCCCTGCAATCGACGCTGCAGAAGCAGCAAGGCGATTCGTCCTCGCATGTCGACCAGCTTTCCGGCCAGATCCAAGCCCTCAACGACAGTCTCGACGAACTCAAGGCCCGGCTTGCCAAAGTCAGCAAACAACTCGAAGACATGCAGGCTACGCAGCAAAGCACCGCCGCTGCGACCGCCCAGCAACAAGCGCAGCAGCAAGCTATGGCCGCGGCGCCTCCGCCTGACGTTCTCTACAACAACGCCCTACGCGATTACAACGGCGCCAAGAACGATCTCGCCACCCAGGAATTTTCCGATTACATCAAGTTCTATCCCAACACCGATCTCGCCGGAAATTGCTACTTCTATCTCGGCGAAATTCAATTCCGCCAGGGAAACTATCAGCAGGCTGCGCAGAGCTACGACCAGGTGTTGCAGAACTTTCCCACCGGAACCAAAGTCGCTTCCGCGCAGCTGAAAAAAGGTTTTTCGCTGATCGAACTCGGCAAACAAGACGATGGAGTGCAGGAACTCCGCCACGTCATCCAGCGTTACCCAAAATCCCCCGAAGCCCTACAGGCGCGGGAACGCCTTCGAAAGCTCGGAGTCGCCTCCACCGGACACTCGGGTGAATAGTTCAGCTCTCGCAAAACTTAGAAGCAGATTTTTTTTACCGCATTGATATTGATATTGATAAGGAGTTTGTGCTGTGACCAAGATTTCCGACAACGATCCCGACCGCGCCAAAGGCGCGACCGAAATTCCTGAACATCACCATGACGGCAACGCCGGCCTCGAAGAGCAACTCGGTCACCGCGATCAGGACCCAATCCTGAAAGATGCTGATTCCGACTTCCCCGAGCCCGGCAACAGTCCCGAGCATTCCTCTGGCCGTCAGCAAACCAACAATCCCAAAGTCGCTTGAAATTCGCGAAGCGGCAATGTCCATGTGGGGACAGCCGCCCCCGGCTGTCCATCGAGCGAAGCTCGACGGCTTTTCTTTTTTACCCCTGCAGCCCTGTGGTCTCAGTGCACTCTGTGTTTAAGGTTTACCGCCTGCACTCACCACGACCTTCTCCACTTCCACCCAAGCCACCGCCCGCGGATCGACCACATCAAAATGCCCCGCCCCTGCAATCTCCACCAGCCGCGCATCCTCCCCGGTCTTCACCTTTTCCTTTACATAGTCGCTGCTCAAGCTCGGCGGCACAATGTCATCCCCGCGGCCGTGCACCAGCCACTGCCGCGCATGAATCGCTAGCTTCATCGGATCGGCCTCCCGATAATGCTCCCGCACCTCCGCCGGAGTTCCTCCGAGAAACTCCACCACCGCATCATTGCTCAAATGCAATTCGTAAGCCCGCTGTAAACCAATAACTCCAGCCAACGAAATCGCCGCCTTTACCCCGGCCTCGTGCGCCGCTAAACACAGCGCAAGCTGACCGCCCGCCGAATGTCCCAGCACCATCACACCCTGCGTATCAAAGTCATACTGCCGGTTCTTCTGCATCAAAAACTGATGCGCCGTCCGAATATCCTCAAACGTTCCCGGCCATCCTCCGCCCGCATTTCCAACGCGCCGGTACTCCAAATTCGCGGTCGCAATTCCCTTCTCCGTCAACGCCGCGCACAAATGCCCCAAATATTCCAGGTCGTATCTCGCCCGCCAGTACCCGCCATGAATGCAAATCGCCAGCGGATGCGGCCCCTTTGTCTTCGGCATCCGCAAATCCAGAAACTGATTCGCATCGCTCCCATAGGCGACTCGTACATCAGCCTTCGGTGGCGCCAAACTCAAAATGTCATCGGACATATCATCGTCCAGCACTCGAAACCAGGTACTCGCAGCTCGCTACTCAGCACTCGCTACTCATACCGCAGCGCTTCAATCGGATCCAATCCCGCCGCCCGCATTGCCGGCACCATCCCGCTCACCACGCCGACTACAGCCAATATCCCCACCGCCACGAGCAGAATCATCGGCGACACAATCAGCCGGATATCGGCCGCCTCCGCGTGCTTCGCCATCGCACTGTAAAACGTGATTCGCCCCAGCGACACCGATACCAGATACGACAGCGCAATCCCCAGCGCGCCACCCACCGCCGTAATCGCCATCGCCTCGGCCAGGAACTGAAACAAAATATCCCGCCGCCTGGCTCCCAGCGCCTTCTCTACACCAATTTCGCGCGTGCGCTGCGTCACCGAAACCAGCATCATGTTCATCAGCCCCACGCCGCCGATGCCCAACGTCAGGCTCCCGATAAATCCCAGCAATATTTTCAGCGCCAATGAGATGATGCCGAACTGCGATAGTTGCTTCTGCGCGTCGAAAACAAAAAGAGCCCGCTTGTCGTCCGCCTTGAAACTATGCGCCGCCGCCAGCGTATCCCGCACCGTCTGGTCCAACCGGTCGTGATTGAGCCCCTGCGAGTCCATCCAGATCCCATCCAGATAATGATTGTCCTTCAGCACGTTCATGGAGTTATACGGGATGTAGATCGTCCGGTTATCGTCGTCATCGCCCTCCTGCATGCGCGGCTTCACTACTCCCACCACTTGAAACTCCACGCCATCGATTCGAATGTCCTGACCCACGGCGGGCGCGCCGGAAAACAGCTTGTCCTTGGCCTCGGAGCCAATCGCCGCCAGCAGCCTGTGCCGCTCGTTGTCCTCATCGTCGAGAAAACGCCCGTCGCCCACGTCCAGATTCCATATCTCCTCGATCGCCGGATCCATTCCCACCACCGGCATGGTGAACGTCCGGTTTCCGTTTTGCACCGACGAATCCTTCTGCGACATCCGGACCACGTGTTTACACAACGGCACATTGTTCCGCATCAGCTCAATGTCGTCGTTGGTGAACCGAACTTGCACTCCCGCCTTGTTCCCGCCCGCCTGTTGCGAAGTTCGCCCCGGAAAAATTCCCACCGCTGTCGCCCCAAAACTCTGAAAAATATTCTCGATCGCGCGCCCAAACCCATTCCCATAAGCCAACAGCAAAACCACCGTCGCAATCCCCCACGCCATCCCCGCCATAGTGAGCGTGGTCTTGCGCAGATCATGCCGCATCGCCGCAAATGCCTGCCCTAACAAATCCCGATGCATAAACGTTTTGAAGGGGCACGACTTTAGTCGTGCCGTTTAACTGACCGAACGCATGGGCTTTAGCCCTGAGGGACTTTCACCCTACTCTTTCCGCAAAGCCTCCACGGGTTGCAGCAATGCCGCCCGCCGCGCCGGATACAATCCCGCCGCCACTCCCGCAATCGCCAACGATGCCACTGCCAGCACGGCCGTCCGCGCCACCAGCTTCGGCGGATCGAAACCGTCCCCCAGCGACACTCCGGCCAACACCGCCATGACTCCCGCCGCTGCGGCGATTCCCGTCAATCCGCTCAGCAAGGTCAGAAATGCGCCTTCCACAAAAAATTGGAACATGATGCTCGCATTCGTCGCTCCCAGCGCCTTGCGCAATCCAATTTCCTGGGTACGGTCGGCAACCGCCACCAGCATAATGTTGATGATTCCAATCGCCCCCAGCCCCAGCGTCACCAGCCCCACGCTACCCAGAAACACATTCATCGCGTCGAAGATCTTTCCCACCTGATCAACCGTATTCACCGTGTCCCACTCGTCGAAAGAATCCGGATTATTGGGGTCGAATCCGTGATTCCGGGCAATCACTCGATGCACTTCCTGTTTCGCCACTTCGTGCAGCGCGCGCGTCTTCGGCTGGTATTCGATAATGTTGATCACATCCGTCGCCTCTCCCACATTAGTCGGCGGAAAGTATTGGTGCATCGTGCTGAACGGCATATAGCACTGAAGGTTCTGTGTATTGTTATCGCCGTGTCCAATCCGCACCAGCGTTCCGATGACTTCAAATTGCACGCCATTCAGCAGAATCGTGCTCCCCACCGCCGCCCGCCCGGAAAACAAAGTCCGCCGCGCCTCATCGCCCAGCACAATCACGGCCCGCTTCTGTCCTTCGTCCATTTGGTTCAGCCATCGTCCTTCCTTAATCGGAAGGTATCGAATTTTGTTGAACATCGATGGCACTCCGAAAATCTGGCCGCTCGCCTGGTAGAAATCGCTCACCGCTCGAATGTCGTTCCGCCGGATCACCGGCGCGGCCGTTCCCACGCTCTTGCAGTCCCGCAGAATGTCCAGATAGTCCCGGTAGGTCAGGTAGTATTGCCGCAAAGCCGTAAAGCTCCCCTGCATCATCGGAGCCCGGCTCGACCAGATAAACATCACATTCTCGCCCAGGGTGTCGAATTGCTTTTTATTGCCAGACCGGAATCCCTCGCCCAACCCCACCAGCAGCAACAGTGAAAACACTCCCCAGGCGATGCCAAACATGGTCAGAAACGAGCGTAGTTTGTGCCCCCACAGCGTTCGAAGGGTCTGCCCGAAGATGTCGAAAAGAAGCCGCACTCAGCTGATTATACGGTCTGTGAACCGAAGCCTCTGCCAGCGCTCTCTTCAACAGTATTGCCCTCATGAGGCTCCATAGGCAGTCCGGCGAACCGGAGCTCGCAAGTTCCGGCAGAAAGGCACGTTGGTTACCTTGCCGATCCCGATTTCCTGAGCGATCCTTGGTATGAATGTTGGGAATCGAACAGCTTGAGCAACTCGACCTGGCGGGGACCACTCCGGAGTCGATTTGCTTCGCGGTGGCCAAGATTTTCCGCGTTCAACAAACCGAAGTCGCTCTCCTGGAGCTGACCGGAAGCCTGCTCAATTTCCTGTACCCCGCCGAATTGAGAACGGCAGGGGCGATTCCTCTTTCCAGCTCGGCCGTGGCAGCCCGCACCGCGCGCACCCGGCAGGGCGAGGTTTTCAACGGCTTTGCGCAGGTAAGACATTTCAGCGTTTTTGAACTCGTCAAGCTTGGCGATACCGGATTGGACGCCCAGGTCATTCAGAAGCTCATGTCGGCGCCGGTTCTCGCCGGCAATGGCGACGTAATTGGCGTCATCCAAATCTCCCGCAAGGCCCCGCGCCTGGAAGCCGCCGGGCCCGACTTCACTTCCGCCGATCTGAAAAACCTGGAATCGGTTGCTCAGGTCGTTGGCAGGCTGATGGCTTCAATGTCAGTGATCAAGATTCCCTGATTGCATCCATGAGCCGCATCTCTTGTTCCGATTGCCTTCTCCGCGTATACTCCCCCCCATTGCGAGACCTGAGTCCCGGTAAAAAGAAAGCGAGATCAAACCCGTCATGAACTGGAAAAGCAAGCTGATCCTGGGTGTCCTCACTGCTCTGGCCATGATGTTCCTTACTTACACTCTGCCACGCGGAGGAGTTATGCGCGATGCCGCCGTGGTGCAGTTTCCCGTCACCGTGGGAGTTTGGGCGATCTTCGTTTTGCTCTTTGTAAAGCTGAAATAGCAGTGGGTCAGGCAAGCCGATGGCCGCACCACCGGAGGTGTCCCGGCAAAATCCACAGTTCTCACTCGTTACTCTGATCTTTAGCGCATCGCGGTCATGCCGCTATTTAAGGTGACCCATAGCAGCTCGGAACAATTGTTTCCCGGCCCAGCGAAATTCCTTTCTCTCCTCCGCCAAATTCCGCTATTCTCTACGCGGGATGAACACGCTGCCTCTTTCCGACCTTCTCGGCGCCACGGTGTATGACCCGTCTGGCGCGGCGAGCGGCCGCGTGCGCGAGGCTACGCTTGCCCCTCAGGAAGACCGCACCCGCATCGCGTCTCTGATCGTCAAGACCAAGATCGGCAACCGCGTTCTGCCTTTTTCCGCCATTGCCTCGATCGACGCCAACATTCATACCTCCACCAATTCCGCCGACTGGCCCGCCGCCAACGGCTCCGAGGGATTATTTCTTCTCGAACGCGATCTCCTCGATCAGCAGGTCATCGACATCAATGGTCGCAAAGTCGTCCGCGTCAACGATGTCGAACTCCAGATTGATTCGGTCACCGAAGCTGGACACGCGCACACTACGCTGCGGATCACTGCGGTCGACATCGGCACCCGTGGCGCCGTCCGCCGTCTGCTCCGCGGCCTCGCACCCCGCGCCGCCCTCCAAGTCCTGCTCCAGAAGATTCCACTCCGCGCCATTCCATGGAGCTTCGTCGATCTCATCGAAACCGACCCCGCGCGCCGCATCAAACTGAAAATCTCTAACGAAGGCCTGGCCAAGCTGCATCCAGCCGACATCGCCGACATCGTTGAAGACCTCGCCCCCGACGAACGCGAGGCCGTCTTCCGCACTCTGGATGAAGATGTTGCCGCCGAAACTCTGGAAGAAGTCGAACCCACGATTCAGAAAGCGATTGTCGAATCTCTGGATTCCGAGCGCGCCGCCGAAATCGTCGAGGAGATGGACCCCGACGCCGCGGCCGATCTCCTCGCCGATCTCTCGCAGGATCACACCGAGCAGATCCTGGTCGAGATGGAGCCCGCGGCTAGTCAGGAGGTCGTTGAGCTCCTCGAGCACCGCGAAGAAACCGCAGCCGGCCGCATGACCACAGAGTTCCTTGCTCTGCCGGTCACGGCCACCGTGGAGAATGCCATCGGCGTGTTACGCGAATTCGAAGGCGGCGTAGAAACCGTCGGCACGATTTATCTCGTCGACTCTCACGGCACGCTCGCCGGCGCCGTCCCGCTTGCGAAACTTGTGCTCGCCCAAGCCACCACGCCGCTGCTGTCGCTCACCTCCGAACCGCTCATCTCCACCCAGGAAAACACCAGCGACAACGAAGTCGCCGAACTTTTCGACAAATACAATCTCGTCACTCTCCCCGTAGTCGACGATCACGGCAAACTGGTCGGCGTGATCACCTCCGACGACGTGATTACCATGCTCCGCAGCAAACTCTAGCGGAGAACTGTTTATAATCATCCGTTCCCTGGAGACTCCCTTTGCCCTTCGACGACCTCCGCCAATGGATCGCCGCCCTCGATCGCGCCGGCGAACTCAAACGCATTCGAACCGAAGTCGATCCGATTTTGGAAATCGCCGAAATCACCGACCGTGTCAGCAAGGGTGCCAGCGCTATCACAGCCGAGGGTGCCCCACTTCTCGCCTCTTTTGCGAGAAAGCCTGCCCTGAGCGAGTCGAAGGGTGGGAATCACGGACGCGGAAATCCCGGCGGCCCCGCCCTTCTCTTCCAAAACGTAAAAGGCCATCCCGGCTCTCAAGTTCTCATCAATCAGTTCGGCTCCGAAGCCCGCATGAAATTGGCCTTGGGCGTGAACTCCTTCGATGAATTCGGCGAACGCATCCGCATGTTTATGGATGTGAAATCTCCGCAAGGTTTCCTCGACAAACTCAAAATGCTTCCGCTGCTCACCGAGGCCGGAAAGTTTTTCCCCAAGACCGTCGCCACCGGCCCCTGCAAAGAGGTCATCAAGCGCGACAACTTCTCCCTGCTCGACTTCCCCATCCTGCAATGCTGGCCGCAAGATGCCGGACGATTCATCACGCTTCCCTGCGTCGTCACCCGCGACCCCAACTCCGGCAAACGAAACGTAGGCATGTATCGCCTCCAGGTCTACGACGCCACCACCACCGGCGCTCACTGGCAGCGCCAAAAAGTAGCCGCCGAACACTACCGCCAGCGTATGCGCAATGCGACGAATGCCGACAGCAAAAACCCAGAGGGTGCCCCATCCAAGCCGTCCTTTGGCTTGGGTGGGGATTTTGACTCCTCCCGCAGCAACCACTCCGCCGCCGTCGACCTCATGGCCCGCACCTCCGGCGGCCAAGCCTTGGCAGATAACCCCTCCGGCCGCATGGAAGTCGCGGTCGCCATCGGCACTGACCCCGCCGTGACTTTCTCGGCCATCGTCCCCGCGCCTCCAGATGTCGAAGAATACTTAATCGCCGGCTTCCTCCGCGCCGCACCGGTTGAACTGGTCAAATGCGAAACCGTCGATCTCGAAGTCCCCGCCTCCAGCGAAATCGTTCTCGAAGGCTACGTCAACCTCGACGAACTCCGCACCGAAGGCCCCTTCGGCGATCACACCGGCTTCTACTCCCTCGCCGATCTCTACCCCGTTTTCCATGTCACCTGCATCACGCATCGCAAAGATCCCATCTACGCCACCACCATCGTTGGCAAACCGCCCCAGGAAGACGCTTATATGGGCAAAGCCGTGGAGCGCGTCTTCCTTCCGCTGATGCGCCTCACCATCCCTGAATTGATCGACATCAATCTACCGATCGAAGGTGTCTTCCACAACCTCATGATCGTCTCCATCCGCAAATCCTATCCCGGCCAGGCCCGCAAAGTGATGAACGCCATCTGGTCGCTTGGCCAGGCCATGTTCACCAAGGTCATCATCGTGGTCGACGAGGATGTCGACGTACAAAACATCCCCGACGTAACCTTGAAAGTCCTCAACCACATCGACCCCGAGCGCGACATCCAATTCACCCTCGGCCCCATCGATTCTCTCGACCACGCCAGCCGCCTTCCCAACTACGGCTCAAAGATGGGCATCGACGCCACGCGGAAGTGGCCGACGGAGGGCTTCAGGCGGCCGTGGCCTGATGAAATTGTGATGGACGCAAAGACGAAGAAACTGGTCGATAGTAAATGGAAGGCTCTGGCCAAAGAGCTGGGGGTTGAATAGCCGGTGGGACACATACTCTTGTCCGTCGTTTTTGCTTGAATGTTGACGCCGCGACCCACGGCGTCCTGACATACTAACGCTTGACAATACTACCGCTGGCGTTAGTATGAAACGATGATTGCGAGTTTCCGCGACCCGGAAACCGAGAGCCTGTGGCAATCTGGCAAGAGCCGCCGCCTGCCGCATGATCTTCACCGCCGGGCCTTCAAGAAACTCTCTATCCTGAACGCATCCGTAACACTCGATAACTTGAAGGTTCCGCCAGGCAACCGCTTGGAGGCGCTCAGCGGAAATCGCGCCGGTCAGCACAGCATTCGGATCAACCATCAGTATCGGGTGTGCTTCGTTTGGCGATCCGGCAATGCGTTCGATGTAGAGATCGTGGACTATCACTAGAACTCGATCGGCCGATGTTAATTC